>JBMOGO010000059.1:0-19560 GCA_049318305.1 Polymorphobacter sp.
CAAACCCCATTTTGAAAACACCCAAAGCACCAATTTCAGTGTCTAGAACCAAGCCCACATAAGGGGTCTGGGGCCACCGGCCCCAGCCGCCGGAGGCTCTGCAACGACCCTGACGCCCCTCACCAGGTATCGATGAACGGCACCGCGTCGCCCGCCACCGGCGGCGGCAGCGCGCGCAACGTGCGCGCCAATATCGCGCGCGTTTCCGCCGGGTCGATGACATCGTCGATCTCCAGCATCGACGCCATGTTCGCCGCCGAGCCTGCGGCTTGCGACTTTCCCAGCAGTTCGGCGAACAGCGCATCGCGCGCCGGGCCTTCCGCCACCGCCGCCAGCTCCTTGCTGAAGCCCAGCCGCACGCCGCCTTCCAGCCCCATCGCGCCGAACATCGCGGTGGGCCAGGCCAGCGTCAGCAGTGGCGCGTGGAAGGAGCCACCGACCATCGCCTGCGACCCCAGCCCGAAGCCGCGCCGCACGAACACGGCCAGGTTGGGCGTGCGCAGCCGCGCGCCGGCGACCAGCATCCGGCAGGCGCGCCGCACCTGCGCCCTTGCCTCCTCCTCCGGCCCGACCATGAACCCCGGCGTGTCGACGAGCGACACCAACGGCAACCCGAACGCATCGCACAGCCGCATGAACCGCGCCGCCTTGTCCCCCGCATCGGCATCGATCGCGCCGGCCAGCCGCCCCGGATCATTGGCGAGGATGCCGACCGCCACCCCTTCGATCCGCGCTAGCGCCGTGATGACTGCGCCGCCAAAGCCGCCGCGCAGCTCCAGCACGCTGCCGGCATCGCACAGCACCGCCATGATCTCGCGCATCTTGTAGCCGCGGCGCGGGTCATCGGGGATAGCAAAGCGCAACGGCCGCTGGTCCGCCGCCGCCCAATCGGCGAGCGGCCCCTGGAAATAGCCCAGATACCGGCGCGCCACGGCCGCCGCCTCCACCTCGTCCGCCACCGCAATGTCGATGACGCCATTGCGCCACTGCACCCCGAACGGCCCGATCTCGTCGGCGCGCACGCTGCCCAGCCCGGCGCCCTCGATCATCGCCGGCCCGCTCATGCCGATATTGCTGTCGGGCGCCGCGATGATGACGTCGCAGCATCCCAGCAGCACGGCATTGCCGGCGAAACATTTGCCCGACACCACCCCGACCAGCGGCGCGCGGCCCGACAGGCCAGCGAAGGTGGCGAAGGTCGGCACATCGAGCGAGGCGACGCCGGGCGCATCGACGTCCCCTGGCCGGCCGCCGCCACCTTCGGCAAACAGCACCACCGGGCAGCCGAGCCGCTTCGCCTCGTGCAATATGCGGTCGGTCTTCTTGTGGTTGTAATAGCCTTGCGTGCCGGCGAGCACGGTGAAGTCATAGGCCAGCACCGCCGCCCGGGCGCGCGGTGCCGCAAACTTATCGCCATTGATGCTGGCAAAGCCGGTGATCAGGCCATCGGCGGGCGTTTCGCGCACCAGGTCGACCACCGCGCGCCGCCGCCGCTGCGCCGCGATTGCCAGCCCGCCGGTTTCGACAAAGCTGCCGGGGTCGCACAGCGCGTCGACATTTTCCCGCGCCGTGCGCTGCCCGCGCGCCCGCCGCCGCGCCACGGCATCGGGGCGGGCGGCATCGTGGAGCATCGCCTTGCGGTTCCACAGCGCCGCCAGCGGCGCCGGGATGACCTCCAGGTCAAGCGCGGCAACGGCCGTGTCCGGCGCGCCGTCGCCTGCGCTGAACGCCACCAGCGGCTGGCCTTCGACGACCATGTCGCCATCCGCCACCAGCAGCCGCCCGACCGTACCGCCCGCCGGTGCCTCCACCGGGTTGAGCATCTTCATCGCCTCGATGACCATCAGCATGGCGCCGCGGCCGACCATCGCGCCCGGTTCGACCGCGATTTCGCCGACGATGCCGCTGATCGGCGCGAGGATGGCATCCCCCGGCACGTCGGTTCTGGCGGGCGCGACCGCCAGCCCGGCCGCGATCTCCGGCAAGATGGTATCGACAAAGCCGGTGTCGAACGCCCCCGCCAGCACCTCGGGCCGCGCCAGCAGCGCCAGCATCGCGGTGATATTGCTGTCGATCCCGTCGATGCGGAACGCCGCCAGCGCCCGCCGCGCCTTGCAGAGCAGCGGCGCCAGCTCTGCCCCGGGGGTGCGCACCACCAGCTTGGCCGCCAGCGTATCGAAGCGCGGGTTGGCGGCACTGCCCACCGCAACGCCGCTATCAACGCGGATACCGGCCCCGGCCGGTGTATCGAAACGGGTGATGACCCCGCCCGCCGGCCGCGCCGAGCCATCGGCGGCCAGTTGTTCCAGGTTGATCCGCACCTGCACCGCCGCGCCGCGCACCGGCAACGGCCCGTCGCCCAGCCCCAGTTCGGCCAGGCTGGCGCCCAGCGCCACCCGCACCTGCAAGGCGACAAGGTCGAGGCCATGTACCTCCTCGGTCACCGTATGTTCGACCTGCAGGCGCGGATTGGCCTCCATGAAGGCAAAACCCCCGTCCGCCGTGACCAGAAACTCGAACGTCGCCAGCCCCGACAGCTTCGCCGCCTGTGCCAGCCGCCGCGCCGCATCGAACAGCGCGCTGCGCAGCGCCGGCGCCAGATGCGGTGCCGGTGCGAACTCCACCAGCTTCTGCCGCCGCCGTTGCAGCGAACAATCGCGGTCGGACAGCACGCAGACGGCGCTACCATCGCCGATCACCTGCACCTCGATATGCCGCGCCGCCGCAATATACTGTTCCGCATACAGCCGGTCGTCGCTGAACGACGCCCGCGCCTCCGCCGCGCACAGCGCCAGCGCCGCCGCCAGGTCATCGCCCGCCGCCACCCGCCGCATGCCGCGCCCGCCGCCGCTCGCCACCGCCTTGACCATCACGCCGGCGCCATCGCCCAGGCGCGCCAGCAGCGCGGCCAGCGCCGCCGCATCGACGCCGGCCGACACGCCATCGGGAACCGCCACGCCGCAGTCCATGGCAAAGGCCCGCGCCGCCGCCTTGTCGCCGAACAGGTCGAGCGTTTCAGCGCCCGCACCGATGAACACCAGCCCCGCCACCGCACACGCCCGCGCAAAGCCGGCATTCTCGCTGAGGAAACCATAGCCGGGATGGATGGCGCCGCAACCTTGCGCCTGCGCCGCGGCGATGATGCCGGCGCCATCCAGATAGGCCGCCGGGCCGGTGCCGGCCAGCGCCGCCGCAGCACCACAGGCGCGGACATGCAGCGCATCGGCATCATCCTGCGAGTGGACTGCCACCGACCGCAGCCCCATCTCGGCCAGCGTCGCTGCGATTCGAATCGCGATTTCGCCGCGGTTGGCGATCAGCACGGCGGCGTTTTCGGCTTTGTTCATCGCATCAGGAGGACGCGCGAACCGCCAAAGGTCAAGCCGGACTTTTACAGGATCGGCGCTTCGGAGCTGCCGCTTATCCGTTGACCAACGCCCCTGCACCGTGGCAACGGCAGCTTTCGTCGCGGCAACGGCCCCCAAGGCTCGGTGCGGATACGATGCGGGTGTAGCTCAATGGCAGAGCTTTTGCTTCCCAAGCAAGTGACGAGGGTTCGATTCCCTTCACCCGCTCCATCGCCGCGCGGCGGCGATGGAGCGAAGCTCCAGCGCGACACGCGCAAGATCGGCCGGCGAGGCGGTCGGCCCTTTGCCGACCGAACTCGTCCGACGCCAGCATGGGCTATGCCCATGCCCTTCCTTCCCGCCTTGTCTGCCTAGCCTGACTTACCGTCCCTCCCCTTGCCGCCTATCCCCATCCCTGCCACGAGCAAAGCCATGCCCAACGCCCTCATCCTCGGCGCCAACAGCGCTACCGGCGCCTATCTCGCCCGACTGCTCCACGCCCGCGGCGCCGCCATTTTCGCCGTTCCGGATGACAGCGGCGCCGACGGCCTCGCCGCGCTCGGCATCACCGGCGACGTCAACCCTGTTCCCGCGGCCGACGCGCCCAGCCTCGCCGCCAGCCTGCCCGACGCCACCGTTTATGCCGTCAACAGCCCCGCACAGGCGGAGCTGGTCGCCGAAACCTTCGCCGCTGCCACCACCGCCCGGCTGTGCCACATCGTCGACGCTGCGGCGCTGCGCGCTCACCCGGCCATGCTGGCGCAGGCCAAGGCCATCGCCGCGCTCAGGCGGGATCAGTCCCGCCTTGCCGTCAACGCCGTGCTGCACGCCCATGATTCGCGGCTGGGCGCAGCTTACAGCCTGCCCGCGCTGATCACCACCGCCGCCTATCGTGCCGCCAATGGCACGCCGCAATCGCTCATGCTCCCCGAAACCGGCGCGATGGACTGGGGCTGGACCGCCGAATATGTCGATGCGGTGGCGCGGCTGGCGGCGATGGCCCGCCCGGTCGACCTGGCCATCGGCAGCGGCCACCACCTGACGACCGCCGATTTTGTTCGCCACGCCTTTGACTATTTCAAGACGGACGCCGCCGACATGGTGCAGATCGCGCCGGCGCAAGCGGCCATGGCAGCCGACGCCATCGACACCGAGCGCCTGAAGGCCGCCACCGGCTGGTCGGCGAGCACCTGGGGCCGCGACCTGGTCCGCACGCTGTGCGAAGGTGCCGCCGCACGCGCCGGCTGAGCGGCGCCGCGATGGACCCTCGCCACGCTTTGTGCCAAGGCCTGTGCAACACGTCGACAACAGGTGGCCAACGCCTGACCTTGTAACGATCCCGGGATGGCAATGACGGTTGCAGCGAATGAAGATGGCGCCGGGACGGCGGACGGTGCCGGCGGTTTGTGGCTGGCGGGCATCTGGTCGACCCTGCGGTCGCGCTGGTGGCTGGTGGCGGCGGTAACCGCGCTGTTCCTGCTCGGCAGCGTCATCTACCTGCGCACCGCCGAATATCGCTATACCATCGCGCTGCGGGTCGCGCCGGCCCCCACATCGGCAAAGGAATCGAGCAGCCTTGGCGCGCTGACCAGCCTCGCCACGCTGACCGGTGCCACGCTGGAGGCGATCCCGGTGACGCCGTTCCGGCTGTATGTCGAAGGCTTTTACACCCGCGAGGTCGCGAACCGGCTGGCCAGCGACCCGGTGTTCATGCGCCGCGTGTTTGCCGAAGAATGGGACGCGCGGACGCGGCGCTGGCAGGCACCGCACGGCCTCGGCATCTCCCTTCGCAACGGGATCTACAATCTGATCGGCATCCCGGTGACGACGTGGACGCCCCCTGACGCGGCGCGGCTGCAAGCCTATATCAGCAAGACCGTGGTAGTGGCGCAGACGCCCAAATCCCCCATCGTCATCATCAGCATGGACAGCGCCGAACCCGCGCTCGGCCAGATGGTGCTGGCGCGGCTGCACGCCACCGTCGATGGCTGGCTGCGCGAACGGACGCTGCAGCGCACGCGCAACAACATCGCCTATCTGAACAGCCGGCTGCCATCGGTGACGCTGGCCGACCACCGCCAAGCGCTGTTCGTCACGCTCAGCGACCAGGAACAGCGCCAGTTGCTGGCGCGCAACCCCGCAGCCTATGCCGCCGAAAGCTTTGGCAAGCCCAGCGTGTCCGCCGTGCCGACGTCGCCGCGGCAGGTGCCGATCCTGGCGGTCGCCATGCTGTTCGGCGCCCTGGTCGGGGTTTTGCTGGCGCTGGTCGTGCCGCGGCGGCGGGCCGCATGACACTGCCGCGCATTTCGATCGTCACCCTGTCGTTCAACCAGGCACGGTTCCTGGAGGCAGCGATCCGGTCGATCCTCGATCAGGGCTATGCCAATCTCGACTACATCATCGTCGATCCGGGCTCCACCGACGGCAGCCGCGATATCATCGAATGCTATCGGCCACAGCTTTCGGCGGTGCTGCTCGATCCCGACAAGGGGCCGGCAGACGGGCTCAACAAGGGCTTTGCGGCGGCGACTGGCGACATATTGGGCTATATCAATGCCGATGACCTGCTGTTGCCCGGCGCGCTGGCCGCCATCGCAGCGCATTTCCAGGCGCGACCCGAACTCGACGCCATCTGCGGCAATGGTGTCATGATCGGTGCCGATGGCGAAACCCTGCGCTCGATGAAGACCAGCCGCTTCAACCTCGCCGATATCGGCCATGGCGCGATGACCTTTGTTCAGCAGGCGCACTGGTTCCGGCGCCGCGCCTTCGATGCCGCCGGCGGCTTCAACATCGCCAACCGCACCAGCTGGGATGGCGAACTGCTCGTCGACATGACGCTGGCCGGCGCGCGCTTTGCCAATGTGCCGGACCAGCTGGGAGCGTTCCGGCTGTACGGCGACACCATCACCGGCAGTGGGCGGCTGGCGGCGCAGATGGCGATCGATATCGCGCGGATCCGGGCCAAGGCGCTGGGCAGGCCTCCCGCCGCCAGCGATCGGCTGGTCGGGCCGTTGCGGGTGCTGGCGCGGCGGCTGGCCGACCCGACAGCGACGCTGGAAGGCGTGCGCGCCCGATTGCAGGGCTGATAGCGCCATGGCGTTCCTTGCGGTCCTGCTGATCTTTGCAGCGATGCTGGCACTGGCGCTGTGGAACACCCGGGCGGCGCTGCTTACCGCCGCCTTCTTCATGCCGTGGAACGGTCTCGATATCGATATCGGCCTGCGTATCACCGTCTATCAGCTCGCCATGGCGGCGATCCTGTTGGTGGTGGCGGCGCGGCTGACCCAGCCGGGGCTGAAGCCGCCGAGCATCGCCGGCGGGACGATCTTTGCGGCGTTTGCGCTTTATACGACCGTGTGGTCGCTGCTCCAGATCGGCTTTCTGCCGCCGGTCGAGGTGATCACCCAGGGGCTGCGCGGGCCGACCGTGCGCGCCGTGATCCAGATCATGCTGTTCCTGTTCGCCATCAGCCCGGTCGTCATCGTGCCGATGGTGCTGCGGGAACGCGATGACCTGCCGAAAATGGGGCGGCTGTTCATCGCCGGCTGCGTGGTGCTGGGCATCATCGGCTGGCTGCAACTGGCGGGCTGGTATGCCACCGGCAGCAACCCCCTCCCCATCGGCGCCTTCGGCAATGCGCTGGGCGGCGGCTATGCCGAAGCGCGCAGCGGTGCCTTTGCCCTGGAAGCGCTCAACATCTACCGCATGAACGCGTTCGCCGGGGAGCCGCGCGACCTTGGCGTCGCCGTCATCATCGCGATGATGGCGGTGCAAAGCCATGCGCTGGTGGCGCCCGCGCCGCGTAGCGGGCGGCTGTTGCTGCTCTGGGGCTTCCTGTTCTTCACCCTGCTGGCGACCTTCTCGACCAGCGCCATCGGCCTGTGGGTCATCGGCAGCGCTGCCCTGCTGCCGGCGTGCTGGATCTTCGGTATCAAGGTGGCACGGTCGGGGCGGCAATTGCTCGGCACGGCCACCGCGCTGGTGGTGCCGCTGCTGCTGCTGGTCGCCGGGCTGGAGGCTTCGGGCATCCCGGTGCTCAACATCCTCGCCGAACGCACCGTCGAAAGGGTGAGCAGCGAAGGCGCGCTGGAAGATTTCGACCTTGCCATCATCGACTATCTGAAGGTCGCACCGGAATCCGGCGTTACCGGCGTCGGGCTGGGCAACATCCATCTTTACGCCACGCCCTATCTCGACCCGCTGTTCGCGCTCTATGCCGAAGGCAATGTCTTTGTCGCCAAGACGCAATATCTGCGCTTTATCTCCGAAATCGGCATCATCGGGCTGGCGCTGTTCCTTGGCTGGTATCTGTGGCTGACCATCCGGACGGCCCGCAGCACGCCGCCCAACAGCGACGTGGGTGCCGTCATTCCGGCAGCGGCCGGGATCCTCGTCATCACCATGGGGTCATTCCAGGCGATCACCATGTGCTATGCGCTGGCCGGCGGCATGGTGGCGCTGTGCGCCGGCGGCGTGCGGCGGCGCGGACGGGCCCAACAGATGGCCGCACAGCCGGCCCCGCGGCTTGCCGCGCCACAGGCATGACCGCGCTGCGGGTCATCCAGACCATTCCCGACATCAGCATCGACAATGGCGGGCCATCGCGCGTGGTGCGCTCGCTGTCGGAGGCACTGGCGCGCGGGGGCGCCGACACCCTGTTGCTCGCCGGCGATCGCGGCCATGCCGAACAGCGCCTGCTGCGGCCCGATCCGGCGCTGGTCACCACGCAACTGGTGCCCATCAGCCGCCGTGCCGGCGTGCCCGTCTATGGCTTTGCCGCGCCCATCGCGGCGGCGCACCGGCCGGGGCGCACCATCGTCCATGACAATGGCATCTGGCACCCCGGCAACATGGCGGCAACCGGCGCGGCGGCGCGGCAGGGCATTCCCTTTGTCATCAGCCCGCACGGCATGCTCGAACCCTGGGCGCTGGCCCACAAGCCGTGGCGCAAACGCATCGCCTGGGCGGCCTATCAGCAGCGCTTGCTCACCGCCGCTGCCGGGCTGCACGCCACCGCTGCGCCCGAACTCGCCAGCATCCGGGCGCGGCTGCCGGGGCCACCGGTTGCCGTCATCGCCAATGGGGTCGCCATGCCGGCCACGCTGCCCGACCGCGCGGCGCTGGCCGGCCGCAACAGCCGCCGCGTGCTGGCCATGTCGCGGCTGCATCCGGTCAAGAACCTGCCCGGCCTGGTTGCCGCCTGGGCGCACATCGCCGCCGACCCCGCGTTCGACGACTGGACGTTGGTCATTCGCGGGCCGGACGAAGCCGGCCACGAGGCCGTTGTTGCCGCCGCCATTGCCGCTGCCGGGCTGCAGGGCCGCATCGAACTCGGCGGCGCGGTTGCCGAGGCCGACAAGCCTGCGCTGTTCGCCGCCGCCGACCTGTTCATCCTGCCGAGCTTTTCCGAAAATTTCGGCATCACCGTTGCCGAAGCGCTGGCGCAGGGGGTGCCGGTCATCGCCAGCCATGGCACGCCGTGGCAGTCGCTGCCGGCCCAGCGCTGCGGCTGGCACGTCGCTGCCGACCCCGCCAGCCTGGCCGCCGCGCTGCAGCAGGCGATGCGGCTGGACCCGGCCGCACGCGCCGAATTGGGCTGCCGCGGCCATGCCTATGCTCAGGCAACATTTGGTTGGGGTCGCATCGGCGCGCAGATGGCCCGGTTTTACGAATGGCTGCTGCACGGTCGCCAGCGCGGCGACGCCGCCCCGGATTTCGTCGATGCCGGCATGACAGGGTGGAAATGAAACCTTGACCGCAGCGATGGAAGCGGAATATGGGAAACGGCACGTCGCAGTCGCAGCCGATCAACCGGTGCGGCGATCAGGGCAAAAGGTTTACAGGTGCAAGCACATGACGTTCCTGCCGGCCAGCGATCGGCCGTTGCTGCGGCCAGCACCCGCACGGCGCGTTGATCGGCGGCTGCGTTGATCCTGTTGTTCCTGTCGTACTGCCGGCCATGACCGCTGTTCCAGCCCGCCTGGCTGTCATCATCCTGGCCCAGGACGAAGCCAATCATATCGCGCGCTGCATTGCGTCGGCGGCGGCGATGCAGGCGCGCATCATCGTCGTCGACAGCGGTTCCAGCGACGGCACCCAGGCGCTCGCCACGGCCGCCGGTGCCGAGGTCGTGCACCACGAATGGACCAATTACGCCCAGCAATTCAACTGGGCGATCGACCATATCGGCATCAGCAGCGACTGGACGATGCGGCTGGACGCCGACGAAGTGGTGTCGCCGCAACTCGCGCAGCAGATTACCGACTTCATCGCCCGCACCGATCCTGCCATCGCTGGCGTGACGGTCAACCGCGCCATCCACTTTCTCGGCCGCAAGATTCGCTGGGGCGGCATGTACCCCACCCAGGTGGTGCGGCTGTGGCGCAGCGGCCGCGGCCGGGTCGAAAACCGCTGGATGGACGAACATGTGCTGGTCGAAGGCGGCATCGCGCAACTGGACGGCGAGATCGCCGACATCAATTTGAATTCGATCGGCTGGTGGACGGCCAAGCACAACGGCTATGCGACCCGCGAGGCCATCGACCTGCTGACGCTGGGCAATGCCGATCCGGTTGGCGCCATCGGCCGCCAGGCGCGGCGCAAGCGCTGGATGAAGGACAATCTTTATGCGCGGCTGCCGCTCGGGCTGCGGCCGCTGCTGTATTTCCTCTACCGCTATTTCGTCCTGCTCGGCTTTCTCGATGGCTGGCAGGGGCTGGCCTTCCACGGCTTGCAGGGGCTTTGGTACCGCTTCCTCGTCGATGTGAAGATCGCCGAGATCCGCAGCCTGATGGCGACACGCGGCCATGACCTGGCGCGCGTTGTCCACGACGAGTACCAGATTCGGCTCTAGCCGGGCCGGCGCAAACGAAAAGGGCGCCACCCTTGCGGGTAGCGCCCTTTCGTATCTGACGGTTGGTGGAGCGTAACGGGATCGAACCGTTGACCTCTACAATGCCATCGTAGCGCTCTCCCAGCTGAGCTAACGCCCCCGAACCATCACCTTGCCCCGGCAGCACCGGGGAAGGAGCGGCGAGTTAGGACAAAGCCCCGACCCGCGCAAGTGCTTTCTGCCGAAATTCGGCGTCAGCCTTCCTCGTCCTCGCCGCTGACCACGACCGTACCCAGGTCGTCGTCGTCGCCCAGGTCGACATCGGGCGCATCGCCTTCCTCGGCGGCGTCGAGATCCAGATCCTCGTCGGTCGCATCGGCGCCATCGGCACCTTCCACGGCATTCGCCGGCTTGGCCTGTTCGAACGGCGTCGTCTGCTTGGACTTGAGCATCGGTTCCGGCATCCAGGCAAAGCCGCAGGCGATGCAGGTGACCGGCTCGTCCTTTGTCAGGTCATAAAAACGGGTGTTGCACTTGGGACAGGCACGCTTGGTGCCCCATTCAGCCTTGACCACAGGATTCTCCGTGACCGGGGGAGCAGGAAACGCGCCTCGCCGGAAAGGCTGGCGCATTGCCACACGCCGCCGCCGCTGTCAAAGCGCAGGCCATGAATGCCGCAGCCCAACCCGTTCCGCTCACCCTTGTCGCGACTGGGCCGTTGCACGGCAGCGTCACCGTGCCGGGCGACAAATCGATCAGTCACCGGTCGCTGATGCTGGGCGCGCTGGCGGTCGGCGAAACCGTCATCACCGGCCTGCTGGAGGGGGAGGATGTGCTCGCCACTGCCGCCGCGATGCGGGCGATGGGGGCCGAGATCGAACGCCGGGGCGAGCGCTGGCACGTCCACGGTGTCGGCGTCGGCGGGCTGTTGCAACCGCAGACGGCGCTCGACATGGGCAATTCCGGCACCTCCACCCGCCTGCTGATGGGGCTGGTCGCCAGCCACCCGATCACCGCGACCTTCATCGGCGACGCCTCGCTGTCGAAGCGTCCCATGGGCCGGGTCACCGAGCCGCTGGCACTGATGGGCGCTACGTTCGCCACCAGCCCCGGCGGCCGGCTGCCGCTGACGATGACCGGCCGCTGCCCGGCGGTGCCGCTGCGCTACACGCTGCCGGTCGCCTCGGCGCAGGTGAAGTCGGCCATCCTGCTCGCCGCGCTCAACACGCCGGGCGAGACCATGGTCATCGAACCGATCGCGACGCGCGACCATAGCGAGCGGATGCTCGCGGGCTTCGGCGCAACCCTGACCGTCGCCGAATCGCCGCAGGGCCGCGTCATCACCCTCACCGGCGAGGCCGAATTGTGCCCGCAGACCATCACCGTGCCCGGCGACCCCTCCTCCGCCGCCTTCCCGATGGTCGCCGCGCTGATCGTGCCGGGGTCGGACGTCACCATCGCCAATGTCGGCATGAACCCCACCCGCGCCGGCCTGGTGAAAGTGCTGCAGGCGATGGGCGGCGACATCGCCATCCTCAACCGCCGCGATGTCGGCGGCGAACCCGTCGCCGACCTGCGCGTCCGCCACTCGGCGCTGACCGGCATCGACCTGCCCGGCGACGAGGCCGCCTCGATGATCGACGAATATCCGGTGCTGTTCGTCGCCGCGGCCTGTGCGCAGGGGACCAGCCGCTTCACCGGCCTTGACGAACTGCGCGTCAAGGAATCGGACCGGATCGCCGTGATGGCGGCCGGGCTGGCGGCGTGCGGCGTGCCGTGCACCGAGATGCCCGACGGCATCACCATCACCGGCACCGGCGGCGACCCCGTCCCCGGCGGCGCCACCATCGCCGCCCACCTCGACCACCGCATCGCGATGAGCTTCGCCGTGCTCGGCCTCAACAGCCGCACCCCGGTGACCATCGACGATTCGCGCCCGATCGCGACAAGCTTCCCGGGCTTCACCGCGATGATGCAAACGCTAGGCGCCCACTGACCCCCCCTTCACCTCTCCCCCTGCGGGAGAGGTCGGACTCGGCGCAGCCGAGCCGGGTGAGGGGTCACCCACGCGCCAACAAAAGCCCATCTCCCGGTCCAGCTACGCCGTCTCTCGACCTCTCCCCGGCGGGGAGAGGTGAGACAGTTGCCGGCCTCCCGCGCGACTTGACATTTATCACCAATTTGGTTATCAAGCCGAGCGTTTCGCTCTTTGACATCGTGAGTATCGGCAGGACGCACGGCGCGAAAATATATCTTCGGCGTTGACAACAGCAAACTGGGTGACTTTCAGGACTTTCTGAAAATCTGGTACTGTTTGCGACGAGAGCGTCTGCCGTTTTCGACTCAACTCTCGCCGTCCACGGCCCCGAATTCAAACGACCACTTCGGGCAATTCCGGACGCTTCAATCAGTCTGCTCAAATCGAGCTTCGCAGTTGATTCCTCCGGCCAGCTATATACCGTTCGGTGTTTATCGGGAGACAGAAGAAGCCGCTCATTAAGATACTAGGTGCTTCAACATCTCTGGGAGGATGAGTATGCGAACTTGCATCAAGGAGCCGATTCCGGAACTCTACGACGCCTATGGCGCGCTGCAAAATGCGATCGATGCCCATCTTGCGGGAGGCACTTCTGAAGCCGCCGAACACTTTAAATTAGCGAACTGTCCTGTCGTCTGGACGTGGCTAAACACTGCCTGGGTCGGCGTGACCAAACATGTGGTGACGCTGCGACCTTCCGGCGACACTCGAACGATTATCCGAGCAGATCGCTATCCAGATCGAAACATCGCTAAAAATGTGAGGCAGATGGTTCTAGCCCGTGATGGCTACAGATGCAGATACTGCGGCTTACCAGTCGTGCATGCGGACATCCGAAAGATCGCCCATAGCATTTACCCTGAAGCCGTGCCGTGGAACTCACGCGTTGCGAGCCAGCAGCACTCGGGATTCCAGGCGTTCTGGCTGCAATTCGATCACGTTGAACCCCACAGCCACGGAGGACAATCATCTGTCGAGAACGTCGTTGTAACGTGTGCCCTTTGCAACTTTGGTAAGGACCGACACACTCTGCTGCAACTCGAGCTCGAAGATCCGCGCCTGCGCTTGCCGATACCGAGCGAGTATGATGGTCTTGAAAGATTCCGATCCGCTGCTCCTAGACCGACAAAAGTCGTAGACGAAGCTCAAGCCGTCGCGCCTCGACGTGGAGGAACGATCCAAAAGAGCGAGGGCTCTTCATCGTTTTTCTTTCCGGGTGCCAAAATCAGCGGTGGCTACGTCAGCACTCCAGTTATCGCCGGAAGTACCCGCTGGTTCAAACTCAGTCCGGATGTGGAATGTGAGCAGGTAGTTCGTGCTGGCATTGCCGGATACATCGTTCGGTGTTCGCCCAAATTGCTGGCAAGACGAGGAATCGATCCTGATTTTTATGCTGATCGCACATCCGCATACAGCCCAGCCTAAGCGGCTCAATGATCAAAATCAAAAAAGCGCGCGAAGGTCTGCTTCTGCTAAAAACTGCCGTCTAGCTGCCACGCCAACAATGGCAACAATGTCCCAAGTCCAGCCACCATCAGCCCACTCTCTTAACCCGTCGCCCCTCGCCCGAACCGCGCCAGCATCACCTCCACAATCTGCCGCGCTGCATCCCCGGCGCCATAGGGCAGCGCCGCCGCCGTCATCCGCCCCCGTGCCGCAGCATCGCCGAGCAATTTCCCCACCGCCGCGACGATTGCCGCCGTGTCCGTGCCGACCAGCCGCGCATTGCCGCTGGCGATCCCCTCGCTGCGTTCCGTCACGTCGCGCAGCACAAGCGCCGGGGTGCCGAGCGCCGGCGCCTCCTCCTGCACTCCGCCCGAATCGGTGAGCACCAGGCGCGCGCGCTGCAATAGCCAGAGGAACGCCGGGTAATCGAGCGGCGGCAGCAGATGCACGCCGGCCAGGCCGCCGAGCACGGCGTTGACCGGCCCGGCGATGGCGGGGTGCGGGTGGACCGGCAGCACGATCTCTGCCGCCTGCGCTAGCGTCGCCAGCGCCGCCAGCACCGACGCCAGCCGATCGCCATGGTTCTCGCGGCGGTGGATGGTGACCAGCAGCAACGGCCGCTGTGCATCGATGCCGGCAAAGCGCGCCGCCAGCACCGCCTGCAACACCGCATCGCCGGCCAGCCGCGCCGCCATCAGGTGCAACGCATCGATACCGGTGTTGCCGGTGACATGGATGGTCTGCGGCGCCACCCCTTCCCGGTGCAGCGCGGCGGCGGCGAGCGCGGTCGGCGCGAAATGCAGGTCGGCAAGCTGGGCAATCACCCGGCGGTGCATTTCCTCGGGGAAGGGTTCGGCATGGCCGGTCCGCAACCCCGCCTCGACATGGGCGAGCGGGCTGCGCGCGTAGACCGCCGCCTGGGCCCCGGCGAACGCCGTCGCAGTATCGCCCTGGACGATAACGGCCGCCGGCCGCAGCTCAACAAACCGCGCCGCCAGTGCCGGGACGAGCGTGCCAATAACGTCCGCCGGGGATTGGCCGGCGCGCATGATGGCAAGATCATCGTCAGCCACCAGACCGAACGCGTTCAATGCTTCATGAAAAAGTTCGCGGTGCTGGCCGGTGGCGATAATCCGGCAGTGTTGGCCATTGGCCCTGAGCGCCAGAATGACGGGCGCGAGCTTTACCGCTTCGGGCCGGGTACCGGCGACGCAGACGAACAGTCCTTGCGGTTCAGCCGCCATCACCATCCGGTCACGCTAGGGCAGGCCTGAATTTGTCGCAACCGGCCATTGCACAATGCAGGAATATTATGCCCCACACAGGTGGTTGCCGAAAGTGGCGCGCTTGACCTAAAGGCCAGCCACCGACGGCCGGCGCCGGCGATTTTGCAGGAACCTTCACCCTTGGCCAGCCCGAAAGCCGAAACCTCAACCCGCGCTGCCGCTGTGTCCCGGCTGGCGGCGCCAATCTGGCTGGTGCTCGTCAGCCTGATCCTGGCGCTCGGGCTGGGCTATTGGGTCGCCAGCACCGCACCGGATTTCGAAACGCTGGCGCTGGGGGATGCGACCAAATCCGTTTATGGCCGCTATGACGGTGACAAGATTTTCTGCGGCACACCGGCGGAAGCGCCCGAATGCCTGGGGCCGGCAAAGGCCCGCGCCCTGCCCCACCAGCTGCTGTGGCTGGGCAATTCGCAACTGCACGCCATCAACCAGCCGGCGCCGAGCGACGAGACCGCGCCCGTACTCCTGGCGCGCAGCCAGCGGCCGCGCGGTGTCGAGGTGCAGGCGATGAGCTTTCCCAACGCCAGCTTCGCCGAATTCTACCTCGCCTATCTGTTGCAGAAACAGCAGCGCCGCATCGACGTGCTGGTGGTGCCGCTGTTCCTTGACGACACGCGGGAAGGCAAGGTGCGCGATATCCTGCAACCGGTGGCGTTGACCCCGGCAATCAACACGGTTTTGCGCGCTGTACCGGCCGGGCGCCACATCCTGGGCGAACTGCCCAAGGCCGAAACCGACGCGACCGGCGCTGCCGCCAAGGACACGTCGTTGCAGGCGCGGTCCGAAGCCGCGATTACCGCCGCTCTGGAGGCGTGTTGCGGGTTCCAGACCATGCGCGAACAGGCGCGCGGCCAGATCGAGATCCAGGCCTATGGGCTGCGCAACACCATTTTCGGGGTGACGGCGCAATCGATCCGGCCGATCATCGCCGACAGCTATGATGCCAACATGGCGGCGCTCGATGCGATGTTCGCCGACGCTGCCGCCGCGGGCACGCACATCATCGCCTATATCCCGCCGATCCGGCAGGATGTGACAACACCTTACGCCCCGGCCGATTATGCCCGCTTCAAGGCCGAAACCCGCGCGCTGGCAGCCCGCCACGGCGCCGAGTTCATCGATATCGACGCCATCGTGCCGGGGCCATTGTGGGGCACCAAGGCGTCGACCAACCTGGGCGGCGCGCCGGAACTGGACTTCATGCACTTCCAGGAACCGGGGCATATTGCCGTTGCGGCGCGAATCCGCCCCTTGGTCGAAGCTGCCACCGGGGCGGCCAAATGATCTTCAACAGCCTGACCTTCTTCGTCTTCCTCGCGATCGTCATTCCGCTCTACTGGCAGTTGCCGCGCCAGCCGCGCCTGTTGCTGATCCTGGGTGCCGGCGTCGTCTTCTACGGCTTCTGGCGGTTCGATTTCCTGCTGCTGCTGTTTGCCTCGATCACCTTTGACTATTTCTCCGGCATCATCATCGCTGATGCGACGAGCGAGCGAAAACGCCGCCTGTTCCTGACGCTGAGCGTTGCCATCAACCTGTCGGTGCTGGTCTTCTTCAAATATTTCTACTTCCTCGCCGACAGCTTTGCCGGGCTTGGCAGCCTGCTCGGGGTGGAGGTCCACCGGCCGACCTGGAACATCATCCTGCCGATCGGGGTCAGTTTCTACACCTTCCACGCCATGAGCTACATCATCGATGTCTACCGCGGCCACATCAAGCCGGTGCGGAGCTACATCCTGTTCTGCAACTATGTGATCTTTTTTCCGCAGCTTGTCGCCGGGCCGATTTTGCGCGCCGGGGAAATGCTGTGGCAGCTCGACAAGCGCCCGGATTTCGCCTGGGCCGATATCGCCGAAGGGCTGATGCGCATCGCCGCCGGGCTGTTCCTGAAAGTCGTCATCGCCGACAATCTGGCCGGCTATGTCAACGATGCCTATGCGACCGACCCGACCAAGCTGTTCGCGCTCGATACGCTGACGCTGGGCTTCGTGTTCGGTTTCCAGATCTATTTCGACTTTTCGGGCTATTCGCACATCGCCATCGGCGTCGCCTTGCTGATGGGCATCCGCTTTCCCGAAAACTTCCACTTTCCCTATCTGTCGGTCAGCCCGCGGATCTTCTGGCGCCGCTGGCATATCTCGCTGTCGAGCTGGATTCGCGACTATGTGTATTTGCCGATGGCCGGGGTGAAGGTGGCGGACCGGATGTCGACGGGCGGCATCGGCATCGATGGCACAGGCCAGATCGGCCGCAACAGCGCCATGTTCGCACTGTTCACCACCTGGGCGATCATGGGGCTGTGGCACGGCGCCGCCTGGACCTTCGTGCTGTGGGGGCTGTGGCACGCCGCGCTGGTGCAGGGCCATAGGCTGATCGCGCCGCGCCTGGCGGCGTTCCAGGGCCGGGCGCTCGCCGTCATCGGCTGGGCCGTCACGCTGGCGCTGGTGATGATCGGCTGGATTCCGTTCCGGGCGCCGTCGCTGGACTATACTTTCACCGTCTGGTCGCACCTGTTCGACGTGGCGCACATTACCAGCCGGGGTCTGCGCGAATCGACCTATGTGGTGGCGGCGCTCATGCTGGCTGACGGTGGCAGCACCTTTTGCCGGCCGCGCGCTCGCCGGTGCACGCAGCCGCTGGCCGGCCGCCAGCACGCCGGCGCTGCTGATCGGCTGGAGTGTCATGCTCATGCTGATCATCGTCTATCTGCGGCCGATCAGCCAGTTCATCTATTTCCAGTTCTGACCTGAAGGATGCCGACCATCATCATCGCCGTCGACGGACCCGCGGCCAGTGGCAAGGGCACCATTGCCCGGGCGCTGGCGCGGCATTACGGCCTGCCCCACCTCGATACCGGCAAGCTGTACCGCGCCACCGGGCTGGCGGTGCGAATGGCGGGTGGTGATCCGGCCGATGTGGCGGCAGCAACCGCGGCGGCGCAGCACCTCGATCCGTCGCTGCTCGACGACCCCGACCTGATGAGCGGTGAAAACGCCCAGAGCGCGTCCATCGTGTCGGCGCATCCGCCGGTCCGCGCGGCGCTGCTCCAAACCCAGCGCGCCTTCGCGGCGCAACCCGGAGGCGCGGTGCTCGATGGCCGGGATATCGGCACGGTGATCGCGCCGCACGCCGTGGCCAAGCTGTTCGTCACCGCGAACCCTGAAGTGCGTGCCGCACGCCGCCATGCCGAACTTGCTGCCAAGGGCGATCCAGTTACCATGACGACCGTCCTCGCCGATATCGCCGCCCGCGATGCCCGCGATTCAGGGCGCAGTACGGCGCCGCTGCTGCAGGCTGCCGACGCCGCCTTGCTCGACACATCGGAATTGGGTATAGACGCGGCCGTCCAGCGGGCCATTGCGCTTGTAGAAGCAGCGATTTTGCAGGGCGGCCAGCAACAGGTCTGAAAGCGTTTGGGGGTATCATCCCTCGGTTTTCGGCTTTGCCGGTCACGAATTGGAGCGTCGGCATGGTGCCGGCGCGACAGCGACGAACAGTTGGCAATGGTGCCGGCTGAGAGATTTCACGATGGGGCAGAAACCCCGGGTGCCGGTCTCGATACAAAGGTTGAACTGACTTTATGGCAACTGCCGCCCAATCCTCATCGATGTCGCCGACGCGCGATGATTTCGCAGCAATGCTCGAATCCAGCCTCGGCAAGAACCAGAGCTTTGAAGGACGCGTCGTAAAGGGCATCGTCACCGGCATCGAGAATGATCTCGCCGTCATCGACGTGGGTCTCAAGTCCGAAGGCCGCATCCCGCTGCGCGAATTCGCCGGCCTCGATGGCAAGCATGGCCTGACCGTTGGCGACGAAGTCGAAGTGTTCGTCGATCGCGTTGAAAACGCCAATGGCGAAGCGATGCTGTCGCGTGACCGCGCCCGCCGTGAAGCCAGCTGGGATGCCCTTGAAACGCAGTACGCCGCTGGCGAACGCGTCGAAGGCGTCATCTTCGGCCGCGTCAAGGGCGGCTTCACTGTCGACCTGAACGGTGCCGTTGCCTTCCTGCCCGGTTCGCAGGTCGATATCCGCCCGGTTCGCGATGTCACCCCGCTGATGAACCTGCCGCAGCCGTTCCAGATTTTGAAGATGGACCGCAAGCGCGGCAACATCGTCGTGTCGCGCCGCTCCATCCTTGAAGAATCGCGCGCCGAACAGCGTTCGGGCCTGATCCTGTCGCTGGTCGAAGGCCAGATCGTCGATGGTACCGTCAAGAACATCACCGACTACGGCGCATTCGTCGATCTCGGCGGTATCGACGGCCTGCTGCATGTCACCGACATGAGCTACAAGCGCGTCAACCACCCGTCCGAAGTGCTCAACATCGGCGACGTGCTGCGCGTGCAGATCGTCCGCATCAACCGCGAGACGCAGCGTATCAGCCTGGGCATGAAGCAGCTTGAAGCGGATCCCTGGACGACCGCCGCCGCCAAATATGCGGTGGACAGCAAGCACAAGGGCCGCGTCACCAACATCACCGAATATGGTGCGTTCGTCGAACTCGAAGCCGGCATCGAAGGCCTGGTGCACGTTTCGGAAATGTCGTGGGTCAAGAAGAACGTCCACCCCGGCAAGATCGTTTCGACCAGCCAGGAAGTCGAAGTCATCGT
>JBMOGO010000060.1:0-18912 GCA_049318305.1 Polymorphobacter sp.
AGTAGCCTTGCATGGGTGGCCGGGCGGGGGCGCGGGCTGGCACCGCCATCAACCTAGCCGCATTCCGCCGCATGCGGAAATAGCCTATCGGCGTTCGCACCATGCCGATCATCATTCCCGAAAGCGAAATCATCGAAAGTTTCATCCGCGCGTCCGGTCCCGGCGGGCAGAATGTCAATAAGGTGTCGAGCGCTGTCCAACTGCGGTTCGATGTGCGCGGATCGCCCAGCCTGCCCGATGATGTCGCGGTGCGCCTGATGCGGCTGGCTGGCAGCCGGATGACGCGTGATGGCGTGCTGGTGTTCACCGCCGACAGTTTCCGCACGCAGGAACGCAACCGCGCCGATGCGCGTGAACGCCTGCAGGCGCTGGTCGCCGCCGCCGAGGTGCGGCCGGTGAAACGCAAGACGACCAAGCCCAGCACCGGGGCCAAGGAACGCCGGCTGGCTGGCAAGGCGGTGCGATCGGGTGTAAAGCAAGGCCGCGGAAAAGTTCGCGCCGATGATTGAACCAGCGCGGCGCAAAGGCGTTTACAGGGTTCCCCTTCAAAATGGCGGCGGCCGTTCCTATCTGCCCCGTCAGTCGTTCAGCACCCGAAAGGAAATTCCATGTCGATCAACAAAGAAACCGTCGAAGGCGCCGTCACCGAGTTCGGCGGCCAGGTTCAGGCTGCGGCCGGTGAAGCATTCGGCGATACCAAGACTCAGGTCGATGGCAAGATCCACGAACTGAAGGGCAAGGCCGAACAGGCCTATGGCAAGGCCAAGGATGCCTATGAAAAGGCCAGCGACAAGGCCAAGGTCTGGGCTGAACAGGCACCGGAAGCGGCGCGTGAAGCCCGTGAAAAGGCCACCCGCCTTGCCGAGGAATCGACTGCCAAGGTGCGCCAGACGGTACAGGAACAGCCGGTTGCCGTGCTCGCCGGCGGGATCGCTCTCGGCTTTGTCGTCGGCTGGCTGCTCAGCGGCCGCAAGAACTGAGGCACCGCGGGTCTGCGCGCAGACCCGCCGGACTCGAACAAAGGCGCGGGCTTTGCCCGCGCCTTTTTTTTGTGCCTTTGGCGCCAGGGGCGTTGCTGTCGGGGCCGATCAACCTGGCACCGGCAACGCTTGGCGCAGCCATGCCGTTTTAAACGCCTTTCCAATCCGCTGCGCTCCCGTACACTCCCCCAAAAAGCGGGGAGAGATAAGGATGACCGATCGTCTGGCAGGCAAGGTGGCGTTGGTCACCGGGGCGGCATCCGGCCTGGGCGCCGAAACGGCGCGTCGGCTGGCGCTGGCCGGCGCGGCGGTCATGCTGTCCGACCGCGACCTTGCCGGCGAGAACGTCGCGCTGGCGATTTCCGCCACCGGTGCGCGCGCGGCCTTTATCGCGCAGGATGTGACGCAGGAGGCTGACTGGGCTGCGGCGACCGCGGCGACCCTCACGGCGTTCGGGCGGATCGACATCCTGGTCAACAACGCCGGCATCGTCGGCAACCAGCTCGACCTGATGACGCACAGTCTCGATGACTGGCGGCGGATCATGGCGGTCAACCTCGATGGCGTCTTCCTGGGGATGCGCGCCGTCGGCCCGGTGATGGCGGGGCAGGGCGGCGGCTCGATCATCAACCTGTCGTCGATCATGGGCAAGGTCGGCATGGCCAATGTCAGCGCCTATTGTGCGTCGAAAGGCGGGGTATTGATGTTGACCAAGGCGGCAGCGGTGGAATGGGCGCCGCTGGGCATCAGGGTCAATTCGGTCCACCCCGGCTTCATCGACACGCCGATGGTGGCGAACGCGTTGCACGCGGCGGAAAATGGCAATGAAATGCGCGCCGGAATCATCGCCGCCCATCCGCTCGGCCGGCTCGGTGTGCCGCGCGAGATTGCCGATGCGGTGGTGTTCCTGGCGTCGGATGAAGCGAGCTTCATGACCGGGGCGGAGCTGGTGGTCGATGGCGGCTATACGGCGCAGTGAGACGCGCTCTTGACATTTATCGCCAAATAGGTTAGTATCTGGAGTTCTTTGAAATTGTTAAGTCAAGAGATTCCGGCCTCTTCCGCAGGCGGAAGAGGGGCTTCAGGCGACTTGCGGCTGGACCTGCTCGAATTGCAGACGGGCCAACTTGGCGTAAAGGCCGCCCTGCTTGATGAGCTTGTCGTGGGTGCCCTCCGCAACGATGCGGCCGCCATCCATGACGATGATGCGATCGGCGTTGCGCACGGTGGCGAGGCGGTGGGCGATGACGAGAGTGGTCTTGCCGGCCATCAGCCCTTCGAGGGCGTGCTGCACCAGCCGCTCACTTTCGCTGTCGAGCGCGCTGGTGGCTTCGTCGAGCAGCAGGATCGGGGCGTCGCGCAGGATGGCGCGGGCGATGGCGAGGCGCTGGCGCTGGCCGCCCGACAGGCGGGTGCCGGCTTCGCCGAGGAAGCTGTGGATGCCATCGGGAAGCTGGCGCAGGAAGATATCGGCATGGGCGGCTTCGGCGGCGGCCCAGACTTCGGCTTCGGTGGCGCTGGGGCGGCCATAGCGGATGTTCTCCAGCGCGCTGGCGGCGAAGATCACGGTTTCCTGCGGCACCACGGCGATGCGGGCGCGGACTTCCTCCGGGTCGGCAGCGGTCAACGGCACGCCATCGAGGCGGATCTGGCCGGATTCGGGGTCGTAGAAGCGCTGCACGAGCTGGAACAATGTCGATTTGCCGGCACCCGACGGCCCGACGACCGCGACGGTTTCGCCGGCCGCGATATCGAGCGAGAAGTCGATGAGCGCCGCGCCTTCGGGCTTCGACGGATAGTGGAACGTCACATGATCGAGCGCCAGCGCGCCCTGTGCGGGCACCGGCAGCGGCGTCGCATTGTCCGGCGCGCGAATGCCGGGGCGGGCGGCGAGCAGTTCCTCCATGCGGGCGCTGGCGCCGGCGGCGCGCATGAAGTCGCCATAGACTTCGGTCAGCGTGCCGAAGGCGCCGGCGACGATGGCGGCGGCGAAGACGAACGCCGCGATGGTGCCGCCGGTCAGCCGGCCCGAAATGACATCGAGCGCGCCCTGCCACAGCACCAGCGTGATGGCGCCGAAGATCAGGGTGATGACAACGGCAGTCATGCCGGCGCGCAGGCGGATGCGGCGCTTGGCAGTGTCGAACGCGGCCTCGACGGCATCGCCGAAGCGCGCGGCTTCCCGTCGTTCCTGGGTGAAGGCCTGGACGATCTTGATGGCGCCGAGCACTTCGGCGACCATGGTGCCGACGCCGGCGATGCGATCCTGGCTGGTTTTCGACATGGCGCGGACGCGTCGGCCGAGCCAGACGATCGGCAGGATAGTGACGGGGATGACGAGCAGCATCAGCAGCGTCAGCTTGGGTGACTGGATGCCCATATAGACGATACCGCCGACGCCCATGACGACATTGCGCAGCGCCATCGAGGCGCCCGACGAGACGACTTGTTCGATAACCGCAGTGTCGCTGGTCAGCCGGGATGCGATCTCGGCGGGGCGGTTTTCTTCGAAGAATACCGGGTCGAGGGTGACGAGATGCGATTGCACCGCCTTGCGCAAGTCGGCAACGACACGTTCGCCGATCCAGCTGACGAAGTAGAAGCGGACCGCGGTGGCGATGCCCATGACGACGACAATGCCGAGCATGCCCCAGAAATAGGGTGCGACCGCGGCCGGGTCCGACCCGCGGGCAAAGCCATTGTCGACGATCAGCTTGAGCCCTTGCGGAATGGCGAGGGTGGACAGCGCTGCGACGACCAGCGCGACCAGCGCGGCGGTCAATTGCGCAGGATAGGCCCTGGCGAATCGCCACAGCAGGACGAGCCGGCTGAGCTTGCGGGGTTCGGCGGGCGGGGCCGATGCGGGAATGGCATCGGCGAGGGCAGCAACAGGTTCAACGGACATTACGCCTGATAGCAGGGCTTTGAGCGTGGCTCAATGCGCGGTGACCGCGCAGGGCTAGGCGGGGCGCACCTGTCATCAATGGCAGCGCGACAATGCCGTTCTTGCTTTATGCTGCACCTGCGATATGGCACTGCACGTGTCAGCCGGGCGTTAACCCGGTGAAGAGGAAATCTTGATGCTTTATACGGCGCATGAAATGCAGCGGGCCTGGCTTTCCGGTATGGGCACCGTCGCGCAATCGACGTCGGAATGGCTGCTCAGCCCGGTCAACCCGATGTCCTATGTTGCCGGCGGCCCGGTCATCGCCCGAGCACTCGAAGTGTTTGCCCATGCCGCGGCACCGCGCGGCAAGCCGGATTTCAACTTGCCGTTCACCATCGTAGATGGCGTCAGCGTCGCGGTCAGCGAGGAAATCGTCTCGCGCAAGCCGTTCGGCCAGTTGAAGCATTTCACCCGCGCCGTGTCGGGCCGCAAGGACCCCCGCGTGCTGATCGTCACGCCGATGTCGGGCCATTACGGCACGTTGCTGCGCGGCACCGTCGAGCGCCTGTTGCCGGATCACGAAGTCTATCTGACCGACTGGCGCGATGCCAAGCTGGTGCCGACGAGCGAAGGCAAGTTCGATCTCAACGATTACATCGACTATGTCATCGAATTCATGAACGTCATCGGCGCCGGCAGCCACATCCTGGCGGTCTGCCAGCCGGCGGTGCCGGTCTATGCCGCCGTTGCCTATATGTCGGCCAACAACGACCCGGCGACGCCGCTGACGCTGACCATGATGGGTGGCCCGGTTGACACCCGCAAGGCGCCGACGTCGGTCGATGACCTCGCCACCGAGCGGCCCTATGCCTGGTTCGAACAGAATGTCATCGCCAAGGTGCCGGCGCTGTATCCGGGTGCCGGACGCAAGGTTTATCCGGGGTTTCTGCAGTTGGCGGGCTTCATGTCGATGAACCTGGCCAACCACATGCGCTCGCACTGGGAGCTGTTCAAGCATCTCATCGAAGGCGACAATGACAGCGCCGAGGCGACCAAGGCATTTTACGAGGAGTATCGCTCGGTCTGCGACATGACGGCGGAATTCTATCTGCAGACGATCGACGTGGTGTTCCAGCGCCAGGCGATTGCCAAGGGCGAGTTCGTGCACCGCGGCCAGTTGGTTAATCCGGCATCGATCGACCGCACCGCGCTGCTCGCCATCGAAGGCGAAAAGGACGATATTTCAGGGCTGGGTCAGACCAAGGCGGCGCTCGATCTCGCCACTGGGCTCGATGACGCCAAGAAGCAGTATTTCATGGCGGCCGGCGCCGGGCATTATGGCATCTTCAACGGCAGCAAGTGGCGCGAGATGGTAGCACCGGTGGTGGAAACCTTCATCCGCAAGCATGACCCGGCCAAGCTGACGCCGCTGCCCGACCGGATTGTCGTGCCGGCGCATATCGAACTGGACGTGGTGAAGGGCGTCGAGCTGGCTTAGCTCCGTCCGGTGCGGCGCGGGCCGACCGGTGGCGGCGGAAATGCCAGTGGCGACACTGCCGCGCCCGGCGTGCCGGCGGTGACGGCGGCATAGAGCGCCCGCCCGGCCGGGCCATAGCTGACGGCTTCGACCAGCAGCAGCGACGCGAACATGCCGCCGATGGCCCAGCCCCAGGCCGGGTGCGGCCGGCCGCTGCACCGGATATCGGCAACGACACCGATTGCGGGAAATATCAGCGTGGCGACGAAAGTCGCTTCGAACGCCCAGGGGATGAGGAACGGCATGGGCAGCAGCCGGCCGAAGCCGGGGCCCAGCAGCATCGCCATGCCGCAGAAATGCAGCCGCCGATGCCAATCCGTGCGGCGGCGCAGCGCGATGGCGGCGCCGGTCAGCCCGGCGAACGTGAACACCGATACCGGGTCGAATACGAGGAACTGCACCGGTTGAAAGAAGAACGGCACCTGGCCGCGCCGCACGATAGCGAGCGTGACGAGGCAGCCGAAGACCAGCATGAGGCCGATCCAGCCGACAGCGACCCAGCCGAGGCGGCGGTGCCAGCGGCGGTTGCCGGTCGCGGCAAAGATGTTCTGCAGCAGATAGATGCCGACCCAGCCCATGAACACGATGGCATGGGCGTGGACGAGCGGCGGCGAATCGAACGACGATCGGCCCATTGCCAGTTGCAGCGAAAAACCGGCGACGATGACCGCCGTCATGGCGAACGCGGTGACGAGGAAGAAGCGATCACCGGGCGCCGGTGGCGCATGCGGGTTCCGAGCGAATGTTGCCACGCTGATTCCCCTGCTGTCGATGTAGGAGTTTATGGTGGCGGCGGGTGCGGAGCAATATGGGGATGTGTTCCGGCGCCGGCGCGACGCTCCCCCGACCCTCCCGCGAGCGGGGGAGGAGACAGGTTCAGGCCAGCGCGGCTTCCATCTCCGCCAGCGCCAGCCAGCGTTCTTCCGCAGCGGCGAGGTCGCCGCGGACGCGCTCGAGCTCGGCGTTGACGTTGGCGAAGCGCTTGGGGTCGCGCGTATACAGCGCCGGGTCGGCGAGCACGGCCTCATGGCGGGCAATGGTGGCGGTGAAGGCCTCGATCTTGCCGGGCAGTTCGGCGAGTTCGCGAGCATCCTTATAGCTCAGCTTGGCGGCTTTCGTCTTGGCGCTTTCAAAGGTGGTGATTTTCGCGCCGGCGTTCTTGCTCGCCTTGCGCTCGGCGTTCAGCCGTTCCTTGTTGAAGGCGGCCCAGTCGGACCAGCCACCCACCACGGTCTCGCTGCGGCCGTCGCCATCCAGCGCCACGACCATCGTCACCACGCGGTCGAGAAAGGCGCGATCATGGCTGACCAGCAGCACCGTGCCGGCATAGCCGTCGAGCACTTCCTCGAGCAGGCCGAGCGTTTCCATGTCGAGGTCGTTGGTCGGTTCATCGAGCACCAGCAGGTTCGACGGCGTGGCGAATTCGCGGGCGAGCAGCAGGCGTGAGCGTTCGCCGCCGGAAAAGCCATCGACCGGTGCATCGATCACCGACGGGTCGAACAGGAATTCCTTCAGATAGCCCGCGACATGCTTGCGCACGCCGCCGACTTCCAGCCATTCGCCGCCATCCGCGAGCACGTCACGCACCGTCTTGCCGACGCCGTTTTCGGCATCGAGCCGCTGGCGGCGCTGGTCGATGACCGTGGGGTTCAGTGATTTGGCGCGTTTGATCTCGCCGCTGTCGGGCTCCAGCTGGCCGAGCAGCAACTTGATCAGCGTCGATTTGCCGGCGCCATTGGGGCCGATGATGCCGATGCGGTCGCCGCGGCGGATACGCAGCGAAAAATCGCTGAGGATGGTGCGGTCGCCGAACGTCTTGCCGACGTGCAACGCATCGATCAGCACCTTGGTCTTGCCGTCGTCGCTGGTGGTGGCGATCTTGGCAACGGCGTCACCCGTCGTCATCGCCTTGCGGGTGGCGCGCAGCTCGACCAGCTTGGCGAGCCGGCCCTCGTTGCGGCTGCGCCGGGCGGTGACGCCGCGCAGCAGCCAATGTTCCTCGGCCTTCAGCTTGGTATCGAGCTTGGAGGCGTTCTTGGCTTCCTCGGCCGCGACCCGGTCCGACCATTCCTCGAAGCCGCCGAAACCGACTTCGGCGCGGCGCAGCGTACCCCTGTCGAGCCACAGGCAGTTTTTGGTTAGCCGGGTCAGGAAGGTGCGATCATGGCTGATCGCCAGCATCCCGCCGGAAAAGCGATCAAGCCAGTTTTCCAGCCATTCGATGGCGGCGATATCAAGGTGGTTGGTGGGTTCGTCGAGCAGCAGCAGCCCCGGCTGTTCGGCGAGGGCGCGGACCAGCGCTGCCCGCCGGCGTTCGCCGCCCGAGGCGGTGGCGGCATCGCGGTCAAGATCGGCGCCGAGCCGCGAGGCGACCGAATCAAGCATATGGTCGGCCGGTGCATCATGGCCGGCGCGGGCATAATCGCCCAGCGTGGCAAAGCCTGTGAGATCGGGATCCTGGTCGAGCCGCACGATCTTCAACGCCGGGGACACGGCCCGCCGGCCTTCATCGAGATCGATTTCGCCGGCGATGAGCTTCAACAGCGTCGTCTTGCCGACACCGTTGCGGCCGATCAGCGCCAGCCGATCACGCGCGTCAATGGTCAGGTCGAGGCCGCGGAACAGCCAGGAGCCGCCCTGGCGCAGGCCGGCGTTTTCAAGCGTGAGGATGGGTTCGGGCATGATCGATCGATTTCGGCCGGGCAGGGCGGCGATGTTTGGGGGCTGCGCAGCGCGGCAAGTGGCGCGGATTGCCGGCAAGGGCAAATGGAATCGCCGATTTCGGTCGATTGTGGCATTCATTAGACATTCAGCGCCGACCGGGCATTGTAAGATTCCATTCGTTTATTCAGTGTTCTGTCATGTTGACGCGTTTCCTTGTTTTCAGCTGCCTGGTGATCGCGGTCGCCGCCCCGGTGACTGCGCCTGCCACGGCCGGCGTGGAGAACCAGGTGCGCGAGATGGTGCTGGCCGGCGAGATCATGCCGTATGAAACGATCCGCAACCGGGTTCAGTCACAGGTTCGCGGCGAAATGATCGGCAGTGACTTCGACGCCGGAACATTGACATATCGTTTCCGCTTTCTTGTCGACGGCAACGTCATTAACGTCGATGTCGATGCAAGGACCGGACAGCGTCGCCGGCCCGGCCGTTACTGAAGGGTTGCTGATGCGCGTTCTGGTCGTCGAGGACGAACCCAATCTGCTGCGCCAGCTGAAGACCGCGCTGGAAGGCGCGGGCTATGCTGTCGATACCGCCGCTGATGGCGAGGATGGCCATTATCTTGGCAGCACCGAAAGTTACGATGCCGTCGTGCTTGATCTGGGCCTGCCCGAAATCGATGGGCTGACGGTGCTTGATCGCTGGCGCAAGGCCGGCAAGACGATGCCGGTGCTGGTGCTGACGGCGCGCGACAGCTGGTCGGACAAGGTGGCGGGCCTGGATGCCGGCGCCGATGATTACCTCGCCAAGCCGTTCCAGACCGAGGAATTGATCGCACGGTTGCGGGCGCTGATCCGCCGCGCTGCCGGACAGGCGACATCGGAATTGACCGCTGGCGGGGTCCGACTCGATTCGCGGTCCGGCCGCGTCACGCTCGATGGCGAGCCGGTCAAGCTGACCGCGCAGGAGTTCAAGCTGCTCAGCTACCTGATGCACCACAAGGGCAAGGTAGTCAGCCGCACCGAATTGATCGAGCATATCTATGATCAGGATTTCGACCGCGATTCGAACACTATCGAAGTGTTCATCACGCGCATCCGCAAGAAGCTCGGTGCTGACCTGATCAGCACGACCCGCGGCCTTGGCTACAGCCTCGACGACCCCGGCTGAGGCCGGTGTGAAGCCGCGCCGCTGGTCGGTGGCGGGGTCGCTGCGGCTGCGGATGATCGCGCTGGCGGCAGCCTGGATCATCCCGCTGCTCGGGCTGGGCGGCTTCGCGCTCGACCGGGTGCTGGTCGGCACGATCACCCGCAATTTCGACAGCCAGCTCGATTTCGTGCTGACGGCGATGGTCAGCAGCGCCGATCTCGATGAAGTCGGCGAGGTGCGCTTCCTGCGGCCATTGGGCGATCAGCGGTTTTTCGAACCCTATTCCGGCCTGTACTGGCAGGTTTCGGCACGTGGTCAGGAATCGTTCCGCTCGCGGTCGCTATGGGACCGGGTGCTGGAGGGCGCCCCGCAGGCCGAATGCCGCAAGCCCTGTCGTTATGCCACCAGCCGCTTTGCCGGTGAACCGTTGCGTGTCGTTGGCCGCGATGTGCGGCTGCCTGGCGGATCGACGCAATTCTACTTCCAGGTGGCGCAATCCACGCGTGATCTGGATGCGCAAGTCCGGCAGTTGCGGGCCATCCTGCTCTGGTCGCTCAGTGTGCTCGGGCTCGGCCTGCTGGCGCTGGCGGCGCTGCAATCGACCTATGGCCTGTCGCCGCTCGGCCGGGTCAGCCGGGCGATCGCCGCCATCCGGTCGGGCGACAGGAAGCGTGTCGGCGATGATTTCCCGATCGAGATTGCGCCGCTCATCGCCGAAATCAACGAACTGCTGCAACACAACGAGCAACAGGCGGAGGCGGCGCGGCGTCACGCCGGCAATCTGGCGCACGCGCTGAAGACGCCGATGAGCGTGCTGATCGGCGAAACCGAGGGGCGGACCGATGCGCTGGCGCAGACGGTGACGGCGCAGGTGCAGGTGATGCGACGTCACGTCGACCACCAGCTGGCGCGCGCAAGGGCGACCGGCCGGCGCGGCGCATCATCGGCGCGCGCGCCGGTCTGGCCCAGCCTGGAGGCGATTACCCGCACCGTCGCCCGCATTCATTCCGACCGCGATGTGACCATCGACCTCGCCGGCGACAAGACCCGGGTGTTCCGCGGCGAGCGGCAGGACCTTGATGAGATGGCCGGCAATTTGATCGACAATGCCGCGCTGCACGGCGGTGGCCGGGTGTTCGTGACTGTCGGCGGCGGCCCGGGAACGGTGGAAATCCTGATCGAGGACGACGGCCCCGGCATCAGCGCCGAAGGCCGCGCGCGGCTGTTCGAGCGCGGCGAGCGGCTTGATACCGACAAGCCGGGCACCGGGCTGGGGCTGGCCATCGCCCGCGACGTGGCCGAAATTTACGGCGGGTCGGTGGCGCTGGAGGAATCGGAGGATCTGGGCGGGCTGCTGGTCCGGCTGACGCTGCCGGGGGCGGAGGGGTAGCGGCGGGACTGCGGCTGCGATTGTTCTTTTGTGTCGCAGCGCGGGTACACCCTCACCCGGCGCGCTGGCGCGCGTCTCGCCTCTCCCGCAAGCGGGAGAGGGGTAGCGCGCTAAACCTGCGCCGCGACCTGATGGTGGCGGATCACTTCATCGATTATGAAGCGCAGGAACTTTTCGGAAAATTCCGGGTCGAGCTTGGCGCTGACCGCCAGCGCGCGCAGCCGCGCCACCTGCGCCGCCTCCCGCCCCGGATCGGCCGGCGGTAGCCCTGAACTGGCCTTGTAGCGGCCCACGGCCTGGGTCACCTTGAAGCGTTCGGCGAGCAGGAAGACCAGCGCTGCGTCGATATTGTCGATGCTGTCGCGATAGTCGCTGAGGGTCTGGTCGGGCACGCGAAAAATCCTTCACTGTCGTGCCTACCTTTGCGGCGGATTCGCACGGTGGCAAGTCATGGGCTTGCGCCAGCGATTGCAGCGGCTAATGACGGGAGCGTGACAGCCTCAATTCATACCCTGCGCGACCGGCCCGAGCCTTCACTGGCGGGTCTCGTCGCGCTGACGGCGTCGGGGCTGACCCAGGTCAACCATGTCATCATCGACCGGATGCAGTCGCCGGTGTCGCTGATTCCCGAACTCGCCGGCCACCTGATTGCCGGCGGCGGCAAGCGGCTGCGGCCGATGCTGACATTGGGGTGCGCGGCGCTGCTCGAATATGCCGGCAACCGGCATCACAAGCTGGCGGCGGCGGTCGAGTTCATTCACACGGCGACGCTGCTGCACGACGATGTCGTCGACGTGTCTGGTTTGCGTCGCGGCAAGCCCACAGCCAACCAGGTCTGGGGCAACCCGGCCAGCGTGCTCGTTGGCGATTTCCTGTTCAGCCGCTCGTTCGAACTGATGGTCGAGGACGGCTCGCTCAAGGTGCTGAAAATCCTCAGCCATGCCTCGGCGATCATCGCTGAAGGCGAAGTCGCGCAGTTGACGGCACAGCGCAATGTCGAGACCAGCGAGGACCGCTATCTCGAGATCATCACCGCCAAGACCGCCGCGCTGTTTTCCGCTGCCTGCCAGATCGCTGCGATCGTGGCGGAACGCGACGCCAAGACCGAGGCGGCGCTGGAGGCCTATGGCCGCAACCTCGGTATCGCGTTCCAGCTTGTCGACGATGCCATCGACTATGTGTCGGACGCCGATACGATGGGCAAGGACGCCGGCGACGACTTCCGCGACGGCAAGATCACGCTGCCGGTCATCCTCGCCTATGCGCGCGGCAACGAGGCCGACCGCGAATTCTGGCGCCGGGCAATGAGCGGCCGCGCTGCGGGTGATGCCGAACTAGCGCAGGCGCGGACGCTGCTCAATTCGACCCACGCCGTCGCCGACACGCTGGCTCGCGCCCGGCACTATGGGGCGCGGGCGATCGACACGCTGGCCGGTTTCCCCAATGGCCCGGCCAAGGCGGCGCTGACCGAAACGGTCGAATTCGCGATCGCGCGAGCGTTCTAGGGTTTCAGCGCCGTCGCTCTCAGCCGGCTCCCGCTATTTGAGCAACGTTTGCTGCCAGAAGGTCAGGGTCGCCAGGAACTGATAGTCCTGGTTTTCCTTCTTGCGGAAGCCATGCCCTTCGTTGGCGGCGAGGATGTGCCAGGCCTGGCCGCCATTGTTGCGCACCGCAGCCACCATCTGGCTGGCTTCGGAGGCGGGAACACGCGGATCATTGCCGCCAGTGACGACGAGCAGCGGGATCTTGAGCTCCTTTGACCGTGTCATCGGCGAGATTTCGAGCAGTTTCACCCGCTGGCCGGCGTTGCGTTCATCGCCATATTCCACCCGGCGCAGGTCGCGGCGATAGCCTTGGGTGTTTTCGAGGAAGGTGACGAAGTTGGAAATGGCGACGGTGCACTGCGCCGATTTCAGCCGCGCTCCATAACGGATGGCGCTGGCATAGCACATGTAACCGCCATAGCTGCCACCGGTCACGGCAATGCGGCCGGGGTCGACATCGGCGCGCGCCGCCAGCGTATCGAGGAAGGCGCCGATGTCCTTCACCGAATCCTCGCGCTTGTAGGGGCCATTGTCGAGCGCGACGAAGCGCTTGCCATAGCCGGTGGAGCCGCGAACGTTGGGCAGGAACACGGCAATGCCGAGTTCATTGACGAGATAATTGTCGCGGCCGGCAAAATCCGGGCGCGACTGGCCTTCGGGGCCACCATGGATGTCGATGATCAATGGCCGTTTGCCGGGGAATTTCACCGGGTCGGGCGTGGTCAGGAAGCCCGAAACCGCAACACCGTCGAAGGATTTGACCGTAACCAGTTCCGGCACGCGGTTCTGTGCGGCATCGAGCCCGCCGGTTTCCGACATCGTCCAGCGGGTTGCGACCAGCGTCTTGGGGTCGATGCTCCAGGCGTCGGCGGGCGATGTCGCGCTAGTCATGGTCGTGCCGATATCGCCCCAAGGCGCGATTTCGATGCCGCCGATGACGCCAGGGGGCAGCTTCGGTTCGCCGAGGATGGCACCGGTCTTGGGGTCGAGCAGGCGCAGGCGCGAAACACCGGCGATATTGGTGACCGCAGCGATGAAGCTGCCATCGTCGGCGATGTCGAACTCCTCGACATCCCAGAGCACCGGGCCGGTGATCAGCTGCTTGAAGCCGTCCTTGGCGCTGATCGTGCCCAGCCGCTGGAAGTCGTTGCCGGTATCCGACGTCACGTAAACCGTGCCGTCGGGTCCATATTTTGCGCCTGAATAGGCAGCGTTCGGGCCGGGGCGGTTGAGCCGCGTGAGCACGCCAGTGGCGAGGTCGATCTCGTACAGGTCGGATTTTTCGACCGAGGTGTAGTGACCGACCAGTGCGGTCTTGCCCGATGGCGCGAAATCGCTGAACGACCAGCCGCCGCCCTGCAGCTCCACGAGCTTACGATCGCTGGCCGGGTTGGCTGGGTCGATCAGGTACAGGTCGCTGTCGACGCCGTTGCGGCGGCTGGAGGCATAGCCGACCAGCTTGCTGTCGCGCGACCATGTGGCACCGGTGTTGCGGCTCTTGCCGTCGGTCAGCAGCTTCAGGCGGCCGTTCTCCAGCGTGTAGAGCTGGTAGAATTCATTGCCGCCGATGTCCTTGCCGACCAGCAGCGTCTTGCCATCGGGAGACAGTGTGCCGCCGGGCACGGGTTCGGCCTCGAAACTGATCTGGGTGCGCGCGGCGCCGGGGGCGGCGACGGTGTGCAGTTGCGCGGCATTGCCGAAGCGCGTGCCGATCAACATGCCCTTGGTGACCGGGTTCCAGCCCTGGAAGCCGGCGCTGCGGTTTTCCAGATACGGCCGCACCGCATCGGCGAGCGTCACCGGGATCGCCGGCACGCCATCGGCAGTGATGGCGGCGGGGATGGGAACGGTTTGCGCCAGCGATGGCGAAGCCAGCAGCGTGGCAGCAAGAAGCAGGGAGTGGACAGCGCGCATGGTGTCACCGGATGTGACGAGTGGCATGATGTTTCACGCTTTCGGGCGCGGCGGCAAGGTCTCTCGTCGGCGCGTCGGCGCTGGGCTATGCCGCCTGTGTGTTCGATCCCACCCGGCCTTTCGTGTTGCTCGATGACGTTGCGGCGGGGACGGCGCGGCTGTTCACCGGGGTAACGGAGGTGGTGACGACCGACACGCCGGACGCGGTGGCGGGCGCCCTGGCACGATTGCGCGCGCCCGGGCCCTGGGCGGGGTTCCTGGGGTTCGATGCCGGCTATGCGCTGGAGCCGCGCTTGCTGCCGCTGGCGCGCGCGGCGCCCGTGGGGGAGCCGTTGCTGTGGTTCGGGCGGTTCGCCGGCGCGTCGCGGCTGGATGCGGCAGGCGTGGCGGCGCTGCTGGGCGATGGCCCGGCACAGGTCGGGGCGGCGGTGCCGGGGGTGACGGAAAGCGATTACGCGGCGCCAGTCGCGGCGGTGCAGGCGCTGATCGGGGCGGGGGATATCTATCAGGCGAACCTGACCTTTGCCGCCACGGTGGCGGTGGGCGGGCATCCGCTGCACATTTATGCGCGGCTGCGGGCCGGCAGCAGGGCGCCGTTCGGGGCGTTGCTGTTCACCGGGTCGCTGTGGCTGCTCAGTTTTTCGCCGGAACTGTTCTTTGAACTCAAGGGCCGCCGGCTGCTGGCGCGGCCGATGAAGGGCACGGCAGCGCGCGGCGGCGATGCGGTGGAGGATGTGGCGCGGGCGGCGGCTTTGCAGGCCGACCCCAAAAACCGCGCCGAGAATCTGATGATCACCGATCTTTTGCGCAACGACCTGTCGCGCGTGGGTAGCGATGTGGCGGTCCCGGTGCTGTTCGCGGTCGAAACCTACCCGACGGTGTTGCAGATGACGTCGACGATCACCGCCACGGCGCATGCCGATGTGGTGGCGGCCGACGTGTTGGCGCGGCTGTTCCCGTGCGGATCGGTGACCGGAGCGCCGAAAATCCGCGCCATGGAGGTGATTGCGGCGGTGGAAGCGGGACCGCGCGGTGCCTATACCGGCAGCATCGGGGCGATTTCGGCGGGCGGTGACGCGGTGTTCAATGTCGCCATTCGCACGCTGGTGATGGCGCCGGGGGCGGAGACAGCACGGCTGGGGCTGGGCTCGGGGCTGGTTGCCGACAGCGATGCCGCGGCGGAATGGGCGGAATGCCGCCAGAAAGCGGCGTTCCTGGGGCGGCGCGGGGTGCCGGACCTTATCGAAACCATGCGTGTCGAGGCCGGCGACGTTCGCGATATCGGCGCGCATCTGCAGCGCATGGGCGCATCGGCGGCGTTCCTGGGGGTGGTGTTCGACGCGCCTGCGTTGGAATCTGCGCTGCTGGCGGCGGTACCGCGGTTGTTTTCAGGACGTTTGCGGCTGCTGGTGGCACCGGCAGGGGGCGTTTGCGTGCAGCTTTCGCCGCTGCCGGCGGTGCCAGCGGGGGTGGTGGACGTGGTGGCGGCGGCGCTGCCGGTTGCCGCCGATGACTGGCGGCTGCGCCACAAGACCAGCGACCGGGCCTTTTATGACTCGGCGCGAGCAGCATCGGGTGCGTTCGAGGTCGTGCTGGTGCGCCCCGACGGGCAGGTGACGGAGGGCAGTTTCACATCGGTCTTCGTGGAACGGGATGGCGTGCTGGCGACGCCGCCGCTCGCCGCCGGGTTGCTGCCGGGGGTGCTGCGCGCGCGCCTGCTGGCGGAAGGACGCGCGGTGGAGGGCGTGGTGACGCTCGCCGACCTGGGCGGCGGGTTCTTCATCGGCAATGCGCTGCGCGGCTTGCTGGCGGCGCGGCTGCGCTGATTGCCCTGCCCCGGGAGGGTTTTGTTGCGCCGTTACGGGGACGCCACTAGAAGGCGGCACCTGTCGTTACCAAGGCCTCCGCCATGTCCCGCCTGTCTGCCGCCATCCAGCGTATCAACCCCAGCCCGACGATCGCAGTCACCAATAAGGCGGCGGAACTGAAGGCGGCCGGGCGCGACATCATCGGGCTGGGCGCCGGGGAGCCGGATTTCGACACGCCTGACTTCGTCAAGGACGCCGCCATCGCCGCCATTCGCGCCGGCCAGACCAAATATACCGCTGTCGATGGCACCCCCGAGCTGAAAAAGGCCATCCAGGCCAAGTTCAAGCGCGACAACCAGCTCGATTATGGGCTCGACCAGATCACCGTCAACACCGGCGGCAAGCAGACGATTTTCAACGCGCTGCTGGCGACGCTCGATCCGGGTGACGAGGTGGTGATACCGGCGCCGTACTGGGTCAGCTATCCCGATATCGTCCAGTATACCGGGGCGACGCCGGTCATCATCAACTGCACCATCGACAGCGAATTCAAGCTGACGCCGGAACAACTCGATGCCGCCATCACGCCGCGGACGAAATGGCTCATCTTCAATTCGCCGTCGAACCCGACCGGCGCTGCCTATTCGCGCGCCGAATTGAAGGCACTAACCGATGTGTTGATGAAGCACCCGCAGGTGATGATCCTCGCCGACGACATGTACGAGCACATCGTTTATGACGGCTTTGAATTCACTACCATGGCGCAGGTCGAACCGGGGCTGTACGACCGCACCCTGACGGTCAATGGCGCGTCAAAGGCCTATGCGATGACCGGCTGGCGCATCGGCTTTGCCGGCGGGCCAACGTGGCTGATCAAGGCGATGGCCAAGCTGCAATCGCAATCGACGTCGAACCCGTGTTCGATCTCCATGGCCGCCACGGTGGCGGCGCTCAACGGTGACCAGTCGTTCCTGCAGGTCCGCAATGCGGCGTTCGTGAAGCGGCGCGATCTGGTGGTGTCGATGCTCAACCAGACGCCTGGCTTGCGCTGCCCGCGGCCGCAGGGGGCGTTCTACGTCTATCCCGATTGCGCCGGCCTGATCGGCAAGACGACGCCATCGGGCACGGTGCTCAGCGATGACGAAGCCGTGGCGGCCTATCTGCTGGAAGCCGAAGGCGTTGCGGTGGTCCACGGCGCCGCGTTCGGCGGGTCACCGGCGTTCCGCATTTCCTATGCGACGTCGGACGCGGCGTTGCTCGATGCCTGCACGCGCATCCAGCGGGCGGTGGGGAACTTGCGTTAGGGCCTCCGGCGGCCGGGCCCGAGGCCCGGACCGCGATTGTCAGATGCCTAGTGCCCCCTGCGCACCCTTCTGGTGGCTGACCCGCGTTTCAACGCGTGTCGCTTTTTTCACCGGGCTGACAGTCGGCGGCAGCTTGGGTTTCAAATTCTGGAACAGTTCCGCCAGCGTGAAGATCTGCAGCGCCGGAAACCGCCCGAAATCGGTTTCTACAAGCGGGTGTGACGCGGCTTCGTCGCGCATGCCCTTGGTCGGCATCCCCTTCATGATGAACAGCCCGAAACGGTGCTTGTCGCGCTCCATCACGCGGCCGAGGTCGCGGACCATGTTGGGGTTCACATTGTCGCCGGCCTTTACCGAAATGACGCCGGTTTCAATCTTCTTTCCACCTTCGGCGAGATAGTTGAACCAGCCATCGACGCCCTTGTCGCCGCCCTTCTTGTCGCGCGGATAGCCGCCGACCTGCCAGCACACCCATTGCTGGAACTGGTGCGGGTCATCGAGCGCCAGCCGCTCGGCGCTGGCGAGGTCCTTTGGCACGCCGATGGTTTCGAATTCGATGCCGGGATAGCCTTCGCGCATGCGGTTTTCGATCATACCGATGGCGATGTGGGTGATATCGATGCCGATCCAGCGCCGCCCGAGCTTCTGTGCCGCATCGACGGCAGTGCCGCAGCCGCAAAACGGATCGAGCACGACATCGCCGGGGTTGGACGAAGCGGCGATGATGCGTTCGAGCAGCGCGCGGGGTTTCTGGGTTGGATAGCCGAGGCGTTCAGCGCTAGCAGCCTGCAAAGGGGGTAAATCTACCCAGACATCCGCGAGCTTTCTTCCTTCTTGTTCTGACAAGTAATGCTTCCGAGCGATGCGGCCCGTCGCGGTCTTCGGAAATGCAAGGCGACCTTCGCTATCAAGTTCTTCCATCAATTCACGGCTTACTCGCCAGCCTTTAGCTGGCGGCGCAAAGCCTTTGTATTCGTAAGTAAGATTAGGTCTCGGGTTGGGGCTGTCTAGCGGAGCCAAGCGATACTTTCCCCTACCATCGTTGTCGTCGAGGGTAAATCGACCGAGATATGCCGAGTCCTTCTCAGCAAAAATCTGACGCATTTGGGTGGCCGGGCTTCGGGCGTAGAACAAAATCGTATCGTGCACAGCGCCGAACTTGTTGCGAGCGTCGCCTTTGGTGGCAGTACGCTGCCAGATAATCTCGCTCCGAAAATTTTCGTGGCCAAACACCGCGTCCAGCACCAGCTTGAGATAGTGCGAAGCGGTCGGGTCGCAGTGGAGATAGAGCGAGCCGGTGGGTTTCAGCACGCGGTGGAGTTCCACCAGCCGCACCGCCATCATGGCGAGATAGGCCATCAGCGGGTTTTCGCCGATGGCGGTGCGCATCGCCTCCATCATCACCGTCAACGGCCGGTTGGTGCCGCTGGCAATGTCCATCAGCGCGTTCTGGGCGCTTGTCCCCCAGGTCCAGGTGTCGTCAAAGGCTTCGATGCTGGCATCCGCCCCGGTGCCGGTGGCGGATTTGAACAACACATTATAGCCGGCGTTGGAATTGAACGGCGGGTCGAGATAGACGAGATCGACGCTTTCATCGCCGATATGGTCGCGCAGCACGTCGAGATTGTCGCCATAATAGAGACGGTTGGTCATCTGGCCCCCGGGGTTTGCCGCAGCTTAGGCGCTGACGAAAATCCTGTCATCCCGGGCTTGACCCGGGACCCAGCTTTTGTTGTTT
>JBMOGO010000061.1:0-18845 GCA_049318305.1 Polymorphobacter sp.
TGGTTCACATCGCAGCGGCCAGATACTGGCTCAAATTTGTCCACGCCGCCTAGGCTGGGGCAATGACGATTTTCGCATCTACACCGTGCTCGGCAATCATGATTGGCACACCAGTCGCGCCGGGGCGATGGCGCAAGTGCGCTTCCACGAAACCACCCGGCCCTTCTATATGAACGGCATCAGCTATGCTGCGCAGCCGCCGGCGGCAAAAGGCGAGGTCGAGGTGTTTGCGCTCGACACGCATGTGCTGCTGGCCGGTGAAAAGGTGCTCGATGACAAGCTTGCCGATGATGGCAGCGAAGTCGCGACGACAAATTATGACAGTGCCGAACCCTGGTCCGTCCCGGCGACCCCGGCCGAACGCGCCATGGTCGCAGATCTCGAAGCGCGGCTGAAGGCGTCGACCGCGAAATGGAAGATCGTCATCGGCCATCACCCGCTGTGGTCGTCATCGGGCGGCAAGTTCCAGCAGTCGCGATCGCTGCGAGCAGCGTTGCTTCCCGTGCTGTGCCGCAATGCCGACCTGTATTTTGCCGGGCATGAACATACGCTGGAACTGGCGACCGATGATTGCAGCACCGCCGTGCCAGGCGCCAGCCTGCCACCGATGCCCGCCATCGTCACCGGCGCCGCCGGCAAGCAGCGCCCGCTCAACACGGCGTTCATGGCACATCAGGCGCGCAACAATCCGCAATACCGGTCAATTTATGCGCGCGGCATGGTGTGGGGTTTTGCGCATGTCACACTGGCCGGCGACACCGCGACGGTAACGATGGTTTCCACCCCCAATGATGGCAGCGGCGCGACTCGCGTTGAAACCCGTCACAATTATCAAAGGCGGTCGGGCTTGCTGAAATAGCCGGCCCGCGCCACTGTCGCGCCAAGATCGCAGGCGCGGCAGTTTCGGGGGCAGGATGACGGCAGACGATAACGGCGCACGCGGACGCTGGCTGCTGATTGCGCTGCTGTTCGTCGGCACCGCCCTCAACTATGTCGACCGGCAGGTGCTGGCGCTGTTGAAGCCCACCCTTGAAGCCGAATTCCAGTGGAGCGACCAGGATTTCGCGCATCTCGGATCGGTGTTCCAACTGTCGGCGGCGGGTGCGCTGCTGTTCGTCGGCTGGTTCGTCGATCGTTTCGGCGTGCGCTTTGCCTATGGCCTTGCTGTCGGTGTCTGGAGCCTCGCCGGCATGGGCCACGCCGCGGCTGCCAGCGTCGGGCAGTTCGTGCTGGCGCGGTCGGTGCTGGCGGTGGCGGAATCGGTCAACACCCCGGCGGCGGTCAAGGCGGCGGCGACCTATCTGCCCTTGAAGGAACGCTCGCTGGGGCTGGGGCTGGTCAATACCGCGCCGAATATCGGCGCGATCCTGACGCCGCTGCTCATCCCACCGCTGGCGCTGGCCTTTGGCTGGCAGGCGGCGTTCATCCTGACGGGTGCGCTGGGCTTTGTCTGGCTGGCGTTCTGGTTTGCCGGCACCCGCAACCTGAAACCGGTCAGTACTGCCAAGCCGTCGAAACTCGATGCCAATTGGGGTGTGTTGCTGCGCGACCGGCGCAGTTGGGCGGTCATCGGCGCCAAGGCGTTGACCGATTGTGTCTGGTGGTTCCTGCTGTTCTGGACGCCCGACCTGTTTGCCCGGGTGTTCAAGATGAGCCAGGCGCAGCTCGGCTGGCCGATCGCCATCGTCTATACCATGGCGGCGCTTGGTGCCTTGTCATCGGGGCTGTTGTTCCCGCGGCTGCTCGATCGCGGCATGACGGTGAACAGTGCCCGCAAGGCCTCGATGCTGTTCTATGCGCTGCTCATCCTGCCGATCCCGCTGGCGTTACAGGCCGGTACCCCGTTCGTCGCGGCACTGCTCATCGGGCTGGCGCTGTTCGCGCACCAGGGCTTTTCAACGAACATCTTCGGCATGACCGCCGATATCGTGCCGGCGGCGCGCGTCGCCAGCGTGATGGCGGCCGGCGCCGTGGCCGGCAACCTGACCGGGCTGGGCATTATCGAACTGACCGGCTGGTGCCTCGACAATGGCGTCGGCTACTGGCCGATGTTCGCCATTTCCGCCGGCGCCTATCTGGCCGCGCTGGCGTGGATTCACCTCGTCCTGCCGGTAATCCGCGCGGCACAGGAATAGGCTACCGCGCTACCAGCCGCACTGTTGCCCCTTGTTCTGCACCTTCAGCCAGGTTTGCAGCGGCGCAAAATAGGCCAGCATCGCCTTGCCCGACATCTTGCGCGTGCCGGCAAAGGCTTCCAGCGCCTCGGGCCATGGCTTTGAAGCGCCCATCGCCAGCATGGCGTTCAGGCGTGCGCCGACCGCCTTGTCGCCATAGATCGAGCAGCGGTGGAGCGGGCCTTTCCAGCCGGCTTGCTTGCACGCCGCTTCATAGAACTGGAACTGCAGGATGCGCGCCAGGAAATAGCGGGCATAGGGCGTGTTGCCGGGAATATGGAATTTCGCGCCGGGGTCGAAATCGGCCTCGGTGCGCGCAACCGGCGGCGTGATGCCCTGATATTGCAAACGCAAATCGGTCCACGCCTTGTTGTACGCCGACGGCGGCGTTGCGCCGGAAAACACGCCCCAGCGCCATTTGTCGACAAGCGCCGTCCACGGCATTCCGGGCACTTTCTCCATCGCCTGGCGCAGCAGCAGCCCGATGTCCTTTGACGGGTCGGGGACCTTTGCCGCATCGAGCAGGCCGATCCGGACCAGATAGTCGGGCGTCACCGACAGCGCGGCAAAATCGCCGATGGCTTCGTGAAAACCGTCATTGGCGCTGTTGAGATAGAGCAGCGGCTGCTTGTTATAGGCCCGCTGGTAATAATTATGACCAAGCTCGTGGTGGATGGTGACGAAATCGGTCGAATTGACCTTGATGCACATCTTGATGCGCAGGTCGTCCTTGTTGTCGAGGTCCCAGGCCGAAGCGTGGCAGACAACCTCGCGATCCATCGGTTTCACCAGCATCGATCGCTGCCAGAAGGTTTCGGGCAGCGGCGCAAAGCCCAGCGAGGAATAGAATGCCTCGCCGGCGCGCACCATCTTCACCGGGTCATAGCCCTTGGCGGTCAGCAGGGCGCCGACATCATAGCCGATGTCGCCGGCGCCCGCGGGGGCGACGACGTCATAGATATCGCTCCAGTCCTGCGCCCACATGTTGCCGAGCAGATCGGCGCGGATCGGCCCGGTTTTCGGCTGGACGCTGTCGCCATATCTGGCGTTGAGCTTGCCGCGCGTATAGCAATGCAGGTCGGTATACAGCGGCGTCACTTCGGCGAGCAGCGTGTCGATCATCCGGGCAAAATCATCGGCCGGCATGTCATAACCCGATCGCCACATCGCGCCGGTATCGGCAAAGCCCAGTTCGCGCGCGCCTTCATTGGCGATCTCGACCATCCGGGCGTAATCGGCGCGCATCGGCCGGCCGACCTTGTGCCAGCTTTCCCATATTTCGGCTGTCAGCGCCGGGTCCCGGGTCGTGCCCATCAAGGCTTCGAGGTCGTTGCCGCTGGTTTCCTGGCCTTTGAAGGTGCCCTTGCCCTTGCCATAGGTCGATTGCAGGCGGGTGGTGATGACGGCGAGTTCGTCGGCGGCGCCGGCGCGATCGGGCGCCGGCAGCACGATGCCCTGCTTGAGGATATCAAGCTTGCGCCGTGTGTCGAACGACAGGCCCGCCACTGCGTTGAACGCGGCGGCCTGCTTCGCCAGCTTCACCGACAGCAAGGTGCCTTCCGCGCCCGCCCGTGCCGCCAGCGCGTCGGTGTCATCGGTGATGTAGGTCGAATTCACCCAGGCGACGCGCTGGGCATAGTCACTATAGGTCGACAGCTGCTTTTCGGCGTCGGCGACGAAAGTGTCGGCATTGGCGGCGGTTTCGGCGCGTGCCGCCGGTGCCAGAAGCAATGCTGCGGCCAATGCGAGCAGCGAAATGCGCGAAGTCATGGCGAGTCTCCCAAGCGATGTTGCCCCCGGGAATGCGCGCCGCCGCGCGGGGCGTCAACCGTGTCGGCGCAGGCGGAGGGTTGCCGCGTCAGGCGTGCTGCAACCAGGCCGCGATAGCCGTGCCGAAATCCGGCTTGGTGACCGCGCTCATGTGATTGCCGGGGATTTCGACCAGCGCGGCGTTGGGCAGGACCATGGCCAGTTCGCCGGCAGCACCATTATCCTGGTCGTTGACGCCGCAGACCACCAGCGTGCGGGTTTCGAGCGTCTGCAGCACAGCGGCTGTCGTTGCCTGTTGCGAGCGCAGCACCAGCGCGACAGCCTCACCATCGATGTTGTTCTGCTGCATGAAGGTCGCTGCCGCATGTTCGGCAGTTCCGGGCTTGAAGCTGCCGGCGTTGGCGATGACATTCAGGAACCAGGCAGCACGCTCGGTGCCGCCGGTGATACCGGCCAGGCCCATCCCGCCCAGAATCGCCCGTCCCGGGCGCATGCCGCGCGCCAGCAGGCGCACCACCGTGCGGGCGCCGAGCGAATAGCCGCCCAGGTCGAAATCGCTCAGGTCGAGATGCTTGACCAGCGCTTCGATGTCGAGGGCGAGGACGTCGGCCGGATAGGCGGCAGGATCATGCGGCGCCGCGCTTTGGCCATGCGCCCGGAAATCCGGCATGATGACGCGGTAGCCAGCCGCGGCGATTTCGGCCGCCGCACCGAATTTGCGCCAGTTCATGTCGCCGCTGCTGAACAGCCCGTGTAGCAGGATGATCGGCCGGGCGGCGCCGCTTTTCGGTGCCAGCTCGTGCCAGGCGATGCGGGTTGTATCGAACGACAGGAAATCATGGCGATCAAGGGTCATGGCGCGTCTCCTAGGCCGGCATAAACCACCGCCGGCAGGGTCGCCGCCAGGCTCCACGCCAATAGTTCAACGAGCGCCGTCAGCCACGGGCCGGCATTGCCGGCAAAGCCCGCAACCAGCGCCGCCGATGGCGCCAGCGTCAGCCCGGCAAGCAGCGCCAGCGCCAGGATGCGATTGCGGTTGCCCTCCGTCAGCGCCGCCGCGCGGCGGAAGGCGGCTATCGGCCCCAGCCGTTCGACCACTGCCGCGGGCACCAGCGGCATCAGCACGCACACCGCCAGCAAGCCACCGGTCAGCAGCAGCGAATTGAGCATCCAGCCCGCCAGCGTTCCCGGTCGGGCGAACAGATGGATAGTCAGGCCGATGACGACGGCGGCACCGGCGAGCAGCGAGACCTGCAACCCCGGCTGCGCGCGCGCCAGGCCTTCGCGCAGGAATACAGGTGACGGCAGCGCCCGGCCGCGCAGCCGCGACACCACGCCCCAGCTGACCAGCGCGACATAAAGCATGGCGCAAACGGCACGCACGATGGTCAGCAGCGTGCCGATCTCGCCATCGCCGGCAATGGCGCGGGTGGCAACACCGGGCAGCATGACCAGCGCAAAACCGCCAAGCACGACGCCGGCAAAATCGTCGACAAAGGCGCGGACGGTGCGTTTCAGCACCAGCGCCACATCGAGCGGGGCCGGGACGTCGGCGCGGCTCACCCGGCCTTGACCTCGCGCGCGGCTGCAACGGCTTCCTTCAGTTTTTCATAACCGACAGCGCCGGACAGGATGCGGTTGCCAACGACATAGCTTGGCGTGCCGGTCAGCCCAAGGGCGCGGCCGAGATCGAGATTCTTCTTGATCTCGGCCTTCAGGGCCGGCGCATTCAGGTCCTTCGCGGTCTGCATCTCGTTCAGCCCGGCAGCGCGCACCACGGCGACCGTGCGTTCGTGCGCCACCTTGCCCGGGGTTTCGAACATGGCGTCGTGAAAGCGCACATAGCGGCCTTGCTGCGCTGCCGACAGGCTCGCCATGGCGGCTTCGTCGCTGGCCGGGGACAGCACCGGAAAGTCGCGATAGACAATGCGCAGATTCTTGTCCTCCGCCGCCAGCCGCGCCACGTCGGCATGGCCCTGCCGGCAATAGGGGCAGGCATAATCGAAGAACACCACGACCGACACATCGCCCTTGGGGTTGCCGGCCACGGCGCCGGCAAAGGGTGTTTCGATCTCCTTGCGATTCGATTCGAGCAGCTGGGTCACTTCGCGGTTCTGCAGGCGCGTCATCGCTTCGGGAATGATCTCGGGATGCGCGAGGATATACTCCCGCACGATTTTCTCGATGGCGGCACGGTCACCCGTTGCCACGCTGGTCGCGCTGCCGGCCGCCAGTACGGCGCCGCCTATCCCCGCCGCCAGCACGGCGCCGATTGCCCAGATTGCTCGCACCCGCGTCTCCATGATCGTCTTCAATTTGTCCGGCATTATCGCCGCCTTTTCTTCTTGCCCAACTCGTCGCCGGCGACGAGCGAAATATCCTCCGCCCGAATCCAGTCCGGCGTGCCCCTGGGCAACCCGCCCATGGCAACGCGCGCATTGGCGGCGGCGCCCAGGGCATTGCCTTCCAGGCTGTAGCGTTCGGCTGCGGCCAATGCGGCGCGCGGTGCATCGCCCTTGCGGTCATAGATGACCCCTAACTGGTACCAGGCAAAGGGATTTTCCCGGTCGCGGGCAATGGCCCGCTTCAGCAGCGGTTCCGCCTCGCCAAAATCCGCCTTGTCGTCAGTGGAAATCAGCGCATGGCCGAGCAAAGTCATGATCAGCGGCTCGCCCGGGGCATTCCTGACCGCTGTGCGCAAGACCGGCACAGCATCGGCGGCTTTGCCTGATTCGAGCAGAATCTGGCCTTTCAGTTCCAGAAAATATGGGTCAGCCGGTGCGGTTTTCAGCAATTGATCGACTTCGCCGATCGCTGCATCGCCATAAGCCGACCGGTGCCAGGCATAGGCTCGCGCATAGTGCGCCGCGACCGACTGGTCGCTTTCGGGGAAGCGCTGCAGGACGCGCGGCGGTTCTTCGACAAAACCGATCAATTTTCCCTGGATGCGGCGAAAGCGAGCGTCGATGCGCGCGTCCGGCGGCCGGTTCCACGCTGGATCACGCTTGTAGACATCTTCCAGATTGGCGATCCGGGTGCCCGACAGCGGGTGGGTGCGGGCGTATTCATTCTCCTGCTTGATGGCGAGGCGGAACTCCTGGCCGAGCAGTTTCTGGAAAAACGCGATCGACCCCTTGCCTGAAATGCCGGCCTTGCCGAGATATTGCGCGCCGGCCTGGTCGGCCCGGCTCTCCTGGTCGCGGGTGAAGCTGAGGAACTTGCTCTGGGCAACGGCGGTGCCCAGCCCGAGCAGCGCCATCCCGGCCTCCCCGGCGCCAACCGCGATGGCGGCCGCGGCTGCGACCAGCGACAGCAACGAAATGTTGGTCGCCGGCCCGGCGCCTTCGCCGAAGCGGACATTGTGGCCGCCGGCGATATGGCCGATTTCATGGGCGATGACGCCCTGTAGCTCGTTGACATTATCGGCCGCGATAATCAGTCCGGAATGGATGAAGATGTTCTGTCCGCCGGTGACAAAGGCGTTGATCGACGAATCGCCGACCAGGATGATCTGGACATTCTTCGGGTCGAGCCCGGCGGCGACGATCATCTCCTTGGAAATGTCGCGGAAAAAATCCTCGGTTTCGGCGTCGCGCAGAATCGATTGCGCAGCCGCAGGCGATGCCAGTGCGAAGATCGCCAAAATGGTGACAAGGGTACGGAACGGACGCATGGGCACCGCCTGTCCTAGCACGTCTGAACTTGGGGTGAAGACTCGACGCGCGTAGCTCAGGCGGCGGCGAGCAGCCGGGCCCGCCGGCGCGCGACACTGCTGCCCAGCCCCAGCGCCTCGCGATATTTCGCGACCGTCCGCCGGGCGATGTCGAAGCCTTCGCGCTGCAGGATCTCGACAAGCTTGTCATCCGACAGCGTGTCGTCGGTTTCGGCGGCAATCAACCGGGCGATCCGATCCTTGACCGCCAGTGCGGACGAGGCCTCGCCGCCATCCGATGATCCGATGCCGCTGGTGAAGAAATAACGCAGCTCGAACAGGCCGCGCTCGCACTGGACATATTTGTTCGAGGTGACGCGGCTGACGGTCGATTCGTGCATCTCGATGGCATCGGCAATGGTGCGCAGCGTCAGCGGCTTCAGCGCGCCGACACCATGTTCGAAAAACCCGCGCTGGTGCTTGACCAGTTCGCTCGACACCTTGACGATGGTGCGGGCGCGCTGGTCGAGCGCCTTCAACAACCAGTTGGCGCTGTTGACGCATTCGTTGAGGAAGTTCGTCGTCGCCTTGTCCTGGCCCTTTTCGAGCACCGCCTGGTAATCGCGGTCGATCAGCAACCGCGGCAGCGTCGCCTGGTTGAGCTCGATCAGCCACTCGCCATCCTCCCCGCGCCGCACGAACACGTCTGCGACAACCGGCGCCGACCGGTCGCCACCGAAACGCAGGCCCGGCTTGGGTTCATATTGGCGCAGCTCGCGGATCATGTCGGTCACGTCTTCGCGATCGACACCGCAGGCGCGCATCAACCCGGCAATATCGCCGCGCGCCACCAGATCGAGGTTGGCGAGCAGCGCCGCCATCGCGGGGTCGAGCCGGTCGACCTCGCGGGCCTGAATGGCCAGGCATTCGGCGAGGTTGCGGGCGCCGACCCCGATCGGGTCGAAACGGTGGATGATGCACAGCACCGCTTCGACCTCGTCCGCATCGATGCCCAGACGCTCGGCGATATCCTCGATGGGTTCCGCCAGATAGCCGGCGTCGTCGATCAGATCGATGAGATGGCGGGCGATGATCAGCCGGCTGCCGTCGAACGCGGCGCTGGCCTGGGCCGACAGGACTTCGGCAAGCGAGGCATCGGCGGCGGCGAAACTGTCGAAATCCGTATCATCGCCGTCGCCGCCAGCGGGGGCGGCGCCCCAATCGGCGCTGTCGCCAGCGGTATCATGGTGGAAGGCCTCGCCGGTATAATCGACATCGAGCGGCGTGCCGGCTGCTTCCCCGCCGCCGCCGAGCAGTTGGTCGAGTCCGCGGCTGCTCGGGTCGACAACCGGTTCGATGGCCGGCGCGGCTTCGCCGCTGGTCTCGGCGCCGTCGCTGGTGCTGAGCAACGGGTTCTTGTCGAGCTCCTCGCCGATATAGGCTTCCAGCTCGACATTGGTCAGCGCCAGCAGCTTGATCGCCAGCTGCAACTGCTGGGTCATCACCAGTTGCTGGGATTGCCTCAGTTCAAGACGGGGCCCCAATCCCATGGCTAAAGACTGAAGTCCTCGCCCAGATAGACACGCCTGACGGTTTCATCTGCAACCAGCGCCTGCGGTGTGCCTTCGAACAGCACGCGGCCGTCATAGATGATGCAGGCGCGATCGACGATTTCCAGCGTTTCGCGAACATTATGGTCGGTGATCAGCACGCCGATATCACGGTCCCGCAGTTGCACCACCAGCGCGCGGATATCGGCGATCGAGATCGGATCGATACCGGCAAAGGGTTCATCGAGCAGCATGATCGACGGGTTGGCAGCCAGCGCCCGGGCGATTTCGCAGCGCCGGCGTTCGCCGCCCGACAGCGCCATCGCCGGCGCATCGCGCAACCGGGTGATGTTGAATTCGCCGAGCAGCGCTTCGAGCCGCGCGGCGCGCGCCGTCTTGTCGGGTTCGGCGACTTCGAGCACCGCGAGGATGTTCTGTTCGACGGTCATGCCGCGAAAGATCGAGGTTTCCTGCGGCAGATAGCCGAGGCCCAGTGCGGCGCGCCGGTACATCGGCAGTCCGGTGATATCATGCCCATCGAGCAGGATCCGCCCCGAATCGGGCATCGCCAGGCCCATGATGGAGTAGAAGCAGGTGGTCTTGCCGGCGCCGTTGGGGCCGAGCAGGCCGACCACCTCGCCGCGGCGGACCGACAGTGACACATCGCGCAGCACGACACGCTTGTCATAGCGCTTGCCGATGCCATCGACCGACAGGCCGCGAGCGACGCCCTGATGCGCCGCGGCGCGTTCGGCGCTGCGCGCATTATCGACAGCGTCGCTGTCGCCAAGGGTTTCCAGATCAGCCATCTTCGCTCCCGCCGTGCGAACTTACACCGGTTGGCGTGAATTTTGCATGACAGTTGCGAGGCTAGACATTTCGGTGCGTCTTGCAAAGGGCAAGACGCACCGAAATCATTGTATTTGAACGTTCCGCCTTCAGGTCAGAACTTGAAGGAAACCTCTGCGCCATAGGTCCGGGGAGGCCGGGCGCCGGCAAAAGTGAACAACCCGGCAACCGGCAGGGTGGCTCCGATGTCCTTGAAATTTGTAAGGTTGCGGCCAAAGATGGCGACCCGAATTTCGCGGTCTTGCGCAATTTCGAAGGTATAGGACATCTGCGCCGCCAGATCCTCGCGGTCTCGCGTGGCGCAGCGATCGTCGTTGCGCACCGCACCCAGAACGACCGGTCGATTTGGGATGACGCAGGTCTGATAACTGCTGAAGTAACGCAGTTGCGTGTTGATATCGAAGACGCCGTTGCCGATACGCCGGTTATAATCGATGCCGACAGAAGCCATGTACTTCGGTGCCCGCCGCAGGTTGAGCGACGACACGTCATCCGGCCGAAGATCGCCGTTCACATCGTTGAAAAACTCGTCGAAATTGGCGTCGGTGTAGGTGAATGTGCCGTTGAACGTCAGTTCAGGAATCGGCTGGGCGATGACTTCCAGCTCGAGCCCCTTGATCGTCGCCGACGAAGCATTCTTCACCACGGTTTCCTGCGGGCTGGCCGATCCTGGCGGCGAGGCCTGGACGATCTCCTCCTGCTTGTTGTTATACTTGGAAACATAAGCCGCGATGTTGGTCCGCAGTGTCTTGTCGAGCCAATCGGCCTTCAGGCCGACTTCAAAGGCGTCGACGGTTTCCGGCTCATATGGCCCCAGCGTCGTGGGCCCCGAGGCGCGACCATTGAAGCCGCCCGACCGGAAACCGCGGTTATACGACGCATAGATCCGCTGGCCGTCGCCGATTTCATAATCGGCGCTGCCCCGCCAGGTCAGCTCGCCAAAACCCTGCTGACCCGAACAATTGTTCGCTGGGCCATAGGCCGGCACCACGACGCCGGGCGCCAGCGTCAGCAATCCTGTCACCTGCACGCAGCTCTTGCCATCAAAGGTCGGCTGGGTAATTCGCACCAATGCACCGATGCGCCCGTAATTGTTGAAGATTTCCTTGTCGTCCTGGGTATAGCGAATCCCCGCGCCGATGGTCAGCCGGTCGGTGGCCTTCCAGCGCGCATCGGCGAAGCCGGCATAGGATTTCGTCGAGTGATCGACAAACTGGCGCAACAGTGCCGGCGCGCCGCCGGCAAGCACCGCACCCAGCGTCGTTGTCTGGTCGAGCTGATAGCTGCTGTCGAAGTAAAAGCCGCCAACCAGGACGTTCAGATTGTCGGTGATGTCGCCGACGATCCGCAGCTCCTGGCTGAACTGCTTGTAGTCCTGGACGCGCAGCGTGTCGAAGAACTGTGCCGAGCTGGCATCGAAGTCCTGCCGCACCGATTCACTGTTCGACCGGTATCCGGTCACCGATGTCAGGGTGAAGTTGCTGCCGATGTCGATGTCGATGTTCGCCGTTACCGCGTCGGTATCATTGCTGACCGGCGTGTCGATTTCCGAGAAGGTGGTGTACAGGCCGCGCCCTTCCAACAGGCTGCGATTGCATTGCTCACGCGGCGCAAAACCCGGCGCCCCGGGGGCGGCGCAAATCACGTCCCGGCCGGTTTCCGAAAGCGACCCGATGATGGTTTCGCCGCGTTCGCGCATATGCTCATAGGTGATCTGCGCCTTGATGCCGTCGGTGGGCGTGATCAGCGCAGTCACCCCGCCGGTCAGCACCTCATACTGGCCTTCGGTCTTATTTTTGGTCTTGTTGAAGTAAAAGCCGTCGGTATTGTCGTAGAAACCAAAGGCCTTGATGGCGATGATGCCACCCAGCGTGCCGGTGTTGACCACCAGCCGCCCGCGCTTGGTATCGAAATTGCTATAGGCAAACTGGCCCTTGACGCCGAAATCCTCGGTCGGCCGGGTGCGCGTCACGCTGATCACGCCGCCGATGGTGTTGCGGCCGAACAGCGTGCCCTGCGGCCCGCGCAGCACTTCCAGCCGTTCCATGTCGAAACTGTCGAGCAACTGCCCGGTGTTGGTGCCGATGAAAACGCCGTCGACAACGACGCCCACCGCCGGGTCAAAGCTCTTTTCGATATCCTCGAACGAAATCCCGCGAATGGAAATCGCTGCCGCACTTGGCCCGGCCGCGACGTTATCGACGACCAGGCTCGGCACCCGGCCGGCAAAGTCGCGCAGATCTTCAACGGTCGCTGCGTCAAGCGCCTTCTGGTCAAGCGCGGTCACCGCCACCGGGATGCTCTGGATCGAGTCGGAACGCCGTTGCGCCGTGACGACGATTTCGCGCAATGCGCTGTCATCGACTACCGCAGCTTCTGCAGCGACCTGGGTTGATTGCGCAAATGCCGTTTGCGCGGCCATCGCTCCGATAAGTGCGACGCCGTGAAGCAGAGCAGTACGAAGTGTCATGACGATCCTCCCCAACCCGGCGGTGCCCGGCTGATTGCGTGTGCCGGATGCTTCCGGTCTGTTGACGATTAGCCGCGACTTGATGCCGCGCGGGTAGCCGCCAAAAATAACAGTCGCGGGAATTACCACGCACAACGATTGTGGCTGTTGCGCCATTGCAACAGTTCAGTCGAAGGTCCCGCTCCCATGGCTGTCACCACGCACCGCACCTTCTGTCGTTTCTGCCACGCCAATTGCGCGATGCTTGCCGATATCGACGGCGATCATGTCGTCGCGGTGCGCGGCGATCCGGAGGATGCGCTTTACAACGGCTATACCTGCATCAAGGGGCGCCAGCTCGCCGATGCGCACAACCATGAAACGCGTTTGCTGCACCACCAGAAGCGCACGCCAACGGGCCTGCAACCTATTGCCACAGTAGCAGCGATGGACGAAATTGCCAATAGATTATCGGCACTTGTTGCGCAGCATGGGCCGCACAGCGTGGCGGTTTATTGCGGCACCTACGCCTTTCAGAACAGCGCAGCGATGTTTACCGCGCACGCCTTTGCCAAGGGGCTGGGCACCCGCAACTACTTCACCAGCGTGACGCTCGATCAACCCGCCAAAGTCTATACGACGCTGCGCATGGGCCATTGGGGCGGCGGGCCTGACCCGTTCAGCCAGGCCGACGCGCTGCTGGTGGTCGGCAACAATGCCATCATCTCGCACTATGGTCCGTTTGGCGGGGTTTCGCCGTTTTCGCCGTCACGCAAGCTGCAGGATGCCAAGGCGCGCGGCATGAAGCTGGTGGTCATCGACCCGCGCGAAACCGAAGTGGCGCGCCACGCCGATCTGCATCTGGCGGTCCGGCCAGGGGAGGATGTCGCGCTGCTGTCGGCGATCCTCAACGTCATCCTGTCGGAGGGCCGTTTCGACCAGGCGTTCGTGCAGCAGCATGTCGATGGGCTCGATGAACTCCGCGAGGCGGTGCGCGGCATGACGCCGGAAATCGCTGCCGCCCGCGCCGGGGTTTCGGCCGAAGCGATCGTTGCGGCCGCACGCCTGTTTGCCGACGCCAAACGCGGCGTCGCCTCCAGCGGCACCGGACCCGAAATGTCGGGCGATGGCACCATGATCGAATATCTGATCGCCAGCCTCAACATCATTTGCGGACGCTTTGTGCGCGAAGGGGAACCGGCATCACCGCCGCGGGTGTTCACCGCCCAGACGCCGCGCCATGCCGGGGTCAACCCGCCGATGAAGCTGTGGGGCGAAGGCTTTGCCGCGTCGCGGTTCCGCGGGTTGACGGCATTGGGCGAGGAAATGCCGTGCAACGTGCTCGCCGACGAAATCCTCACCCCCGGTGAAGGCCAGATCAAGGCGCTGATCGTCATCGGCGGCAACCCGGTCGTGGCGTTTCCGAACCAGATGAAGATGGTGGCGGCGATGCAGGCGCTCGATTTGCTGGTCACCATCGACATCCGCGAATCGGCGACCGCCCGCCACGCCGACTATGTGCTGGCGCCGTCGATGTGCCTGGAACGCGACGACATCACCAACCTGTCGGAATGGTGGCATGAAACGCCGTATGCCCGCTATACCAGCGCCCTCATTCCGGCACCGGGCGATACGCTCGACGAATGGGAAATGATCTGGGAAGTGGCGCAGCGGATGGGTGTGCCACTGCCGTTTGCCGGCGGTCAGCCGGACATGACCGTCAGGCCCGACAAGGCGACGATTCTCGACCTGATCACCGCCGGCGGGCTGGTGCCGCCATCGCAGGTCCGCGCCGATACGCCCGATGGCCGGGCGAAAATCTATGCCGATCTGGCGCCGGTCGTGCTGCCGGCACCGGAGGGTGCGGAGGCGCGCTTCACGCTTACGCCGGATAGCGTGATTGCCGAGCTGCGGGCGCGCCTGGCGTTGCAACCGGACGCCGACCAGGCCTTCCGGCTGACGTCTCGGCGGACCAAACATGTCTTCAATTCCTCGGGCCATCAATATGCGGCGCTTGCCGCCAAGGGCAGCAGCAATTTCGCGCACATGAATCCGGATGACATGGCGCGGCTGGGCATCGCCGACGAAAGCCCGATCGAGATCGCCTCGGCGCACGGCCAGGTGTTCGGGCTGGCCAAAGCCTCCGCCGATGTGCGGCCGGGAGTGATCTCGATGGCGCATGCCTTTGGCGATTTCGACACCGGCCTCACCGGGCTGCGCGCGCATGGCAATTCGACCAACCGGCTGGTCGATGAAACCACCGACTATGACCCCATTACCGGCCAGTCGCGGCAAAGCGCCATCCCGGTTTCGGTGCGCAAGGTCGCGGACGCGGTGGCCGCCGAATAGCGCATCCCGGGCTTGATATCCGGCGCCCCAGCGCCGAAACGCAGCGCATGACCCTCATGCTCCTGCTGTTTGCCGCCGGTATCTGGGCCGGCGCCCAGAATGCGCTCGCCGGTGGCGGCAGTTTCATCACCCTGCCGGCGTTGATCGCGGCGGGGCTCGATCCCAAGCTGGCCAATATCACCTCGACGATCGCGCTGTTCCCCGGCCAGATCACCACCGGCTGGGCTGGCCGGTCTCTCGTCGCCGGTGCCGAACGCCTGTCGTTCCGGGCACTGGCGATTATCAGCTTGCTCGGCGGCGTCGCCGGGGCGTTCCTGCTCATCATCACGCCGTCGCGGACCTTTGCCGTGATGGTGCCGTGGCTGGTGCTGGCGGCGACGGCGCTGTTTGCCTGGAGCAGTTTCGGCCCCAGGCCCAAGGCCGCCAGCGAACCGCCACCGGCGTGGGTATCGGCGCTGATCCAGTCGGTCATCGCCACCTATGGCGGCTTTTTCGGTGGCGGTGCCGGCATCATGACACTGGCGGCGCTGACATTGGCGCGGATGCCGGTGCGCAACGCCGGCGGCACCAAGAATGTCCTGATCGGCCTCGCCAACCTGTCGGCGGCGGTCGTCTTTGCCTTTTCGGGCGCCGTGGCCTGGCGGGAGGCCGTCATCATCGGCGCCGGCGCGATGCTCGGCGGCTATCTCGGCGCGCGCGCCCTGAAGGTGATGCCGGAGCGGCTGCTGAAGATCGGCGTCGTGGTGATCGGCATTGGCCTGACCATCGGATTGTTCCTGCGCGGGTGAGCCGGACCGGCTGAAAAACCCAAAGGCTACTTTCGCCTGTCGCAATCCACCGCTAGGCAAGACACTATCCTTTGCAATCAGGACCGTGATGACCGACCTTGCGCTCGAACTGATTGGCTTGCGAAAATCCTTTGCGCGGGTGGCGGTGGATGATCTCGACCTCAGCATCCGCGGCGGAGAGCTTTATGCGCTGCTCGGCCCCAATGGTGCCGGCAAGACGACGACGCTCCGCATGGTCGCCGGGCTGCAACGCCCCGATGCCGGCAGCATACGGGTGTTCGGCATAGATGCCATCGCCGACCCGATTGCCGCCAAGGCGATCATCGCCTGGCTGCCCGACGAGCCGTTGCTTTATGACAAGCTGACGCCGCTCGAATATCTGGAATTCGTTTCCGGCCTGTGGCGGGTGCCGTCAGACGTCGCGATGGCGCGGGCAGAGGAACTGCTGCGCTGGCTCGACCTGTGGCTCGATCGTGACGCCCGCTGCGAAACCTTTTCGCGCGGCATGAAGCAGAAGGTGGCGCTGGCCGGAGCGTTGATCCACGAACCGCGGCTGCTCATCCTCGATGAACCGCTGACCGGGCTCGATGCCGGCGCCTCGCGACAGGTCAAGGACCTGTTGGCACAGCGGGTGGCGGCGGGCGCGACGGTGATCCTGACGACGCATATCCTGGAAGTCGCCGAACGCATGGCGGATCGCATCGGCATCATCCGCGCCGGGCGGCTGGTGGCGCAAGGCACGCTGGCCGAACTGCGCGAGGCCAACCGCGCCGATGCGACGCTGGAGGAATTGTTCCTGGCGCTGGCCAGCGACACGGCATCTTGATGGCTGGCCAGCGACGCGGCCTGATTAGCGCTGGCACGCTGCCTTGGCTGGTGCGCCACGAAATGCGGCTGTGGCTGCGCGATGGCGGCAGCATCGGCCGCGCCGGGCGGGTCATCGCGATGATCGTGCTGATGCTGTTGCCGGCGGCTTTGGGCATCGCGCTGGCGCTCAGGGCGCGCAATGTCGCCGATGTGCCGCTGGCGGCGTTCGGCAAGATTACCGCCATCAACGCCGGGTTGGTGCTGCTCATGCTGTCGGGCGCGTGCGTCTATGTGCTGCGCAGCTTTCACGATCGCGGTGATCTCGATCTGCTGCTGGCGGCGCCGCTGCCGGTCGAACGCGTGCTGGCGGCGAAATCCTTTGCCATTCATGCCGCCGTTGCGACGCCGTTGCTGATGATCAGCACGCCGTTCCTGCTGGTGTCGGCGCTGCTCGGCCACCCCGGCTGGCTCGGCGGGCTGGTGATGATCGCGGTGACGGCTGTGGTTTCGACGTCGGCGGCCTTTGTCATCACCGGCTGGCTGTTCCGGCGGGTCGGGCCGCGGCGGGGCCGTATCGCCATCCAGATCGGCGGCGGGGTGTTCGCCGGTGTCGTCGCCATTCTGGCGCAGGTGCCAAACTTCGCGCCTGCGGCTTTCGACCGGTTTCAGGCGTTCATCGCGCCGGCGCCGCCAACCCCGCTCGACTGGCCGGCGCAGGTGGTATTCGGTGCACCGCTGCCGCTGCTCGCCATGCTCGGGCTGGCGCTGCTCGCCGGCACGCTGGCGACGCGGGTGACGGCGCGCAACCTGGCGGAGGCGAGCCCGATCGTCACCGGGCTGCCGGTTACCGGGCCAGTCCGCCGTTCCGCCGTGCGGCGGTTCCGCAGCGGTGTCGCCGGTATCCTGCTGACCAAGGAGCTGCGCCTGCTGGGCCGTGATCCCGAGTTGCTATCGTCGGTGGCATTGCAACTTGCCTATATGATCCCGGCGTTCGCCCTCATCTTCAGCAGCGTCGGCGTGTTGCCGGCGCGGCTGGCGGCGGCGTGCGTGCTGTTCTGCGGGCTGCTGGCGTCAAGTCTCGGCTGGTTGACCCTGTGTGCCGAAGACGCGCCGGACCTGATTGCAGCGGCGCCGGTCTCGCCCCGGCTGGTGGCGCAGATGAAGCTGCTCGCCGCCTGCCTGCCGCCGCTGACGATCGTCATCGTGCCGGTCATCATCACCGCAGCCCAGGATCCGCGTGCCGGGCTGGCGGCGGTGGTGTTCAGCATTGTCGCCGCGGTCTCGGCGGCGTTGCAGCAACGCTGGGCCGGCAAGCCGCAGCGCCGCAAGGCGTTCCGGTTTCGCCAGCAGGGCTCGCTGTTGCTGGCGATTTCGGAATTCAGCATGGCCGGGGCGTGGGCGGCGATGGCGGCGCTGGCGGCGCGCGGCTCGAAATGGTCGCTGCTGATGGCGGCGATTGCGCTGTTCGTGCTGGGCGCCGCCTGGCTGGTGCTGCGGACGCGGTCGGATGAATGAAATCCTGTCCTACACGAACCAGATAGGATAGGATGTCGGGAGAATCAGCTCTTTGACATCGTGAAATCTAAACCCGACGCGCCGCGATTCCCGGTAGCCGCAGGCGATAGCATGAGGCGGGGCATGGGGGCGTCCAGACACGACTGCGGAGTTTGACCACGCAATCGTAGAAATCCTCAACTGGGTGACTTTCAGGACTTTCCGAACAGTGCGCAACCGCCGACAGGCGACCCTAGTCGTGCCAACTGACGCCGTCCCGTTCGGTCAGCGCAATGGCGGCGCTCGGCCCCCAATTGCCGGCGGCATAGGGCTTTGGCGCCATGCCCGTCGCCGCCCAACCGGCGCGGATCGCGTCGATCCAGGTCCATTGCGCTTCCACCTCGTCGCGGCGCACGAACAGCGTCTGCTTGCCTTCGACCAGGTCGAGCAGCAGGCGTTCATAGGCGATACGGCGGCGCACATCGGCAAAGGCGTTGCTGATACCAATATCGAGCGGCACCGATCGCAGCTTCAGTCCGTCGCGGTCCAGCCCCGGTGCCTTGGCCATCATCGACAGGCCGACGTTTTCATCGGGCTGCAAGCCGATGACCAGCTTGTTGGCGGTCAGCGGCGCATCGCCGAACATCGAATGCGGCACAGGCTTGAACTGCACGATGATCTCGCTCATCCGTTCCGGCAGACGCTTGCCGGTGCGCAGGTAAAACGGCACGCCCTGCCAACGCCAATTGTCGACATGCGCCTTCAGCGCGACAAAGGTTTCGGTACCCGATGCGCTGCCCAGTTCGTCGGCATAACCGCGCACCGGCTGGCCCAGCACAGCGCCGGCGCTGTATTGGCCGCGTACGGTATGCGCCTCGACACTGTGGCGATCGATCGGCCGCAAGGACCGCAGCACCTTGACCTTTTCATCGCGCACGCTGGTCGGGTCGAACCGCGCCGGCG
>JBMOGO010000062.1:0-18481 GCA_049318305.1 Polymorphobacter sp.
GACGAGGTGCTCAGCCAGCACATCCTCGTGGCCATGCCGCCGCCGGGGTGACGAGCCGCCAGATAACGCTGCAGCAGCTCGAACTGTTCCGGCGTCGACCAGGGCTTGCACGCCGAGACGATCAGATCGCTGTTGCGCTTAAGGTTCTTGCGCTGGGTAGCGGACGGCACGAACTGATCGGACACCACGCGCACCGAGATGCAGGCGCTGCAATCGATGCAGCTGGGGCGATAGGCGACCGTCTGGCTGCGGCGGAAGCCGATGCGGCCGAGCGCATCGTTGAGCTCGTCGGCGTTCGGGCCCTTGAGCTCCGTGAACACCTTGCGCTCGGTCTTGCCCGGCAGATAGGGGCAAGGCATCGGGCTGGTCACGAAGAAGCGGGGAAAGCGGACGGGCGCAGTCACGGCCTTGGCTGTATCCTCTCGGCCTCCGGACCATCCGGCGGCGCTGACAAAAGGAACATGCCTCAGCCGCGCGCTTGGTGAAAGAGCCATTAACCAGCAAAGGTAGTTAACCGGCAAGGATTTCGAACTGTTGCTGCGCGGCACCAGTGCCAGGCGTGCCGAAACGGGATGCCCTGCGCTCCAGCTATGACGAAACAGCCTTAACCGAGCTCCACCTGCTGCACATCATAACCCTTCGCGCGAAGGCTCGCGACAAGGAGGTCGATCTGCTCGCGGTCGCGCGCCTCGCACTCGATCTCGGCGGTGAGCCCCTTGGCCGGCAGCGAGGTGAAGATCCGGTTGTGCCAGACCTCGAGGATATTGACCTGATGGCGGTTGAAATCCTCCACCACCTTGAACAGCGCGCCGGGGCGGTCCTGCAAGGTGAGCCGCAGCCGCGCCAGGCGGCCCGACCGCGCCAGTTCGCGCAGCAGCACATTGGCGAGCAGCCGCGTGTCGATGTTACCGCCGCACAGCACCAGCCCGACCTTTGTGCCGCGGAACCGGCGCGGGTGGGCGAGCAAGGCCGCCAGACCGGCCGCGCCTGCACCTTCAACCACGGTCTTTTCGATATTGAGCAGCATGGCGACGGCGGATTCGAGGTCGCGTTCACCGACCAGAACGATGTCATCGACCAGCGCCCGCACGACTTGCGACGTCAGCTTGCCCGGGGTCTTGACGGCGATACCCTCCGCCAGCGTATCACCGTCGCAGACGCTGCTTTCGCCCTTTAGGAATGCGTACATCGACGGGTAAAGCTCGGCCTGGACACCGATGACATCGATGTTCGGGTTGCGCGCCTTGGCGACCGTGGCGATGCCGGAAATCAGCCCGCCGCCGCCGATCGGCACGACCAGCGTGTCGAGATCCGGAACCGCATCGAGCATTTCCAGCCCGACCGTACCCTGTCCGGCCATCACCAGCGGATCATCGAATGGGTGGACGAAGACGAAGCCGCGCTTGGCCGCCAGTTCATGCGCGTGAGCTGCGGCATCCTCGAACTTTTCACCGAACAGCACGACATTGGCGCCATGCCCTTCGGTCTGCTGCACCTTCACCACCGGGGTGAAGCGCGGCATGACGATGGTGGCGGGAATGCCCAGCCGTTTCGCGCCATAGGCCAGCCCCTGCGCATGGTTGCCGGCGGAAGCCGCGATGACGCCGCGGGCGCGTTCCTCCGCGGTCAGGCTGAGCAGCTTGTTGAGCGCTCCGCGCTCTTTATAGGCGGCGGTGAACTGCAGGTTTTCGAACTTCAGCCAGACATCGGCACCGGTCAGGTCCGACAGGGTCTGGCTGCGCAGGCACGGCGTCTTGATGACGGCGCCATCGATCGCGCGTGCCGCCATCTCGACATCGGCGAGGCTGATCGGCAGGGACGTGTCGGTGGTAGCGGCGAGTGCGGTCATCTGCCGCTGTTAACCGCGCAAGGGCAGGGGTGCAATTGCCGATACCAGTTGTCATCCCGGTTCAACCCGAGGATGACACACTAAAAGGAGCCATCATGCGTATCACCTTCCTTGGCCTTGGCATCATGGGCGGCCCGATGGCGCGGCACCTGGCGACAGCCGGGCATGACGTAACCGTCTATAACCGCACGTCCGAAAAGGCGGCGGCCTGGGTGGCAGCGCATGGCGGCCGTGCTGCGGCGACTCCCTCTGAGGCAGCGATGGGAGCCGAGGCAGTGCTCGCCTGTGTCGGCGCCGATGCCGACCTGCGTGCCGTCACGCTCGGCCCGGACGGGGCATTCGCGGCGATGGCGCCGGGCAGCCTGTTCATCGACCATACCACTGTCTCCGCCGCCATCGCGCGCGAACTCGCCGACGCCGGCGCGGCAAAGGGCTTGCTGGTGGTCGATGCGCCGGTCTCGGGCGGACAGGCGGGGGCCGAAAATGGCGCGCTGACCATCATGTGCGGCGGCAGCGTGCAAGCCTTTACCGCCGCCGAGCCGGTGATGACCGCCTATGCCAAGCGTATCGGCCACATGGGGCCGGCCGGCAGCGGACAACTGACCAAGATGGTCAACCAGTTGTGCATCGCCGGGGTGCTGCAGGGCCTTGCCGAAGGCTTGGCGTTCGGCAAGGCAGCGGGGCTCGACTTGGCCCAGGTCGTCGATGTGATCTCGAAGGGCGCGGCGCAAAGCTGGCAGATGGACAATCGCGCCGCAACGATGGCCAAGGGCGAGTTCGATTTCGGTTTTGCCGTGGACTGGATGCGCAAGGACCTGGGCCTGGCGCTCGACGAAGCACGGCGATTGGGGGCCAGCCTGCCGTTGGGCGCGCTGGTCGATCAATTTTACGGCGATGTTCAGGCGATGGGCGGTGGACGGCAGGACACGTCGTCGCTCATCCGGCGGCTGGCGCGTTAGGCGCGGCGCTGGCACAACAATATCAAAGCGTCCGGTCGCGGCGCAAAACCTTGGGGATCCCTATGCTCACACGCGTCATTCTCACCGTCATCGGCAGCGACCGGCCCGGCCTGACGGAAGCGCTGGCGGGTGCCGTGCTGGCGGCGGGCGGCAACTGGCTGGAGGGGCATCTGGCGCGGCTCGGCGGCAAATATGTCGGTTCGGTGCTGGTCGAACTGCCGGCGGCGGGGCTGGAAACGCTGCGTGACGGCGTCGCGCATGTCGATGCAGCGGGTTTGAAAGTGGACATCGTCGTCGCCGGAGACGCGGCGCCGCAGGGCGCGCCGCTGGAACTGTCGGTCACCGGCCAGGACCGGCCGGGAATCGTGCGCGAGGTCGCGGCGGTGCTGGCCGGGCTCGGCGTCAATATCGAGGCGCTGGAAACCGAAATTGCCGACAGTGCCTGGTCGGGCAGCCCGTTGTTCAAGGCGCAGGCGCAGCTGCTGGTCCCGCCCGGGGTCAGCGAGGCCGATGTTCAGGCAGCGCTCGAAGCGATTTCTGGCGAGATCATGGTGGATTTCACCGTCGCAGCGGCATAACGCCGTCACGGCGGTGTGCGGCATTTCGGGCGCTGCCTTTCGCTGCCGTCACAAGTCGCGCATAAGAAGGAAATGACACGAATCCTTCTATTGCTGCTTGCCAGCCTGACCGTAATGACGCCCCTGCACGCCCAGTCGGCGTCGGACCAGCCGCATACCCGTATCGAGATCATCACTGAAAGCCGGGTGCCGGCGCCGGGGCAACCGCTCAGCATCGGGCTGCAACTGACTCCCAAGGATGGCTGGCACACCTATTGGTCGAACCCCGGCGATGCCGGTGCGCCGACGCGCGCCGCCTGGGTGCTGCCGGCGGGCACGGCACCGCCACAACCGCTCGAATATCCGGTGCCCGAAACCTTGGTCGTGTCGGGGCTGATGAACTATGTCTATGCACATCCCAATGTGCTGATGACGACGATCATCCCACCCGCCGACTTGAAGAAGCGCAGCGCCTATCCGGTGTCGGTCAAAGTCGACTGGCTGGTGTGCAGCCTCGAGCAATGCGTTCCTGAAAGCGCGACACTCAGCCTCGATCTGGTCATCGGCGATGGCGCGACGGATGCGGAACATGGCTATCGCATCGCATTGGCCCGCGCGGCGTTGCCAAAGCCGCTCAGCGCGGTGGCAAGCTGGCGCGCCGACAAGGGACGGTTCGTATTGGCGGTGCCGTTCGGAACACCGGCGAAGGTACGCAGCGCCTATTTCTTCCCCGATAGCGATGGCGTCATCGACTATGCGGCCCCGCAGGCGGTGACGGTGGCGGGCGACGCGCTACGCATCGAAACCACCGCTGCGACACCGGCGGGCGCGATCACCGGCGTGCTGAGTGTCACGCTCGAAGACGAGGAAAAGCCGCAGGGTTTCCGCATCACGGCGCAGCCCGGTGCGGTGCCGGCCGCCGGCCTGCCGCTGGCGGCGGACCGCCCGATCGATACCGGGCCGGGCTTGCCGCTGATCCTGCTCGGCGCTGTCGTGGGTGGCATCATCCTCAACATCATGCCGTGCGTGTTCCCGATCCTCAGCCTGAAGGCGCTCAGCCTCGCCAGCGGCAATATCGCGCCGGCCGCGGCGCGCCGCGACGCGCTGGCCTATACCGCCGGGGTGGTGATCGTCTGCACCGCATTGGGCGGACTGGTGTTGCTGCTGCGCGCGGCAGGGTCGCAGGTCGGCTGGGCGTTCCAGTTGCAGGACCCGCGCGTCATTACTGGCCTGTTGCTGCTGGTGACGGCGATCGCGCTCAATCTGGCGGGGCTGTTCGAAATCACGCTCAGCACCGGCGCGGTCGGTGATGCCACCATCCGCAAGGGCGGCGCGCTGGGCAGTTTCGCCACCGGCGCTCTGGCAGCGTTCGTCGCCACGCCGTGTACCGGGCCGTTCATGGCCGGAGCGCTGGGCGCTGCGCTGGTGCTGCCACCGGTCGCGGCGCTGGCAGTGTTCGCCGGGCTCGGGTTCGGGCTGGCGCTGCCGTTTCTCGCGGTCGGCTTCATCCCGGCGCTGCGCCGCCGCCTGCCGAAACCCGGCGCATGGATGACGCGGCTGCGCGCCATCCTGTCGGTGCCGATGTTCCTGACCGCGTTGGCTCTGGCCTGGGTACTGGGGCGTCAAGCGGGCGTGGAGGGCATGACGGTCGGCCTTGCCGGTGCGCTGCTGCTCGGCCTGTTGCTGTGGTGGCTGGGTCGCCGCCAACATGTCGGCGGCACCGGCTGGTTCCCTGCCGGTGCGGCGGTGCTTGCCGCCGTTGCTGCCATTATCCTGTTGCCGGTCGGCACGCCGGCGGTGGCACAGGGTACATCGGCGCCCGCCGGCTTGATGGCACAGCATTTCTCACCCGAAAAACTGACCGAATTGCGCGCCGCCAAAACACCGGTGTTCCTGTATATGACTGCCGATTGGTGCCTGACCTGCAAGGTCAATGAAAAAGGCGCCATGGCCGATGCGGCGGTCGCCGACGCCTTCCGCAAAAAGGGAATCGCGGTACTGGAAGGCGATTGGACGCGCGGCGATGCGGTGATTTCGCAGTGGCTGTCTGATCAGGGCCGCGCCGGCGTGCCGGTCTATGTCTTTTATGCAGCCGATGGCAGCCAGAAGGACCTGCCGCAAATCCTGACCGTGGATATTTTGACGGCGCTGTAGCCGGCCCTGATCAGCGTTTGAATACGCGCTTTCCGGCGACCCAGGTTTCCGCCACGCCGGTCTTCCACAAATCGCCGGGCGGCGCCGTGAAGGGGTCGCTATCGACCACGATGAAATCCGCCCATTTGCCCGGCGTCAGCGTGCCGACCCGCGTCTCGGCATGGTTGGCAAAGGCGGCATCGGTGGTGAAGGCGGCAAACGCCTGCGGCATGGTCATCGCCTCGGCCATGCGCCAGCCACCGGGCGGGTTGCCGCCGCGGTCCTGCCGGGTGACGGCGGCGTGCAGGCCGAAAAAGGGGTTGGGCGGTTCAACCGGAAAGTCCGATCCGCCGGCGATGCGCGCACCGCTGTCAATCAGGGTTTTCCAGGCATAGCCGCCGACCAGCCGCTTTTCGCCGACGCGCGCTTCGGCCATGCCCTTATCACTGGTGGCGTGGGTCGGCTGCACCGACGCGATGATGCCCAGCCGGGCAAAGCGCGGCAAATCTTCCGGGGCGACCACCTGCGCATGTTCATCGCGGTGGCGCAGCGCGGTGCGCTGTGCTTCGGGTATGGCTGCAAATGCGCCTAACGCCGCGCCATTCGCCGCATCGCCGATGGCGTGGACATTGACCTGGAAGCCCTTGGCCGAGGCATCGAGGATGATGCGGCGCAGATTGCCTTCCTCGAAAAATGGCAGGCCGCGCTGGTCGGGGGCATCGCTGTACGGCGCGCGCATCCAGGCACCGCGACTGCCCAGCGCGCCATCGGCCTGCAACTTCATCGCCATCATCGCCAGCCGGTCGCCATAGCCCCAGCCGATCGGGCCATTAGGCGCGATGGCGGCGCGGTTGTCCGGGCCATAGGCCATCGCGTAAATCCGCGCCGTCAGTTTGCCGGTGCGCGCAAAGCGCTTGTAGCGATCCCAGGTCGGCCCATCGATGCCGGCGTCGCCGGCGCCGGTCAGCCCCACCGACGCCATGATCGTCAGCGCCTTGGCCAGTGCGCGATCAGCTTCCTTTGCGGTTGGTGCCGGAATCTTCGCCGCCACAAGTTTCATCGCGGCATCGACTAGCACGCCAGTCGGGTTGCCGGCGGCATCGCGCTCGATACGGCCACCTTCAGGGTCGGGCGTCGCCGCGGTCACCCCGGCAATCGCCAAGGCGCGGGTGTTCGCCCAGCCGGCATGGCCATCGACCCGTTCCAGGAACGCCGGCCGGTCACCGGTGACGGCATCAAGCTCCTTGGCGGTCGGAAAGCGCCCCAGGCCCCAGCGTTCCTGGTTCCAGCCGCTGCCCTTGATCCAGGCACCGCTGCCAGGGTTGGCGCGGATCGCGGCCTGTGCCGCCGCCAGCGAGGTGGTGCCGTTCAGATCGACCGCCAGCGCGCCTTCGCCCAGCCCCATGACATGGCCGTGCGCATCGATCAGGCCGGGCAGCAGCGTGCGCCCGCCGACATCGATGGTCTTGCCGCGCGGTTTCGGGCTGCCGGCGGGCAGCGTTGCCTTAACCCGCCCGTCATTGCCGACGATCAGCGTGGCAAAGCGGGTGATCGCGCCAGTGTCGGACAGGGTATAGCCGTTAGCATTGATGTATGCCGTGTCCCCGAGTGCGGGCGCCGACGTGATCAACAGGGCAAGGGTGATGGCGCGGATTCTGGTCATGGGGCCAAACCTAGCAGGGTCAGCGGCGGCGGCAAGTTCGGAACCGCAGCGCTTCAGAACGGCGTCTTGGGCTCCCACAACTCGATCTTGCGACCATCGCAATCGATGATCCAGCCGAACTTGCCATAGCTTTCGTCCATCGGGTCACCGACGCAGGCAATGCCCTTCGCCGCCAGCGCCGCGAGTAGCGCATCAAGGTCATCGACGCGAAAGTTTACCATGAAGTCCTGCTCGCCCGGGCCGAAATAATCGGTATCCGCCTTGAACGGACTCCAGATCGTCTGCGCCTTGGGGTCAGGGTCCGGCGCGAAGGTGCAACCATAGTCGTCGACCTGCAGCCCCAGATGTTCGGCATACCAGGCGCGGGTGGCCGCCGGGTCTGCCACCTTGAAGAAAACGCCGCCGATGCCGGTGACCTTGGCCATAGCCCTCACTCCGCTGCTGTTTCGACGTGTGCCGGTTCGCGCCCTGCCCAGATGCAGGCGGCAAGAATGATTGCCGCACCGGCCCAGACTTGCAAGCGCACCGGTTCGGCGAACACCAGCCAGCCGAGCAACGCCGCCCAGGGCAGGGCGGTAAATTCCATCACTGCCAGCACCTGCGCTTCGATGCGCGCATAGGCGCGGCTGAGCAATTGCATCCCGATATTGCCGATCAGGCCGAGCAGCACGAACCAGCCCAGCGTCGGCAAGTCGGGCATCACCGCCCCAATGGCGACCGGGCTGAGCACCAGCATCGGCACCAGCGCCCCCATCAGCGTGACAATGGTAGCGCCGTCGCTGGCGGCACGAGCGCGCAGCACGACCGACGAACCGGCATAGGCGACCGCGGCGAACAGCACGGCACCCAGTGCCAGCAGCCGATCGCCGCTGAAATCCGGGGCGCCCTGCACGGTGACGAGCACGCCGACAAAGCCCAGCCCGCCCGCCGCCAGCGCGCGCGGTTGCATGCGTTCCCCCAGCGTCAGCGATGCTAGCGGCGGCACCAGCAGCGGCGCGATGAAGGACAAGGTGATGGTTTCGGCGAGCGGCAGTTTCGTTAGCGCCCAGTAGAAACTATATGCCATCGCGGCGATCAGGACGCCGCGCAGAATATGCAGCGGCCACATTTCGCGGGTCAGCCGCGGTCGCCCCTGCAAATGCCAGACGCCAAGCGCGAGAATCGTGCCGGTGGTATAGCGTGCCAGCGTGATGACCTCGACGGCGTTGGTGGCCGCCAGATGCTTGACGACCACATCCATCAGGCACAGCGTGCCGATCCCGGCGGCGCATTGCAAAAGGGCGGTGGGGCGGGACATGGCGCCGGGATAGCGGCGCGGCAGGCGCGGCGCTACCCTTTGGCGTTACGGTTTGTTCAACTGCCGGATCAGTTCGGCCGCCAGGTAGAGCCGGCGCGGCACCGCATCCAGATAGACATATTCGGCCGCCTTGCTGTGATAGCCAAAGCCCGGCAGGCCGAGTGCTTCGATGACCGGTACGCCGGCGCGCTGGGCATAGCCAGCATCGCTTCCGCCGCCCACGCGCGGCAAGACAGCCAATTTCTGGCCGATGTCGCCATAGATGGCGACGGCGCGGTTGATCAGCGCCATGCTGGCGGCGTCGGCGGTATAGACCGGGCGACCGAGGATGACCTTTACCTCGACCTTCGCCCCGGACACCGTTGGCATCGCGAGACGGCGGGTGATTTCGGCGACAAAGGCGTCGCGCTCGGCGTCGGTTGAAATGCGCAGGTCGCCGGTCAGCACGATGGTGTCGGGGATAATATTGATTACACCCGGTGAATCTTGCTTCACCACCGTCCAGTTAAAGCGCAGCTTGCCCGGTCCCTGGTCCAAGTCTCTGGTTTTCTCGATGACCGAAGCGGCTTCAACAAGCGCGTTGATGCCCTGTTCGGGGGCATTGCCGGCGTGGGCTGCCTTGCCGGTGATGGTCACGATGATCGGTTGACTGCTCGAGGTGCCGGTGATCGTGCCTTCGGGAATTGCTGTTGGTTCGAACGACAGCACGGCCTGTTTACCGCGGGAAAGTTCGGTGATGATGGCGCCAGAGCCAGATGAGCTCATTTCCTCGTCGGTATTGATGGCGACGGTGATGGTGCCGAAATCCGACTTTTTCAAAAGTGGCAGGGCGTGGAGGATGACCGCCAGCCCGCCCTTGTCATCGGCGATGCCAGGGCCATAGGCCTTGCTATCTTCGACACGGAAGGGCGCCTTGGCCAGCGCGCCGCGCAAATAGACGGTATCCATATGGCCGATCAGCAACAGGTTGGACTTGCCGGTGCCCTGCAACTTCGCAACGATGATATCGCCTTTGGCATTACCTGTAGGCTTGATGCGTTCGACCGACGCACCAAGCGCCTTGAAACGCCCTTCAAGGTAGTTGCCCATCGCCGCCATGCCTTCGGCGTCGGTGGTGCCGGTTTCGATCTCGACGAGCTGCTGCAGCGTCGGAGTGACGGCGGGCGCTGCGGCGGTGGCGGCGGCGAGCAAAGCCTTGTCGGGGGCCGCGATGGCCGGGCTGGCGAGGAGGACAATGGCGAGGAGTGAGGTGCGGATCATCGGGGGAGCATAAGCCAGCGCGCGCCCGTCGTCACCAGATCGTTGTACGATCAGCCAAGATCGTCGGGCGTGTTGATGTTGTGGAGCGCGCCGCAATCAACATCACGCGCCTCGCAAGCCGCTGCCCAGACATGGATCGCCCGGCTGCCGCCGCTTGCCAGCCGGGCGAGCAGGGCAGGGCCAAGGGCGGCGGGCCACAGACCGATGCTGCGCTGGTCCTTTGCCACGGCGGGGCCGGGCGAAAGCCGCGCGGCAAGATCGGGCGGCAGGCCGAGCGTGTCGCAGGGGACGCAGAGGACGGCATCAAAGCCATGCGCAGCGGCATGGGTAAGCGCGCCGCACAGGCCGCCCAACGGGCCAAGGCCGGTGGCGGGCAGGTCATCGACGCGGCCAAAACCGGGCCAGTCGCGCCCGACGATCACGAGGCTTTCGACCTGCGGCGCGAGGGCAGCAATGGCATGGTCAATCAGCGGCTTGCCGGCGAACAGCGCCAGTGCCTTGTCGGACCCGAAGCGAGATGACGCGCCGCCGGCGAGGACGGCGCCGAGAATCTTCACGCCGTTTCGTCGAACAGTTCGCGCCCGATCAGGTAGCGGCGGATTTCCGAGGTGCCGGCGCCGATTTCATAGAGTTTTGCATCGCGCAGCAAGCGGCCTGTCGGGTAGTCGTTGATGTAGCCGTTGCCGCCGAGGCACTGGATCGCCTCCAGCGCCATCCAGGTGGCTTTTTCGGCGCTGTAAAGGATGCAGCCGGCGCTGTCCTTGCGGGTGGTTTCGCCGCGGTCGCAGGCCTGCGCCACCGCATAGGTATAGGCGCGGGCCGTCGATTGGGCGACGTACATGTCAGCCAGCTTGCCCTGCATCAACTGGAAGGTACCGATCGACTGCCCGAACTGCTTGCGGTCATGAACATAGGGAACGACGACATCCATGCAGGCCGCCATGATGCCGAGCGGGCCACCGCTGAGCACGACGCGCTCGTAATCAAGGCCCGACATCAGCACCTTGGCGCCCATGCCGACGCCGCCCAGCACATTTTCGGCCGGCACTTCGCAATCCTCGAACACCAGTTCGCAGGTGTTGGAGCCGCGCATGCCGAGCTTGTCGAGCTTTTGCGCCGTTGAAAAACCCTTCATGCCGCGTTCGATCAGGAAGGCGGTGATGCCCTTTGGCCCGGCCGCCGGGTCGGTCTTGCCATAGACCACCAGCGTGTCGGCGTTGGGGCCGTTGGTGATCCAGAATTTGTTGCCGTTGAGGATGAAGGCGTCATTGCCCTTCCGGTCGGCGCGCAGCTTCATCGAAATGACATCGGAACCGCTGCCGGGTTCGGACATGGCGAGGCTGCCGACATGGTCGCCGGAAATCAGTTTCGGCAGATACCGCGCCTTCTGGTCGGCTGTGCCCCAGCGGTTGATCTGGTTGATGCACAGGTTCGAATGGGCGCCATAGGACAGGCCGACCGCGGCCGAGGCGCGGCTGATTTCCTCGATGGCGACGACATGGGCGAGATAGCCGAGGCCCGCACCGCCGTCCGCCTCGCTGACGGTGATGCCATGCAGGCCAAGCTCGCCAAGCTTTTTCCACAGGTCGGCGGGGAATTCATTGTCGATGTCTATCTGCGCAGCGCGCGGCGCGATTTCGGCGGCGGCAAAGGCCGCCACGCTTTCGCGGATCATGTCGATGGTTTCACCGTGATGATAGCGGAGCTGGGAGTAAGTCATGCGGTGCTAATAGGCGCGTTGCGTATCGCGGGGAAGGGGCGGCGGCGTAACCATCTGCCGCAGCACCGCGAACAACATCAGGGGTTGGCAAATTGCGCTGCAACCCCGATTTTATGCGCAGCATAATCGCCAAGGACCGACCATGACCGATCGCACGCTGACCCCCACCCAACACGCAGTCCTGCGTGAACACGCAACCGAGCGGCCCTTCACTTCGCCGCTCAACGATGAAAAGCGCGCCGGGGATTTCCACTGCGCCGGCTGCGGCACGCTCGTCTATGTGTCTGGCACCAAATACAACAGCGGTTCGGGCTGGCCGAGTTTTTATGACGCGGTGCCGGGGTCGGTCGCAACTACCGTCGATTCCAGCCATGGCATGGTGCGCACCGAAGTGCATTGCGCGACCTGTGGCGGCCATCTCGGGCACATCTTCCCCGATGGCCCCGCACCGACCGGCCTGCGCCACTGCATCAACGGCGCCGCATTGGAGTTTGAGCCCGAAGGTTGAGGGCTTGCCCTTCGCAGCCGCCGTCGCCATCGTGCCGGCATGATCCTGCTCGCCGCTCTCCTCGCCGCTGCCTCGCCAACCGAAATTGCCGCAGTTGCGCCGCCCAGCGCGTGGCGGGCGGTGGCGCCCGAGAACTTGCTGCTGCTCGAAACCGCGCGCGGTACCATGGCGATAGAACTGGCGCCGGATTTCGCCCCGGCACATATTGCCGCGATCAAGGCGCTGGTTGCCGCAGGACAGTTCGATGGCGGCGCCATCACCCGGGTACAAGACAATTACGTTGTGCAATGGGCGGCGCGGCCGTTTCCCGCCAAGGCGATGACGGCCAATGGCGCCGCCGCAATGGCTGCCGGTGCCGCCGCGACACCGGGCGGCGCAGTGCCCGGGGAAGGCACCAAACCGGCGCCGCTGCCGGCTGAATATGAGCGCCCCGCCAAGGGCCTGGCGATCACCCCGCTGGGTTCGACCGATGCCTATGCCGAATCCGGCTTCTGGAATGGCTGGCCGGTCGCCCGTGACCGGAAATCCGGCACAGCCTGGCTGGCGCATTGTTATGCCAGCGTCGGAGTCGGCCGCAACAATCCGCCCGATACCGGCGACGGCAGCGAGCTTTATGCGGTCATCGGCCATGGCCCGCGCCATCTTGATCGCAACATCACGGTCGTCGGCCGCGTCATCGATGGCATTGCGGGGTACAGCAGCCTGCCGCGCGGCACCGCTGACCTTGGCTTTTACCAGACCCCCGCCGAGCAGACGCCGATCACGCGGGTGCGCCTCGCCAGCACATTCGCAGGCGCGCCGCGCTACGAAGTGCTCGATAGCGCCAGCCCGGCGTTTGCCGCCTATCTGAAGGCGCGCGCCAACCGCACCGGCTTTTTCGTGCGCCCTGCCGGCGCTACCGACCTGTGCAACGTGCAGGTTCCCGTACGGCGCAATTCATGACTCCCATCGTCAAGCTGTTGCGCGCCGACGAATGGGCAGCGTTCCAGGCGAGCGGCAGCTTTGCCGGGTCCCCCGATGACCTGCGCGATGGCTATATCCACATCTCCGCCCCCGACCAGGTCGCAGCGACCGCGGCGAAATGGTTCGCCGATGCACCGGGCCTGATGGCGCTGACTCTCGATGCCGATACGCTGGGGCCGGCGCTGAAATGGGAACCGGCGCGCGCCGGTGTGCTGTTTCCGCATTTGTATCGCGTGCTGCAACTGGACGAGGTCGTCGCAGCGGTGCCCTATCCGTCCTGAACCGCCTTGGCCCGCACAAACCCAGGCCGTTCCTGCAACCGCGTCCACCAGGCCCGCAAGTTCGGCCCGACTTCATCAAGATGCCCCAGCGTGCCGGCGAACAGCAACGCGTAAGCCACCGAAATGTCCGCCACGGTGAAGCGCCCGGCGCACAGGAACTCCCGCCCGTCACCCAGCGCGCGTTCGGCCAGCACAGTCCGCGCCAGGAACCAGCGCTTGTAATCCTCCGCCACCTGCGGATTGCGCCGTTCCGGCCGCTCCAGCATCTTGTAGCGGAATACCAAAGTCTGCGGAAAGGTCAGCGTCGCCTCGCCGTGGTGCAGCCAGTTGAGCCAGGCGCCATAATCATCTTCCTCCGGTGCCACCGCCAGCTTGCCATGGTTCACCGCCAGATACTGGCAGATCGCGGCGCTTTCGGTCATCTTTGCCGGGCCATCCTCGAAATAGGGGATGGTGCCGAGCGGGTTGGTCTCCAGATATTCCGGGCTGGCCCAGCGCGGCGGGAACGGCAGCGAGACGAGATCATAGGGCAGGCCCAGTTCCTCCAGCGTCCACAGCACCCGAAACGACCGTGCATCCTTGCAGTGCCACAGCTTCATCATCATCTCTCCCCGACTAGCGCCGTTCGTTCATCATCGCTTCACGCGCGGCACACAATTGAACATTTGCAAGCAAGCATCCAATGGCAGGACTTTTCATGACCAACAGGTTGAAACTGGCAGGCGGCATCGGGCTCGGCATGGTCGCGGGCTTGGCGCTGGCCATCAGCATCAATGCCCAGACCGGTGAAGGCAGTGTGTCGGCCCAGATTGCGCCAGTCGATTCGACCCCCATCACCCGTGTCGTCCCAGCCGGGCCGGGTAATGTCACCATGTCGTTCGCCCCCATCGTCAAGCTGGCGGCACCTGCGGTCGTCAACGTCTATACCGCCAAGGTCGATCGTAGCCGTCGTTCGATGGCTGATGATCCGTTCTTCCGGCAGTTCTTTGGTGGTGGTGCCGCGCCGCAACCGCGCGTGCAGCGGTCGTTGGGTTCCGGCGTCATCGTCGGTGCCGGCGGCCTGATCATCACCAACAATCACGTCGTTGCCGGCGCCGATGAAATCCTGGTGGCGCTCGCCGACCGCCGTGAGTATCCCGCCAAGCTGGTGTTCGCCGATGCCCGGCTTGATCTGGCTTTGCTGCGTGTCGACCCCGGTGCGACGCCGCTGCCGGTGATCCGCATGGGCGACAGCGACCAGACCGAAGTCGGCGATGTCACCATCGCTATCGGCAATCCGTTCGGCGTCGGCCAGACTGTCACCACCGGCATCGTATCGGCGATTGCGCGGACCGGCATCGGCGTGTCCGACTGGCAGTTCTTCATCCAGACCGACGCCGCCATCAACCGCGGCAATTCCGGCGGTGCGCTTTTGGATGGCCAGGGCCGGCTGATCGGCATCAACACCGCCATATTTTCGGAAGGCGGCGGTTCCAACGGCATCGGCTTTGCCATCCCGTCGAAAATGGTGCGGGTCTTCCTCGCCGCCGCCGACAAGGGCAAGCTGGTCAGCGGCTGGATCGGCGTGGAGGGCGAACCGCTTTCGGCTGAAAGCGCCCGCCTAGCCGGGCTGGATCGTCCTGGAGGCCTGCTGGTCACCGGCGTGGTGCCTGGCAGTCCCGGTGCAACCGCTGGCATCCGCGCTGGCGATGTGCTGCGCACCGTGAATGGCAAGGAAGTCGCTGACGGTGGCCAATTGCGCTATTCGCTCGCCACCGAAGGCATTGGCAAGACACTCGAGGTGCGGCTGGTTCGCGCCGGCAAGGAACAGGTGATAACCGTGGTTCTGGCGGCGCCCCCGGAACGCCCGGCGCGTCAGATTACCCCGATCGCCGGCCAATCGATCCTGAACGGCGTCACCATCGCCAACCTGTCGCCAGCCTATGCGCAGGAACTCGGTGTCGGCCTGCCCGAAGCCGGGGTCGTTGTCGTGCAGATGGTGCAAACCGCCCCCGCCGTGCGCTTCGCCGGCTTGCGACCTGGCGACCTGATCGAAAGCGTCGGCGGCGTGCCGGTGCGCAGCGTTGCCGATGTCGTGGCGCAGGCCGGTAAGGGCGGCACTGCGCTGGCCTATTCCCGCGGTGCGCAGCGGTTTGAATGCGCGATGACGGCAGCGGGGCAATACGGCTGCCGGGCGGTGTAAACGGTTGCGGTTCGATGCCGTTACCCAGGGGATGGACAATATCGTCTCCACCCTGGGCGCCGGGTCCGGTATCGATACCAAGCTGCTGATCGACCAGCTGGTGGCGGCCGAAAGAACCGGCAAGACCGCGCCACTCAACAACAAAGCGGCGGCGCTCGATGCGCGGATTTCGGCGCTGGGGCAGGTGCGGTCGGCGTTGCAGGGCATCGCTCAATCGCTCGATGCAAGGGTGCGCAGCGGCGCGCTCGGGCTGCTGCCGACCAGCAGCGACAGCACTGCTGTGATCATCGAACGCTTCGGCACCGGGCCGACCGGCGCGTTCGTCAACGCTGTCACCGTCAACCGGCTGGCGAGCGCACAACAGTTGCGCAGCCCCCCGCTGGCCGCCGGCGATGCCGCGGTCGGGCTGGGCACGATCACCTTCGCCTTCGGCACGCGGACCGATCTTGGCGGCGGCGATTTCGGCTTTACCGGCGGCAGTGCGCCAAGCGTCGATATCGTCATCGATGCCAGCAACAACAGCCTTGTCGGCCTGCGCGATGCGATCAATCGGTCCTCGATGCCAGTCACCGCGTCGATCATCAGCACGGCCGGCAGCGCCACCCTGTCGCTGCGCGGCGCTGATGGCAGCGCCCAGGCCTTCATCATCAGTGCGGCGCCCGCCCCCGGTGACACCGGACTAGCGCGCTTTGGCTATACCCCCGGCAGCCGCTCGATGACGCTGGCGAGCGCAGCCGGCAACAGCGAATTGAGCGTCGATGGCATTGCGGTGACGCGCAGCAGCAATGTCATCGACGACCTCCTCACCGGCACGCGCCTCACGCTGAAAAAGGCCGATGGCGCAGCGACCACCCAGATCAGCGCAGCGCGCGACGGGGCGCAACTGTCGACGACAATTTCGGATTTTGCCTCGACGCTTGGCGCAATGCGCGCGCTCGTCGGGGATTTTCGGAAAGGGGCAACGGGCAGTGATGTCGCGGGCGCCCTCGCCAATGATGCCACGGCGCGCGCCATCGATCAGCGCATCGCCGGGCTGGTAACCGCGCCGGTCGCCGCCGCCAACAGCCTGAAACTGCGTGATCTGGGCGTCAGCATCGCCCGCGACGGCGCGGTCAGTTTCGATGCGGCGCGCTTTGCCGCGCTGTCGCCGACGCGTTACGGCGATGCCGAGGCGCTGTTGAAGGCGCTGGCGGCGCCGGCGCTATCGACCCAGCCGAGCCGATTGCAAAGCATCGCCGACCTGGTGACGCCAGCCAGCGCCGGGCTGACGCGGCAGCGGTCGGCGGTCACCACCGGCCTTGCCACGGTCGACATCCGGTTGGCGACATATCGGTCGACGCTGGCTCGCCAATATGCCGCGATGGACCGGCTGGTTGCGGCTTCCAACGCTGTGAAGGCGCAACTTGATCAGCAGATCGCAGCGTGGAGCAAACGCGACAGTTGACGGCAAGGTGTCGCTACACGCTGGGCGGGTTCACGCGATGCCGACTGGCCCGATGTGCAACCGCCGCATCTTCTCGATGAGCGTCGTCCTCTGCAGCCCCAGCAACTTGGCCGTCGCCGACACGGCGCCACCGGACGCGGTAAGCGCTTCGATGATGTAGGCGTGCTCCAGGTCGTTGAGGACGCGTTTCAGATCAATCCCGCCCTTGCCAAGTTCGCCTGGTGACGGCGCAGGCAGTGCCGTCGGTGGTGCGGTGATTCGGTTTGACGACGTGCGAGCCGATGCCGGGCGCAGCAGGTCCAACAAAGCCTCGCGCCCGACGCGTTGTCCTGGAAAATGCGCCTGGGTCCGTTCGACGACATTTTTCAGTTCGCGGACATTGCCGGGCCAGGCCTGTTCGGCCAGCAGCGCCATTGCACCGGCGTCAAAATGAACCGCAGTGTCGTGCAGATGTTGCAGGAAATGCCGGACGAGCGGCGCAATATCTTCTGGCCGGTCGGCAAGCGCCGGCATTTCGATGCGGATGACATCGAGCCGATACAGCAGGTCGGACCGGAACACGCCGCGATCGATGGCGGCGAACAGATCGACGCTGGTCGCAGCGATCAGCCGGACATCGACTGCGATCGGCAACATGCCGCCGACACGCTCGACGACGCGGCTTTCCAGTACCCGCAGCAGTTTTGCCTGCATCGCCTGTGCCATGTCGCCGACTTCATCGAGGAACAGGGTGCCGCCGTGCGCCGCTTCGAAGCGCCCGGCCCGGGCACGCGTGGCGCCGGTAAAGGCGCCGGCCTCGTGCCCGAACATCTCGCTTTCCAACAGGTCGGCCGCCACTGCGGCACAGTTCAGTGCGATGAAAGGCCGGGTCGCGCGGCGGCTGCGCTGGTGGAGCAATTGCGCGACGACATCCTTGCCCGAACCCGATGGACCGGTGACCAATACCGACGCCGCCGAATCGGCGATCTTTTCAATCTCGGCGCGGATGCCGCCTATCGCGGCGCTGTTGCCGATCAGGCAGGCAAGTTGTGGCGGCGTAGTGTGACGTGTCGTCATTGCGGGCTGTAACGCAGTTCTGGTCGATTCCCGCCGAGTTCGCGTCGTATCACGTCCTGGTATCATCGATATGTCCAATTCGCAGTAAACGAATAGTTAACACTCGACCCCTATGCTCTCTGTTCTCCCCAACAGCTTGCAGTTCACAGTAAAAACATCGACGTGGAAGTCACATGAAAGAATTACCGAAATGAATGTCGATTCGCGGATTTTTGCTGATATTTGGAACCATAATGGTCGCGTAACGATGCCGATCCGCGTGATGGCTGCATTTTCGGGATGGCTGGAACCGGGGCCGGGGTGGCATTTGCTGCGCCAACCACTTGATTCGCCAGATGCGAGCCAGGACCGCGCCGGCGATTGTTGGCTGATGGAAAGCGGCAATCCGGCGGCTTTTCCTGTGGAGGAAGCGCTGCGTAGCGGCTTGCCACTGGTGCTGGCGATGGCCGGCGACGCTGGCTTTGAAGCGTCGTTGCTTGATGCCGCCGATGGCTTTGTGCTGCCAGGCGACGATAGCGCTGTCGTGGCGGCGGTGTTCGCCAGTGCAGTGGCGCCGCTGCCGGCGTTCGGCGTGCGCGACCTGTCGGACGGTACGACGCGTATGATCAA
>JBMOGO010000063.1:0-18398 GCA_049318305.1 Polymorphobacter sp.
CCGGCAAGGACTGGATGACGTCCAGCCGGGCGGTCCAGGAACGGGGAGCAGGTCATCGGAAAACGGACTCTACTCAAAATTGGCGCCAAATCAGGGGTGCACGTCACCGGGGCTAACTTACCAAGACGACTCTATCGTCGAGCTACGGGTCTTGGCCCCGACTTCACCTTGATATCAACGATGGCTGCGCCATCGACAAGCACGCCGCCACGGCTTCCCGCTGCCGCGCCGCGCCCCTTGATGCCGCGAACGCCAGCCCGGTTGTCGCGTTGCCAAGACCGCACTTTGCCAGGTCGAACCGCAACTCCAGCGAATCGAACGGTGCCGTGCGCAAGGCCGCCCCCGGCAGTGCCGTCGTCATAGCCGGCCACCGGATGCGCGGTCACATTTTACCGTCCCGCATAGGGGGCGCAATTGCCAATCCCGGCCTCTCCGACGGCGGGATCTCGGCTTGCGCAGTCACCGGTTAAAGCCAACCACCGACAATCCGATAACCCTGCGCCGGGTCAGCGCTATTTCTGCACAACCGGGCAGTTTCCAGGCCTCTGGCCGGCCGGCAGGTTGCACGGGTCATCATTGGCGCTGCCAGCAAAGCCCAGCACCTCGACTGTAATCCGCGAACGATCATCACCGGCGCGGCCTGATGAAGGATTGACCGCGGCTGCCGCCTGCGAGGCCGCGGCCGACGCGGCATTGGCGCTGGCGGCGGCGCCGGTGTCTACGACAGTTGTCGCAATATTACCGAACGCGGTGCCGCCGACCTTGAAGTTGTCCGCGTTGGCGACCCGGGCTGCTGCCACGAACACATTGCCGCTGGCCCGCACCCCGGCGTCGCCGGCATCGACTGTGCCGACTGGCGCAACCAACGTCACATCCGGCCCCTTGTCGACGCCCGCCGGCTGGAAGCCGGCGATCCCGGCGCCGGCGACGGCTCCGGCCTGGTCCAGCACACCAAAGCCGTTCGGATCGAACCGCACCACCACCGGCGGGTTGTTCGACGACGTCTTGACACCCTGGCCGGCGTTGAGATCGCCATTCGACGACCACAGCGTGATGTCACCACCGCCGACCGTGAACAACCGGCTCTGGTTGAGCAGGAAATCGCTATCGGTAAAGCCGCGTACGCTGCCGCCGCGCAGGGTCAGCACACCTTCAAAACCAGTTGGAATGCCAAGGATTCGCGCCGCCGAAGCATTGTCGATGCTTGAGCGCCGTGTGCCGCGGAACAGGTTGAACGGATCCTGCAGGTTCGCACCGCGCCGGCTGGCCTGTGTGGCGGTGGCCACGATCGAGCCACCCAGGACACGACCGCCCGGCCCGAGGATGGTGATGTCACCGCCGCGCTGCGTTTCGAGCGTCGCCAGACGCAGATCAAGGTTGCCGGTGGACACTTTGGTGCCGCCGTTCACCGCGCCGGCGAGGTCGTTCTTGGTGTAGCCGCTGGCCCCGGGGAACACGAGATCGACGGCGCGATAGCCCCGGATGAACTGCCCTGACGACGCACCGTCCGGCCGCGAAGGCGCCGCCAACTCGTTGAAATAGACTCTGTCGAGCAGGAACTGGCGCTGGGTCAGTTGCGGCAATGCCGTCAGTTGCGCAAAGGCACGATTGATATCGGTACTGGTCAAGCCGTAACGCGCCATCAGCACCGACGGTGCATTCTGGGCCAGCCAGCCGATCAGCGTGCTGCCGCTGATCGTGGTGCGTTGCGCCGATGGCGCTCCCGCTGCGGCTGTGCCGGTCAACAGCACAGGCGCTGTTGCGACCGACCGGTCGATGGCCACCGTCTGGCTATTGATACCGCCACCGATCGGCAAAAATGGCAGGTCGATCAGGAACGACGCCAATGCCGCCGGGTCCAGACTGTTGAGCAGCGGCACGACCTCGGACGATGCTAGGCTGATCGGTGCTCCAAAGGCTGCCGTTATGGCTGCGGGCTGGTTCTCGACGAGCCAGCTCACTAATGCCGTGTCATAGATCGGCTTGCTGGTATCGGGTGACGTGTTGCCGTTCTCGTCTGTCACCTGAACAAACAGGTCGCCATCGAGCGACGCCGCCGGGTCGACGTAAGCTGAAAGCAGCGCGTTATAGTTCGCGCCCTTACCGACTCCGAACGCGACGTATAGCTTGGCGCCGGCCGGTTGCAGCCAGGGATTATAATCGTTGCCGACGGTCAGGATGCCGCCGCCATAGGTGAGCAGGTTGCCGCCGCCGTCACCAACGATCGCGGAGTTGAAGAACGGGCCCAGGTCGCGTCCCGCTTCCACAAAAAAGGCGCCGGGACCGCCCAGGACAAAGTTGTTACCCTGCAACACCGGCAGATTGGCAGAACCGGTACCGGTTGGTGTGGCCAGGACGCGTGACGAAGCCACGATATCGCCGCCGGCGGTTATCCGCGTCACGTCGTTCGCGGCAAGGTTTTGCCCGACAAAGATCGCATCGACGATGTCGCCGCCGGCCGTGATCCGAGCCTGTTTCGGTACGAACAGCGACAATTGGTTGATGTTGCCATCGGCGGCGATGCGGACGGGTTCGGTATCGCCGGCGTGGGTGGTGCGCTCGTTGTGCAGCAGCCGCCGGTCGGCATCGCTGGTGTTCGGCAGTATGACCGGCACACCGAACCTGCGCGTGTTCGGATTGATCGTGTTGATATCGAGCAGCGACGCCTGGGTCAGCGCCGACAACGGCCCCGGGGTCAACGACGGATCGCCATCGTCCATGACGAGCGTCACAGGGGCAAGATGACCACCCGCGAAGAGCCGCAACTGACCAACCGCGCTCGGGACCAGGACGATCGGCACCGGGCGTGCCCCCGTCGACAGCAGCGACGTATCGGACAAGTTGATATCGCCGAAAAGCGCGCTCACCGAAAAGGAGCCCGGGAGCAGCGCACCGGCAAGATTGGCGTTCGTGTCGTTATTCTGGCTGAACGGAGTCCTGATATCCTTGCCAGTGTTGGTAATCAGCGCATCGCCATTGGTGAGAATCGAAACACCCGAGGTGCGCGCATAAAAACCTTCACCGTCGGTCGACGCGATGCCGCCGATCGTGACCGTCTTGATGGCGCTGATGCTTGCGGTCGCGTCAGCAAGACGGACGCGCAACAGGTTTTGCTCCAACGGGGCTATCGGCGAGGAGGTTGTGCCTGCCAAGCGCAGGGCACCAGCGCTGGCGACCGCATTGCCGGCCTTGATCGTCAACGCACCTGAAGCAACATCCACCTGGGCGCCGAGGACATCACGGCCGGCGCGCATTTCGACGTTGCCGCCGCCAAAGCTGATCAGCGTCAACGCTGCCGGCTGGGTTGGTTGCCGCGGATTGCTCACGAGCCCGGTCGTCACGCTGGTATCAGAGGCGACCGTCAGTTCCGAGATGTTGCGCCCAGCATCGATCAGGACAGAACCGCCGCCCAACGCGCCGACGCCGGTCGAGAACAACTGGGCATTGATGCGGATATTGGTGATCGGAATGAAGCGCTGGTTGGCGTCAGGCGCGCTGATGGATCGCCACAATTGCGTGTCCGTGCCCGCGTTGGCGAACGGTGTCGGCGGGTTGCCGGCGGCGGTCCGACGGAACGCTTCGCTCCAGGCATCACGACGCGCGATAACATCCCGCCCGGATGCAATACGGATATCGCCGCCGCCGCTGGCATAAACGGGCTCGCTGTTGAGAACGCCCTGCAGGTTCGGCGTAAAGTTGGCGGTGGCCGTTTGGGCGGCCAGGAAGGCCGGATCGATCGAAAGCGCCGCAGTGCTGCCAACGGCTGTTGCCGTCTGGATTGCCGGATCGACACGGTGGCCGACGGTATAAACGGCAGCGCCCCCGACTTGCGCGCCGGATGTCGCCGTCGAACTGGTGTTCCTGCCATTGACCGCGCGGAACACCGCCCTGCCATTCGTCAGGTCCACATCCCTTGCAGCAACGATGTCGATCGCCCCGGTTCCGGTGCGGATCAACGACCGTGTCGCGATGTTCGGGTTGTCGAGCGTGGTCGCCGCCTCCGGCACCGGTGCTGCATAGCTAAAGCCGGGTGCACCGATGCGGCCGGCAAAATCCCGGCTTACCGATTGCAGGAACCGCGCCATCAGATCGGCGCTGGCGGTCAGCACCGTCGGATTATTGACCGGGCCGAAGAACTGATACTGGTTCGCGGGAATATTGTTGGCGGCGAAGAATGCCCGGGCCGACGTGACGAAGAAGCTGCGGATGGTCGCCGAAGCGCCGGTCAGGGTCAGGCGTGTATAGGTGTTGGGATCGAACACGACACCTGTTGCCGCCAGCGCTTCGATGAAATCGCCGGGAGGTGCCGAAACCGATGTGCCAAGGTTCGGGTCGGCATTGAAAAGCTCGAGGTCGCCGGCATATTTCTGGGCAACCACAATCGGCGCAGCGCGGTAGGTCGCTTCGCCCGACACGATGACGCTGCCGGTCGATGAGGGTGCGATGGCCAACGGATCCGCCGACACCGGCAAGCTCGTCTTGCCCTCTGGTGCGGCACCGCCGACCAGCCGCAGGCTGGATGAGGCAGCGGCGCTGCCGTCGGCAAGCAGTGGCATGATGACGGCACTACCGATCGGATCACCTGCGCCGTTCGCCTGGCGTCCCAAGGCGCCGGGGCTATTGGCTGCAGCGCTGTAAGGCGCAACAGGCGAACCGATCAGGTCGGTAATGTCCTGGCCGCGTGTCAGCCGCGATATGACGATGTTGACGCCATCGATCGCCGGCACTGTCGGGATCGTCGCGCCCGGCACAAATTCGAACGCGGTGAACAGGTCGCCGCACGAAACGAATGCGCCGCAGTTGAAAACCAGCGCTGGCCGATATTGGCGATCGCCGCCGCCAAGCTGGAAACTGAGGTAGGTCGGATCGGTCGAATCAGCAAAATTGAACAAGCCGTCGGTAATCGATCCGCGGATATCAAGGTTGCCGCCGGCGCGCAGCGTCAGGACACCCGCTTCTCCGCTGGCGCGGCCGCCAACCCGGTAAACGAAATCGGTGTAGAATATCTGCGAGCGCTCGGAGAAACCGCTGAACAGTTCGGCTTCCTTGCCAGGAACCACATAGCTGAGGCCATTGCCGAGCTGGACGGATGGCGCGATCAGGCCGTCAGCGGTCGCCGCTGCAACATTTACGGTTGCCGCCGCCAGGTTCCAGTTCGACGCCAGGACGATATCGCCGGCATATTCAAGCTGCACGCCCGGTCGTGCCCGGAAGTTCGGATCGTCAAGCAGGGCGCCAAGGCCCGTCGTGGCACCGCTCAGGTTGAAGCTGCGGATGAAATCGGGAATCGTGCCCGGTGCGATGGCCGCAAGGCGGTTGGTCAGGGGCGCAGCGTTCAGATCGAGCACCGCCTGCCCGGTCGCATTGATGCAGATATCGGCGCTTGCGCAGCCATTCGGGTTGGCCATGGTCGCCAGATCGAAGATGCGATAGCCCTCGACGGACGTTTCGCTCGCCCCAAGAATCGTACCGGCATACGCGATATTGACCGATTGCTTGCCAACTTCCGTCAACACGATCGGTGCCCTGAAACTCACGGTGCCGCCAACATCGGACTGGGCGTAGTTGTAGGTCAGGCTGTCGTTGAGAGTCTGGGCGTCCTTGCGGATTTGCGAAATCAGCCGCGCACCTGGGCGACGCGCCGCGACATCGATGCGCGCGCCCGACGCAACAACGATATTGCCTGTGCCAACCGTGCCGATTTCGACCCGACCGCCAGTTGCAGCGCGCGTATCGTCGGCCGGATAGCCGTTGGCGTGCGAATCGAGCAATGCAGTCGATTGCAAGGTGACGCCGGTGAGGCCGAACAAGCCGATGCTGCCGCCGTTGATGCCCGATGTATCAACGGTTCCCGCGATATCGACGCGACCGCCGTCTGCGGTCAGGCGCAGGCTTTCGGCACGCAATGTCTGGCCCGCGTTCAGCGTAAGGTTGCCGACGCCAGTACGGATGCCGATATCGCCCGAAAACGCCTTGCCTTGTCCGGCAAGGAAAGCCGCCAGATCGAGACCGCCCAGGCCACTGTCAAAATGCAGCGAGGCCCGTCCGTCGGGCGCCGCAGCTTCTATCACACCGGGCAGCGTCACGGTGCCAAGCCCGGCCGATAGCCGCAACGAGCCAGCGTTGCCACTGCCCCCGCCGATCGACAACGTCGATGCACTGCCCAGGTTGACGTTGCCGCGCGTCGACACCAGCGAGAGAGTGCCGCCGGGTGCCGAGACGATCACCTGGTCGGCAGCGTCGCCGAAAGTCTTGGAATAGCCCGGCGTTGCCAGCACCGTCGTGCCGGTCGTCACGATGTCACCCACGGCGCGAACGTCAAGCACGCCAGCCGACGCCCGGAGCGCGATGCCCGCGGCGCTGAAGGATGCCACTGGCCGATCGATCGAACCAAACGCCAACGTCGCGCCCGGTGCCTGCGCGACAGCCGTCAATGCCGGGCCAGCGCCGCTGAGGACCACCGCACCCTGCGTAAACACACCAAGCGAAGGTTGGACCTTCGTGCCCCGCGGATCGGCGGAAAGCGCACGATCACCGAAATAGGGCGATCTGACGTTCAGATCGGCAAGGCCGGTATCAAAGGTTGCGGCCCCCTCGATGAACACGCCCTGCGAGGCGGACAACAGCACGTTGCGGTCGAACCCGAAGGCACCGATGCCACCCGACCCGAAACTGATGCTGGTGGCATTCACGGTGAGCGTGTTGCCGGTCTCACCACAGGACGTGACCGTGGCAGTACCGCCGCACGGGGTGCGTGAAATATCACTATTGGCGAGCTTGAGAGCGCGGGCGTTGATCGTGACGCCGATCGGCGCCGACAGGTCGGCTGCGGCGACGTCAAACTGGGTTTCGCGGGGCTTGGGTGGCGGCGTAATCGCCTGGCCGTAGGGCCGAACACCGCGTGCATCGATGGTCAGGTCCTTGAAACTATGGGTGCCGCCGCTGAAACCGATGATGCTGCGCGTGGTGATGCGCAGGTGCTCGGCATTGGCGAACTGCGCTTCGAGCTCGGGCGTGATGACCAGGCCGCGATAGCCTGACGGTGCCGTGGTAAAGAACACATCGTCGCCGGCAATTGCCAGGCTGGCTGTCGCGATGATTTCGGCACGACCCGGCGTCAACGGATCATTGTTGATGATCAGATCGCGGCTGCTGTCGAGCAGGATCGACTGCCCAGTAAGCCGGGCTTCGCCGATGGTAATGCTGCTTTCTTCAAGACTGTTGGCCTGCGCCAGGCTGCCGGGACGGCTGACCAGCCGCTCCGCGCCATTGGCCAGGCGCATGACGCCACCGATGCCGGTCTGGCCGGTGTCGGTTGATGCCGTGATGACATAGTCGCCAAAACTCGTATCGTTCAGGCTGCCGGTCGCCGAGATCACTGCGCCATCAGCGATGCGGATCGTCGAATCGACACCATCGACAGCAAGCAGGATTTCAGGCGCGGTCAACGGGTTGGCGGTGTTGTTGGCCACGAGAATGGATTTTGAAGTAACCAGCAATGCCGTCGTACCATTGCTATTTTCGGTGCGGATGCCGCCGATCAGCAAACTGGCGGCGTTGAGATTGCTGAAATCCGTCGTCGTCAACCGGATCGAACCGGCTGGCGAGGCGGCCGAGCCCGGCACCACGATTTCAAAGGCATTGCCCGAAATATCGACCTGCGCGCCGCGCCCACCAGTCGCCGGCGAGGTGAGGAAGCGCGTGTTGATTGCCAATGCCGTCAACGGTGCCAGCACCAGGCGTGCCGCATCCGCTGGTAACCGCGGAACGGCCAGATTGTCGCGCGTGGCCAGCCCGGAGAAGGTCGAACTGGCTTGTGTCAGCTGGATATTGGAGAATTTCCGGAACGTCTCCTGGCTCTGCACCGTGAAGGTCCGCCGCTGCGACGATTCGATCGTCGTGCCGGTGATGCCATAGCGACCGCCGACGATCAGACTGCCGTCACGAAGCTGGGCGGTCTGGCCAAGTGCAGGTGGTGTTTCACCGACATTTTCAACGACCCGCATCCCACCGGGCAACAGGGCGTAGCGCGCAGGAAGCAGTGTATACCAGCCTGCCGCCAGCCCTGGCGCCGCTTCCAGAAACACGCGTCGGCCGGCGTCGGTTGAATTATAAAGCGCTCCATAGTCGGCGGAATAAACCGGATCAACCAGCGCCACGCCGGCCTGGCTAAGCGATGGCACGATGGCATAGACTTGCCGACCATCGGCGAACTGGAATCCGTCATTGCCGCTGAACGGATCGGCGTTGAACCGGCTGAGGACGTCGCGTGAACCACCGATCCCGGCTGCGAATTCATAGGCGTAAAGGTCGCCGCCGCCGGTGGCGTCAACCGACGCGCCGCTACGCACATCGACGGAATCACCCGACAAACGCAGTTCGGCAGCCGGCGGCGCAAACAAACGCCCATCGCTGGTCGGCGTGAACAGATACTCAACAAGGTCGGTTGTCGTGCCGTACGGAATATTCAATCCGTTGGCCGAAACCGAGGTGGTGCTGTTCGCCCCGATGATCGTGCTTCTGGTCGCTGGCACGACTTGCGATACCAGCGACGACCCCAGCGTCAACGGCGTGTTGGAACCAATGGCAAGGCGGCCAAGTGGCACCCGGATCACGCCATCCTGGACGATATTGGCAGCCTGGATCAACAGGTTGCCGCCCGCGGAAAAGGGCGTTGCCGGCGTGCTTGTTCCCGCACGGCTTACCCGGATTATTGCATTCGCACCGGTCGATGCCACCACATAAGGCGCTGCAGTCGCCGTGGTGCCGGCGCGTTGGGCATTGACATCCTGTTGCAACGAGCCAGTACCGGTGGTCGGATACATTTGCGCTGCGTTGATGTTGAGATCGCCGGCAACGACAAACTGGCCCGAGAGCGCGCTGGCGATCGGCAGCGTCGAAGTGCCGATCAGCGTCAGAATGGGTGACTGCACGCCCGACAACCGGACATCGCCAGTCGCGTTCAAGGTCAGATTGGCAACCGATGCATCGGCATAAACGCTGCCGATGATGTCGATCGTCTGGCCGCTCAGGGTGATGCGGCCCGTCGCTGTTGACGAGAACGGATCGAACAGCACCTGCTGTTGCGGGCTTGCGAGGTGGATGTACGGCGCTTCGATCGACAGATTGCCGGTCGTGGAAAGAACGGCGCGATACTGGTCAATGCTGGCGCCATTGCCGTCAAACGGCCGCGCTTCAAGATAAAAGCCGCGCCCCAGTTTGAGCGTTGCATTGCCCAAGGTCGTCAGCCGGTTCTGTGCGACAAATGTATCGAAGCCCGCTGCGGCGATCTGATCGGCGGACACGACATTGACCGCCTGCCCCGGTGCATCGGTCTGGCGAAGCACCGGGTCCAGCCAGGTCAACACGCCGCCTTCGGCGGATGCGGCACCGCCATCGGCAAACACCCGCGCGCCGTTTAGGCTGCCGCCGCTGCCAAGCGAGAGCGACCCGCCGTCACTCCAGACCGGTGAAAGGGTGAAAACACCGAGAGCGGTTTCGAAATCATAGCGATCGGACGCGCCGCGCACGTCGATTGTTGCGCCGGCCCGGGCGTTCAGCAACATGCCGCTTTGCTGCAGATCGAGAGTCGTTCCGGATTGCGGGTTGGTATAGGGCGCAATGCCGAACAACGGCACGTCGGCAAAAACCGCCCCCGCCCCGACAAACCTGGCGGCCGTTTCCAGCCGCCCGCCATTAACGATACGGCCATCGATCTTTTGTTCGCCGCCCGGCCGCGAACCGGCGCGGGGATTGCGGATGCTGGCGCCCGACAAATCGGTCACGCTGCCAGCCGTCAAGCGGATGCCCTCGTTGGCAGCAAGACTGCCGGTAAAATACACTGGTCGGCTGAACAGACCCAGCGATACCAGGTCGGCGTTGGTCGCAACCGGCGCATTCACGGCCGAAGAACGCCGGATTCCCAAAGCATTGTCAGCGTTTTCATTGAACAAGCCATTGGCGTCACGCGCGCCGAACACAGTGCCAAGATCGGTCACGCCGATCGCCGGGCGCTGCGTGTCGACAAAGGCAGCGGGCAGAATCGCAACCTGGCGTACCGTGCCACCAGAAATGCGGATCGTGCCTGCGTTGAGCAATTTGGTAGCACTCAGCGAGGCACCATTGCTGCCGGTCACAAGTCCGCCGGCGGCGATTTCGACTTCGGTGAGGCCGCCGAAGCTGATGTCCACAGCCTTGCGATCAAAGGCGTCTACCGGGACCGCAATGCCGAGCAGGCCAGCGATATCACCACCACTTACCAGGTTGCGCGCCGCCTCGATCTCGCCATCGACCAGCAGCGAGTTGATTACCGATTGCGTCAGGTTGAGCGTTTCGCCTGATCCGATCCGAACGATTTCCGTATCGAGAATTGCATTGTTGCCGCCGATGCCGTTTGAAAACACATTCGACAGCAGGCGTGTCGGGTAAGTGGTCAGCGAGAAACTGCCAAAACCGCTCTTCGTAACAAAGTCGAGCGCTAGCGATGTGCCACTCGTCCCGGCGCGTGCGCCAAAATTCAGATCCGGCGTGACCAAGGTGAAATTCCCGCCGCCGCTGAAGCCGTGCCCCGCTATAGTACCCGGCGCGATGACCACGCGTGATTCGAGCGCGCGCGGCGCCAGCCCTGATTGCCGTCCTGCCTCAGGCGTGGTGATGAACGACGGCGCATCGACGGCGCTGCTGCGTGCCGGGAAACCATCCGGGATCGTTGGCTGTGCGATGATCTGCGAATAGGTGGTCTGGTTGATCAGCGCGACATTGCCGCCCTTGCTGTCAATCAACAAGTTACCGTCGGGCCGAACATAGCCACCGCCCGAAACATCGATACGGGCCGACGCGTTGACATACAGACTACCGCTAAGGTCGGCCGAGAATTCGGCGTTCTCCCCGACCGGAACCAGCACACGCGGCGCGACCTCGAGGCTGATGCTGCCGCCGTCGGCGTAGGCGCTGCCGAGATAGACACCATTACTGACGAGATAATCGTTGGTCCAGCGACCGCGCGTCGACAGCAGACCATTGACCGTGATGTCGAACAGATGCGGTGTCGCCAGATTGGCGCCAAGCACGGCCGGCAGTTCGTCGTCACTGCGGAACACCGATCCCGGCACGACGACATAAGTGCGTGCAGCGATCGTTCCCGATGCTATCGAGATCGATCCATCAAAGTTAATCGCCCGGCCTGCATCGACAACAAGCGCGCCGCCAGCCTGCAAGGTCAACGCCGAAGACCGTTGAAAACTGACCCGCCCGCTGGTCTGCAGCGCGACTTGCGAAAGGCCGGCCCCCGACAAAAAAGCGTCCGACAGCAATATCTCCGATGCTGGCCGCATCGGCGCCGTGGCACCGCCATAGACAATAATGTCGGCACCGCCGGCCTGTTCGGCGGTATTGGTGCCGATGGCTGCAATCTTGAGCAGACCGCCGCTGGGCAGTTGAGATGGCGCTGCCTGCAACTTTCGCAAGTCGCTAGCGATCGTTGCTGGCTTGCTGGCTTCCCTGGCGTCGGCGATCTGGCGCGTTCCGGCGAAAGCGTCGCCATGCAGGACACCACCAAAACTGTTCGTCGACGCCTTGATCGTAAGCGATCCGGCGTCTCGCCCCTCGGTATATCCGGTCTGGAAATTCGATGTTTGCGCCGTATTCGCAAAACTTTCGGTGAAGCCGAAGCGCGACTGGCTGACAGTGATCGAATCCAGAACGGCAACATAGACTTCATTCGGGTCGGCGTTGCCGATTTCGACGATGCGACCATCAGCCGTACGCAAGCGGCTGGTCTGCACGATACCATCTTCATAACGAACCCAGCCGCCCGACACGTCGATGACAGCGCCCGAATCCACCATGACAGACGCCGGCGCGATGTTGCTGCCCTGGGCGAAGCTGCGGACACCAAGTGTCAGATCACCGCCGATGGTCATCAATTCGGCCGCGGTCACGCCAACCTGGGCAAAAAAGCTGCCGGCCTCGATCAGCGGCGATCCGATCCAGGCAACGCCATCGGCGCGAACGCCCGACAGCCGCGGGTCCACGAACAAAGTGGCGCCGTTGAGCGTGAAACTGTTATCCGTCGTCGTTTCGCGATAGTTGGGCGTGTCACGCAGTTCGTTTCGTTTCGCTGGCGAAATCTGGATGCTGTTGCGCGATGCCGGCACAACGAGATCCTTGATGCCACCAACATCGATCGTCGCGCCCGATGCTATGGCCAGCGACGATTGTAGCGACAGGCTGTCATCCAGCACGCTAACCGTCGCGGCATCATTGGTTGCGCCAATATTGACCTTCGCGCTGGGCGCATAAATCAGCGTGCCGGACGCGAGGCTGCTCCGCGACGGAGACACCGTGCCGCGCACTTCGGCGCCGCCAATGTTGATTGTCGACCGCTTGAAGGCGGCAACGGACTCGGCGCTTTGCGGAATGGTTTCGCCATTGTTATCCGGCGTGATGACGATGGTAGACCCTGTCGCCAGAGTCACCCGCGACCCGGTGATGGAAATCTTACCGTTGCGCGTCACACTGGTCGTCGAATTGAGCACACCGGCATTGCTGACCTCTCCGGTCACCGCGCTGCCCATCGAGATATAACCGCGCTTGGCGTCGATAAGGCCGGTGGCTTCGTTGCTGATGCTATCTGGCGACGAGCCGATCGATGACAGCAAAAGTCCGCGCACTTCGGGATCGATACTGTCACTGCTGCCGGAAGATGTGGACACCAGCACCTGCCGACCCGATTGCAGGCTGACCTGGCCTTCGGTCGAGCTCAATTGGCCGGCGTTAACCACTTTGGGAGCGGCGATGATGACATAGCCACCGCTGGCGCTGTTGATGGACGCACCTGCATTGATGCGGACATCGCCTTCGGTATCACTCGGCTCGATGACATTATTGCCGGCAGCATTCGGCAACACGACTGCGGACACCAGCGACCCCGATGCCAGCAGGCCACTTTGCAGGTACGAAATGCTGCGCTCGAAAATCGAATTCGGCACCGTGATGTTGAGGGTGCTGCCCGCCGCCTGTGTTTCGCGCGTTGCCGCGCCGATTTCCAGGCTGGAAGCGAGGAACGACCGCGTGTTGATCTGCGCTGTCCCGCCGAAAAGGATGCCGTTCTGATTGATGACCAGCACGGTGCCGTCAGCCTTGATCGTCCCCAGGATCTGGCTGGGACGCAGCGCCGCCGGGTTGGCAATGCGACCGGTCGCCGGGTCGATGTTGGCGACAATGCGGTTGACCACCACCCAGTCCGGCTGCTGCTTGAATTCTAGCGTGGTGTTGCGGCCGATGTTGAAACTGTCCCAGGTCAGCAGCGCCCGCGACGCGGTCTGCGTGATGGTCACTGTCGGCGTCGCCGCACTGCCGGACTGTACAGGCGCCGATGCGCCCTGCCACGTACGCAACCCGGTCGGGTCGAGCGCGGCGGCCACCGCATTTGCGACCGGCACAAGGCCGCCGGCGACCAGGCCATTCGGCACGGTTTGCGCCAGCGCCTGTGCGGTGGCGCGCGCCGCAGCATTGGCCTGCACAGCGAGACTCGTCGCGTTGGTGGCGGCGACCTGGTTGGCGAGCGCCCGCGCACTCGCCGACGTCATGCCGGCGACATTGGGCGCAACAGGTGCAACAGGCGGCAAAACGGCTGCCGGCGTAACCACCGGCGTCGTCAAGCCGGCGCTGGCGCGCAGGATCGCCGATGTCTGTGCCAGGACCGGTGTGTGGAAGAGCGCGGCTGCGAGCGCAGCCACGCTGCAGCCAACGCCTGCGACGTGCCGCACGCGCCGGGCCATCACATACTTCGCACGCAGTGGACGTTGGACCGTAGTCATCGGTTAAGCCTCACAAATCCCGGTCGCCGGGACACCAGCAGCAAAACTGCACTGCCAATATTTCACTTTGGCGGTTCCGACGCGGGGTTAACCACGATCGCATCGCTGTTGACCCTGTCGCCCATGGCCTGGGCCTCGTTTTCGATCTTGGTGCGCAACAGCTGCAGCGGCGGAAACGTGCCGTTGCCATAGCGTTTGCTATGCAGTGCCACGAGCTCGCGGCCCGTTGCGACCAATCGCACATTGGCGTCGTAGCAGGCCTTGATGGCGCTGGCGTTGGTCGCTGCCGTGGCATTTGCTGCCTCAGCGCCAAGCCGCGCCTGCCCCAATTCTGTCCGGGATGCCGCCAGCGTCGCCGTCAGCTCCGCCACACGCGCGTTGGCGGCAGCCAGCTCGGTCTTGCCGGCATCGAGTTGTGACCGCAGCGCACTGTTCTGGCTCTTGGCGGCGGAAAGTTCGCGCGAAGCTGTCGGGCTGGCGCCGGCCGATTTGGCCTTGAGTGCGTCACGCTCTTGCTCCGCCGCCGTCTTGGCCGTCTCGAGCGCGCCCAGACGGCCCTGCGCCTCCCGCAATTGCGTAGTTGTTGATTGCAGTTGTTCGCGCAGCCGATCTTCCAACGGCGTTGCCAAGGCTGGCGCGATGGATACGGCTGCCAAGACCGCAGCCGCGCAGATGAATTTGGCGCGCACGATCAAAACTCGGCAACCAGGTCGATCTGCAGAACGTCGATGGCAAGCAGCGGTCCGGAGATCTCGTTGGCGCTCAGCCAGCGCCCGGTCAGAAAGACATTATGCGACAGCCCGAAACTGCCGCCGATGGCATAACCCTTAGCATTGGTACCGCCGAGATGGAAATCGCTGTCGCTGAAACTGTCGAGCGTCGCGTCGCTTTCGATGTAGCGATAGCTGAGCTCGATGTTCCAGTCGCCGAACTTCTTGGGTTCGGGAACACCGACGATGCCGCGGATCAGATAGCCCTGATTGCCGCCGTCATAGCGCGCGATCCGGCCATTGGCGTCGGCAATACAAGGGTTGGTGTAGAAATTCGCTGCTGTAGAGCCGGCAGCGGCACCTGCCACCGGATCGGCGACGATCAGGTTGTTGATCGGCAGGCCCTTGGGATTGAACCGGCACAGGTCGCTGCGCTTTGACGAGAGATTGCGGATGTACTGCCCGCTGACCACGGCATCGACACCCTTCGCAATCGGCACAGCGACGGCAGCGTTTATATCGAGCACATCATAATCAAGCGCCAGCCCGAGCAACTGCGGCTGAGCAAAATTGGTCGGATTGGCCGGATCTGCCGCAACGTCACGCAGGAAAAACAGCGTGTTGCCCTTGCGCAGCGAAATCGGCTGGAACTGGTCGGTCGAGCATTGGGTATTGCCGTTGGCCAGCGCGCACGGTGTCGACAACTGGCCCTGGACGCCCTTGAAAGAGTGATAGGCGACGCTGCCATCGATCGAGAACCCGCTGTCACCAAAGGTGTAACCGGCCGACAACTGGCCCGAGAACAGCCATTTGGACGCCCCATCACCCGCTTTCGTGGTGCGGAAGTTCGGAAAATTGACGGCAGCATAGCCCAGCGGGAAAGCGCCGCCCGTCAACGACAGGCGCATGTCGTCGTCGAGGAATTCCTTTGCGTTGAGCTTGACCGCAACGCCGTCGAAATTGAGATCATTGTCGAACACCAGTTCGACCGTGTCGAACAGGCCGCGCGTGTTGCGGAACGGGTTGGTGAACCGGCCGAACGTTGCGGTCGCCCAGCTTGTCGGCGTCAGCTTCACATAGCCCTGGTCGAGCCAGATATCCTTTTTGGACAGGCCGCCACCCAGCACCTGGTTGGTCGAAATCGGGCTGCGATCGTCACCCGTCGCGATCCGGAACCCGATTTCGGCTTCGTCGCTCAATTTGGCCTTCAACCCAAGCCGAGCGCGCAACCGGAACCGGCTCTGTCGGTCGGTCTGGGTGTTCAGCAGCGGAAAGCCGGTCGGATTGGTGGTGGCGTTGATGTCGATCGGCGAAATCTCGTTGAACTCGGCAAAATCGATGAGTTCGTTGGTATTATTCTCCGAATAGAAGACCGATTCGTTGCGGAAACGAACGTCGCCGTACAACGTGACACCCTTGACCCAGGCTGGCACCACATTCGACGCGGCCCAACCCTCGGACTCGGCCTGCGCCAGGACTTCCTTCTTGATATCATCGGTGATCTTGGCGCGCAGTGCTTCTGGAATATAGGGCACCCGGATAGTACCGGCCGCAGGCGCCGGCATCACCGCCGCTGCAACAGCCGCGCCAGCAGCGGCGCCTGACGGGGCCGGTGAATTTGCTGCCAGTGCGGCGCGCGCCTGCGCCGCCTCTGCTTCCGCTTGCGCCAGCAACTCCTCGCCCGCCTTCTGCGTGATGACCTTGTTCTTGATGAGCAGCTGGATCAGGTTGACCGTTGCGTTGGTCGAAGGCTGGGCCTGCGCTGGGGCGCCCAAAGCAACCACGGCGAGCAAGGCGCTGGTGCCCAGCAATCGGCGGGCAAGCGGAGCAAATGGAGCGAGCATAAAATATCCTGTCGTCTCGGCTCAGAGGGATGACTTGCGGCCGCGCACCGTGATGCGCGCGGGAAATCGAATGGATGATGGCGGTGGATCGAGGTCGTTGGTGGCCTCCAGCACCGCGAGCAGTTTCTGGTCGCGCTTGCTGTCACCGCTCGACCGCAGCAATTCAGCCTTGGTCACCCGGCCGCGGGCATCCACCCACACCGAAAAATCGGCAGAAAACACCTGGCGGTTGACACTGTCCTGATCCTGAATCCGCTGCTGCAAGGCGTTGCGCAAATTCTGACCGTAGAAACCATCACTGATGCCGCCTGCAGCGCCCGTGCCGGAACCCGTGCTGCCAACCCCGCCCATCCCGCCCGGTCCGCCGCCCTGCAGACCAAAGGCATCCCCTGCCCCGGTCGCTTCGGCGTTGATCGAAACGGCCGCCGGCGCTTCTGCGGATTTGGCAGGTGTCGGCGTCGGCATTTCGACAGGCACCGGCTTGGTCGTCTCCACCGGTTCGGGCGGCTGTTCCTGCGGCGGTGGTGGTGGCGGCGGCGGTGGTGGCGGCAACAACAGCGCAGTCGTCGTCGGCGGTTCCTTCTTTTCCTTGCCCACAGTGCCGGTCGCCAGCGACCAGACACCATAGCACAGCGCCGCCAGAGTCAGGACGCCAAGCGCAATCCACAACCATTTGCGGTTGGGTTCATGGCCGTCATCAAAGGCAGCGCTCGGCGCCATTGTCAGCTGTCGCCCGGCTTGCCGGTGACAAGGCCGACCTTGTTGAGGTCGAGCCGGCGCAGCAGATCGAGCACCTCGGTGACCTTTTGATACTGTACGGTGGAATCGCCCTTCAGCACGATCGGCAACTCCGGGTTGATCGCCTTTTCGGTGCGCAGCCGGGCTTCAAGGTCGGCAAGCGAAACCGGATAGGCATCGAGGAAAATCTGCCCCGAATTGTTGATGGTGATCGCCTTGGTCTTGGGCTGCGCCAGACTGGCCGCCGATCCGGCCTTGGGCAGGTCGACCTTGATGCCCTGCACGCTCGCGGTCGCCATCAGGATGAAGATGACGAGCAGCACATAGGCAAGGTCGAGCATCGGGGTGATGTTGATGTCGTCATAGGCCTTGCGGCCGCCACCGGCTTTCATGGGTCTGCTCTCCTATTCGGCTGTAAGGCGCGTCGGCGGTGCCGGGTTGGAACGCTCGGCCTGAACTTCGGCCAGCCGCGTCACCAACCGATCGCAGAACACCCGCATTTCGTCGGACATGGCGGTGATCTGGCTGTTGAGATAATTGTATCCGAACAGCGACGGGATCGCCGCCGCCAGCCCGGCGATGGTCGCCAGCAGCGCCGCCGCGATACCCGGTGCAATCGCGTTGACGTTGACATCGCCGGCCATCGCAACGCCGCCAAAGGTGTTCATGACGCCCATCACCGTGCCGAGCAGCCCGATGAACGGCCCGCCGGAAATCGCGATGGTCAACAGCACCATCGCGGTATCCAGCTTCTGGTTTTCCGCGACCTGCACCGCGTCGACCGAAGCGCGCAGTGCCTGCACTGCCTCCCCCGACAACGGACGGTTACCGAGGCGCTTCTGGCGCTTCTGCAATTCGTCGATACCCGTCTCGTACAGATTGCCGAGCGGCGCCGACGCAATGAGCTTGCGTTCCCCTGTCGACAGGCCCTCCAGATCCTTGATGTGGACCAGATCCTCGTCCATCGTCGCATAACGGCGCTGGAAGGCTTGATTGGCGCGCTTGGCCTTCGACAGATAGCGGCCCTTCATGATCATCACGCCGATAGCGCCGGCGAGCAGCAACATGCACAAGCCGATGATCGCCCAGTCGAGCAGCGGCGTCGCTTTCAGAATGAACATCACGGTGCCGCCACCGCCGCCCTGCTCCTCGTCCTTGCCAAAGCTGAGCAGCTTGCCTTCGGGGCCCTGTGCCGCGACATCGGCGGTGATCATGGTCGCCGGGCGTGCCACTTTCGAAAGCCGCGTTTCATCAAGACCGCCGGTGAACGGCGCTGCCGCCGAGCC
>JBMOGO010000064.1:0-18090 GCA_049318305.1 Polymorphobacter sp.
GCCGTGATCGCTGCCACATCGATGAAACGCGTACACGCCTGGCGGAACGCCAGCGGCGTCTTGTCGGCGCCAAAGCCATAGACCGGCAGGCCGTCCTGGCGGATGCGCATGACCAGCGGCGCGAAATCGCTGTCGCTTGACATGATGCCGAAGCCATCGACGCGGCTGCGGAACAGCAGGTCCATGGCGTCGATGGTCATCTTCATGTCGGTGGCGTTCTTGCCCCTGGTAACGTCGAATTGCTGGTGCGGCTCGATGGCATATTGGTGCGAAACCGACGACCAGCCGCTCAGCGAGTCCTTGGTCCAGTTGCCATAGGCGCGGCGGATGTTGACGGTGCCAAGCTCGGCGAGAACGGTCAGCACCGGGTCGAGTGCGGCGGGCGACGCGTTGTCGGCATCGATGAGCAGCGCGATATTGTGGCCGGGGGCGATCACAGCGCGATGGTCACGGTCTGGCTTGCCGATGCTTCGGCGGTATCGGCGACGACGAAGCGCCAGGCGCCGGGTTCGAGCTGCCAGCCATGGGTGGTCGGGTCGCGCCAGCGTAGCGCGGCGAGTGGTACGGCGAGCGATACGATGCGGGTTTCGCCGGGGGCGAGGCTGACCCTGGCAAAGGCGGCGAGGCGGCGCTGCCAGCAGAGCGGAACAGCGCCGGGTGGTTCGGCCCAGAGCAGCACGACATGGTCGGCGGCGATGGCGCCGGTGTTGGTGACGGCGACGGTGCAGGCGATGCCGTCGCCGCTGCGCCGCGCGGTCAGCGCGCGGGTGGTGAAGCTGGCATAGGACAGGCCATGGCCAAAGGGATAGCGCGCCGTCCGGCCATCCCGCGCCAGCTTCGCATAGCCGTGCCAATGGTCATAGGTGACCGCCACCGCATCGCGATCGAACGCGGGGTAGTCGGCCGGGTCGCGGGCGACGGTAAAGGGCAGGCGGCCGGCCGGGCTGACCTGCCCGAGCAACAGTTGCGCCAGCGCGGTGCCGCCGGCCATGCCGCTGTAGAAGCTCTGGAGGATCGCGGCGGCCTGGTCGTGCCAGTCTTCCACCATCACGGCCGATCCGGCGACGATGACGACGATCACCGGTTTCCCGGTGCTGGCGGCGGCAGTGATCAGCGCGATCTGGTCGGCGGGCAGGCCGAGGTCGATGCGGTCTCCGCCAATGGCGGCGCGGCGTTTGCCCGAACCTTCCTGCCCCAGCGTCAAGTCGCCGGGGATGTATTCGCCTTCCTCCTCCGCCGTATAGCCGGCGATGACGACCACGGCATCGGCGCTGGCGGCGGCCGCGGTCGCTTTGGAAAGGTCGCTTTCATCGCCACTGACGATGCGTTCGGCGCCCAGTGCTGCTGTCAGTCCGGCGAGCGCGGTGACATGGCTGGGGGCGCGCACCCGGCTCGAGCCGTTGTCGCCGGTGTTTTCGATCGCCGCCAGCCGGCCGAGCACCGCCAGCCGTGTCAGCCGCGCCCCATCGAGCGGCAGCACGCCATTATTGGCGAGCAGTACGGCGGATTTTTCGGCCGCCTCCTGCGCCAGCGCGACATGGGCGGAGGATGCCACCAGCGCCAGCGCATAGTCTGGCAACGGGTCTTGCGCACTTTTAAAGCGGTACAGCACCGACAGGATGCGCCGGCAGGCGGTATCGATGACCTGGGGGGCGACGCTGCCGTTTTCGACCGCGGCGAGCAGCTTGTCACCGAACACCAGGGGTTCGGGGTTTTCGATGTCCAGCCCGGCAGCGGCGCCGTAGAGCCGATAGACGCCCATCACCCAGTCCGAATGGACAAAGCCGGCAAAGCCCCATTCGCCGCGCAAGATGTTCGTGAGCAGATGGTGGTTCTGCCCGGCATACTCGCCGTTGACCTGGTTATAGGCGCTCATCACGCTCATTACCCCGGCGTCGAGGACGGTCTTGAAGTGCGGCAGATAGACTTCGTGCAGCGCGCGCTCGCCGATCGTCACATCGACCTGGAAGCGGGTATTCTCCATCGAGTTGAGCGCGAAATGCTTGACCGTGGCGCAGACATTATGCGCTTGCAGGCCGGTGCCGAGCGCCGCCCCCATCGCGCCGAGATGGCAGGGGTCCTCGCCATAGGTTTCCTGCGCTCGCCCCCACGCCGGGTGGCGCAGCAGGTTGATGCAGATGGCGCCGCTCAGGTTGCAGCCCTGGGCGCGGATCTCGATGGCCATCGTCTCGCCGATGCGGCGTTCGAGATCGGTATCGAAGCTGGCACCGCGCGCCATCGTGCAGGGAAAGCAGGTCGATTGGCCGCGCGCCACGCCGCGCGGGCCATCGGTGAACCAGAACGCCGGCACGCCGAGCCGATCGATGCCGCCGCCGGCGCGATAGGGGCGGGCGCCCCACAGCCGGCCATCGGCCTTGAAAGCGTCGAAAAAGCCCTTGCCCGACATCATTCCGATCTTTTCCGCCAGCGTCGCGGCGGCGAGCACGGCATCGATGCGGCGGTCGATCGCCGCCGGCGTCAGGCCGGGCTGCGGGCCGAACTCGGTCAAGGGCGCCTGCGTCATTCGACAGTCACCGATTTCGCCAGGTTGCGCGGCTGGTCGACATCGGTGCCTTTCGCCAACGCGACATGATAGGCGAGCAGCTGGATCGGCACCGCGGTGACCAGCGGGCTGATGAACGGATCGACCATCGGCATTTCGATGGTGGCGGTGGCGCTGGCGCCATGTTCCGCCAGGCCTTCGGCATCCGACAGCAGATAGACGAGGCCGCCGCGTGCCATCACCTCCTGCATGTTCGACACGGTCTTTTCGAAACGCGGCCCCGATGGCGCGATGACGATCACCGGCACATTTTCGTCGATCAGTGCGATCGGGCCGTGCTTCAATTCGCCGGCGGCATAGCCTTCGGCGTGGATATAGCTGATTTCCTTGAGCTTCAGCGCGCCTTCCAGCGCCATCGGATAATCCGGGCCGCGGCCCATGTACAGAATGTCGCGTGCCTTGCTGAGCGGCTGGGCGAGCGCATGGATGGTGGTTTCGGCCTTGAGCGCGGCGTTCATCGCGGCGGGCACTTCGGTGAGCAGATGGACGAGCCGGGCTTCCTCCGCCGCGTCGATGCGGCCGCGTGCCTTGCCCAGCGCGATCGCGAAGGCGGCGAGGACGGCGAGCTGGCAGGTGAAGGCCTTGGTGCTGGCGACGCCGATTTCGGGACCGGCGTGGGTGGGCAGCAGCAGGTCGGCCTCCCGCGCCATCGACGAGGTGGCGACGTTGACGACCGCGGCGATATATTGCCCACCGGCGCGGGCGTGGCGCAGCGCCGCCAGCGTGTCGGCCGTCTCGCCGGATTGGGAGATGAACAGCGCCAGGCCACCGGGTTCGTAAACCGGGTCGCGATAGCGGAATTCACTGGCGTTCTCGATCTGGACGGGAATGCGCGCCAGGCTTTCCAGCCAGTAGGTGGCGACCTGGCCGGCATAGAGGCTGGTGCCGCACGCGACGATCTGGATGCGCTTCACATCGGCCAGATCGAAGGGCAGCGCCGGCAGGCTGATGGTTTCCGCCAGCGGATCGACATAAGCGCCGAGCGTCTGGGCGACGACGATCGGCTGTTCATGGATCTCCTTCTCCATGTAGTGCCGGTAATTGCCCTTTTCGATGACGGCGGCCGAGGCCGAGGAGGTGATGACCGGGCGGGTGACCGGCGTGTCGTCGGCATCGAAGACCTGCGCACCGGCGCGGGTCATACGGACCCAGTCGCCTTCCTCCAGATAGGCGATGCGGCTGGTGAAGGGCGCGAGGCCGAGCGCGTCCGACCCGAGGAACATCTCGTCGTCACCATAGCCCAGCACCAGCGGCGAGCCGCGGCGGGCGCCGTACATCAGGTCAGGGTGGGCGCGGAACAATATGGCAAAGCTGAAGGCGCCGTGCAGGCGTTTCAGGGTGCTTGCCACGGCTTCGTCGGGAGTGGCGCCGGCGTCCAGCGCCATGGTGATCAGGTGAGCGACGACCTCGCTATCGGTGTCGGATGCCAGGGTGCGGCCGGCGGCGAGGACTTCGGCGCGCAGCACCTTGAAGTTCTCGATGATGCCGTTGTGGACGAGTGCCACGGCTTCGGTGGCGTGGGGGTGGGCATTGTCGGTGGTCGGCGCGCCGTGGGTGGCCCAGCGGGTGTGAGCGATGCCGGAGCTGCCGGGCAGCGGTTCGGCGGCGAGCACCGCGACGAGATTGTCGAGCTTGCCGGCGGCGCGGCGGCGATCAATCCGGCCGTCATGGATGGTGGCGATGCCCGACGAATCATAGCCGCGATATTCGAGGCGGCGCAGGCCATCGACGAGGCGCTGGGTGACGGGCTGAGTGGAGAGGATGCCGATGATGCCGCACATGGGAAGGAACCGTTTTGGAGAGGGGGTGTGAAGTCAAGTAGCACAGAAAGGAAGAACCCTCCCCCCGGCCCCCTCCCTTGCAGGGAGGGGGAGCAGGAAAGAGTCAGCTTTTGGTGGCCGCGGACGCTTTGCGGGCAAGACTCAGGGTCCGGAACCGCACCGCCCAGCCCGGCTTTGCCACCTGTGGCGGCCGCACCAGTGCCAGCGCATCGGCGGGAACATCGGCGGTGATGGTGCTGCCGGCGGCAACAATGGCACCGTCGCCGATGCTGACCGGGGCGACCAGGGCGGAGTTGGAGCCGATGAAGGCGCCGTTGCCGATGACGGTGCGATATTTGAAGAAGCCGTCGTAATTGCAGGTGATGGTGCCGGCGCCGATATTGGCTTTGGCGCCGATGCTGGCGTCGCCGATGTAGGACAGGTGGTTGGCCTTGGCGCCGGCGGCGAAGTCGGCCTTTTTGGTTTCGACGAAATTGCCGATTTTCACCCCGGCGGCGAGCACCGTTCCGGCGCGCAGTCGCGCGAACGGCCCGATTTCGCAATTTTCGGCGATGGTCGCGCCTTCGACATGGCTGTGGGCGCGGATGACACTGCCGCTGGCCACGCTGACGCCGGGGCCGAAGACGACGAACGGCTCGATGGTGACATCGCGGGCGATTTGCGTGTCGTGCGCGAAGAACACGCTGCCGGGGTCGACCAAGGTCACGCCATCCGCCATCGCGGCGGTGCGGCGCTGCGCCTGCCAGCGCGCCTCCAGCGCGGCCAGTTCGGCGCGGGAGTTGACGCCGGCGACTTCATCGGCGCCGGTTTCGATGACGCGGGTCGGCCGCCCGTCGGCGATGAGCAGTCCGATGATGTCGGGCAGATAATATTCGCCGGCGGCATTGGCATTGCCGACGCGCGCCAGCAGCGACCACAGGTCGGCGGCGCGCACCATCACCAGCCCGGAATTGCACAGCGTTTCGGCGCGCTCCGCCAGCGTGGCGTCCTTGAACTCGACCATTTTCACGATGGCGCCATCGACGGCGATGACCCGGCCATAGGCGCCGGGGTCGGCGGGGCGGAAACCCAGTACGACGGCAGCGACGTTGCCGGCCAGCGCGGCGCGCATTCGCTGCATGGTGGCGGCAGTGACCAGCGGGGCATCGCCGAACATGACGAGAATATCGCCATCGAACCCGGCGAGCGCGTCCTTGGCCTGCAAAGCCGCATGCGCCGTGCCGAGTTGCGGCGACTGGACGGCGACCTTGACTCCGAACGGCACGACGGCGGTTTCCACCTGTTCGCGCGCCGAACCGACGACGACAACCATGTGCTGCGGCGACAGTTCGTTCAGGCTGTCCAATAAATGCAACAGCATTGGTTTAGCAGCAATCGGATGCAGAACCTTGTGCAGCGCCGATTTCATGCGAGTCCCCTGGCCGGCGGCGAGGATGATGGCGGCGAGCGGGCGGGGCGAGGTTTCGATCACAGGCTGCGACCTGCCATAATGCGGCTTTGTTGGGAAGGTTTGCCGGTGCCTGCATCGGTCACACGGGCATTGCCGGTCGGGCATCCAACTGCCATGGGGCAAATGTGACCCGTCTTCCCGCCACTGTCGTCTTTGATCTCGATGGCACGCTTGTCGATACGGCGCCTGACCTGTGCGCGGCGCTCAACCACGCGCTCGGCGTGCTGGGGCGGCCCGGCGTGCCGGCGGATACGGTGCGGCACCTCGTCGGCCATGGCGCGCGCAAGCTGCTGCAAAACGGCCTGGCGACATCGGGTGCAGCGACGCCGGACTTGGTCGAGGCCGGGTTCCAGCCGTTCCTCGATTACTACGCCGGGCATATCGCCGATGGCTCGCGGCCCTATCCGGGGGTAGAGGCTGCGCTCGATGCGCTGGCGGCGGCGGGGTCGGTGGTGGCGATCTGCACCAACAAGCCGGTGGCGCTGTCGGCGGCGCTGGTGATGGCGCTGGGCTGGGACGGGCGCTTTGCCGCCAATCTGGGGTTTGATTCGGTGCCGGCGGCAAAACCCGATCCCGGGCATCTGTTCGCCGCCATTTCCGCTGCCGGCGGAGACCCGGCGACCACGGTGTTCGTCGGCGATTCGATTACCGACACGGCGACAGCGCGGGCGGCGGGCGTGCCGGTGGTGGCGGTCAGCTTTGGTTTTTCGGACCGGCCGGCGGCGGATCTGGGCGCCGATATCATTATCGACCATTATGACGAGTTGCTGCCGGCGCTGCGGCGGCTGGTGCGGTGATGGGCGAACCGCTGGTCCTCGTGCTGCTGCTGGTGCTGACGCTGCTGGTCGGCGGCGCGATCGGTCGGCTGACGCGGCGGGCTGTGCCCGCTGCACCGCCGCCGCTGGCGCCGCCCGAGCCGTTGCCGCTGCCGCCACCACCGGCGGACCGGATCAGCGTCGAAGCGCTCGCCGACCCGGCGCTGATCGTCGATGGCGAGGTCGCTGTTGCCGCCAATGCCGAGGCGCGGCGGCTGTTCGGCGACCGGGTGGCGGGCAGCGATCTGCGGCTTACGGTGCGGCACCCGGTGGTGCTCGACGCGGTGGCGCAGGCGCGCAGCACCGGCTTGACCGTCGAGCGCGAAATTGCCGGGCTGGGCAGTGCCGCGCTTCCAGGCGCCAGCAGCAGCGCCTGGCGGTTGCGCGTCGTCGATGCCGGGGAAAGCCGCATCCTGCTGATTTTCGACGATATCACCCAGGCGCGGCTGACCGAGCGGATGCGTGTCGATTTCGTCGCCAACGCCAGTCACGAACTGCGCACGCCGCTGGCGACACTGACCGGGTTCATCGAAACGCTGCAAGGCCCGGCGGCGGAGGATGAACCGGCGCGGCGGCGCTTCCTCGATATCATGGCGCGCGAGTCGGCGCGCATGTCGCGGTTGATCGACGATTTGCTGTCGCTGTCGCGCATCGAACTCGACAAGCATGTGCGGCCGGTGCTGCGGCTCGAGCTCGACGGCTTGATCGCCGATGTCGGCCGAACATTGGCGATGCGGCTGGAGGCTGACGAGCGGCAGCTGATCGTCGACGAGGCATCGCCGCTGCCGCCGGTGATCGGTGATCGCGACCAAATCCTGCAGGTGCTGCACAACCTGATCTCCAACGCGGTCAAATATGGCCATAGCGGCACGCCGATCACCGTGACGGCGGCGGCCGAACCGGCCAGCGGCGGCCTGCCGGCGATCGTACGGTTGACGGTGGCGGATCTTGGCGACGGTATTGCCCCCGAACATCTGCCGCGGCTGACGGAGCGTTTCTACCGCGTCGATTCGCTGCGCTCGCGGCGGATGGGCGGCACCGGGCTGGGGCTGGCGATCGTCAAGCATATCGTCGAGCGGCATCGCGGCCGGCTGGAAATCACCAGTCAATTGGGGGAGGGGACACGGATTTCCTTCACCCTGCCACAGGCGCAACCGCCGGCCTGATCGGTAATTGTGACAGCGCCGACGCAGATTCGGCTTCCTTGTCACAAAAATGTAGCAAATCTGTCATACGAGGCTCATCAGCGGGCGTTACCGCAAGGAATGCTGCCGATGCTCATCTCAACCGCGAGGCCGGTCTGTACCCGCATCGCGGTGCTGGTGGCGCTGGTCGGCGCGGCGCTGCTCAGCGGCTGTTCGGGCAGCAACCGCACCCAGATTCGCATCGTCGGGTCTTCGACGGTCTATCCGTTCACCACCGCGGTCGCCGAACAGTTCAAGCGTGTCTGGCCGCAATATCCGGCGCCGATAGTCGAATCGACTGGCACCGGCGGCGGCATCAAGCTGCTGTGTGCGGGGGTGGGGCCGCGCTATCCCGATATCGCCAACGCCTCGCGCCGCATCAAGGCGAGCGAGGTCGCAGATTGCGCTCGGCACGGTGTGCGCGGCATCATCGAAATCCAGATCGGCCTTGATGGCCTCGTCATCGCGCAATCACGGCAGGGGCGTTTTCCCGGCCTGACCGAGCGTGACATCTACCGGGCGCTGGCCGCCAATCCGTTCGGGCGAGGGCCGAACACGGCGCAACGCTGGTCCGATATCGATCCGGCGCTGCCCGCCATCCGCATCGAAGTCATCGGGCCGCCGCCAACATCGGGCACGCGCGACAGTTTCAATGAGCTTTACATGCAGCGCGGCTGCGAGACCGAGCCGGCGATGGCGGCGCTGAAGATCAGCGACGAAGCGCAGTTCAAGACGATCTGCAGCAAGGTCCGCGAGGACGGCCGCTTTGTCGAAGGCGGCGAGAACGACAATCTGATCGTCCAGAAAATCGCCGCCAACCCCAATGCGCTCGGCGTGTTCGGCTTTTCATTCCTTGAAGAGAATCTCGACCGCATCAAGGACGTGCCGCTGGGCGGGGTGGAGGCGACCTATGCCAATATCTCGTCGTTCCGCTATCCGGCGTCGCGGGCGATGTACATTTATGTGAAGGCGCAGCATGTCGGCGCGGTGCGCGGCATGCGCGAGTTCCTGGCCGAATACAGCAAGGATTCGACCTGGGGGCGGCGGGGGTACCTCGCCCGGCGCGGGCTGGTGGCATCACCTGATGCCGAGCGAACGCGCTATGCAGCGGCGGCGACGGCGCTCACCCCGCTCGATCCGGCGGTGCTGTGATGGCGTTGCCGGTGATCTGGTTCGCCGTGCTGGCGCTGGGGCTGCTGGCCTTTGGCATCGGGCGCGGGCGCGGCGCGGCGATGCGCGCGGCGGGCGGCAACCGGATCGGCGGCGTGCATTCGCTGCCGGTCTATCACGGCGCCTTCGTCGCGCTGGCGGCGCTGGGGCCGGCGCTGCTGGTGCTTGCGGCCTGGGGGCTGGCGGGTGAAGGGCTGGTCAGTGACCGGGTGATCGCGGCGGTGCCGGCGGCGGCGCGGCCGGTGGCGGCTCTGGATAAATCCGTGTTCATGAACGAAGTGCGCGGGCTGGCGGCCGGCGAGGTGGAAACCGCCTTCAACCTGGCGGCACCGGCGCTGGTACCGCTGTACCGGGCGACGCGCAGCAATGGCAATCTGGCGGCGGGTGCCGCGGCGCTGGCGCTGTTCGCGGTCGGCGGGGTGTGGGCGTTTTCGCGGCTGCGGCCGGATTTTCGGGCGCGCAACCTGGTGGAGCGCGTGGTGCAATGGGGGCTGATCCTGGCCTCCACGGTTGCCATATTGACGACCTTCGGCATCGTCCTGTCATTGATCTTTGAATCGCTGCGGTTTTTCGAAAGCGTGTCGCCGCTGGAATTCCTGTTCGGCACCAACTGGTCACCGCAGACGGCGATCCGGGCGGACCAGGTCGGATCGTCGGGGTCGTTCGGGGCGCTGCCGCTGTTCTGGGGCACCATCTTCATCGGCGCCATCATCGCGATGATAGTGGCGATTCCGCTGGGTTTGATGGCGGCGATCTATCTGACCCAATATGCCGATGCGCGGGTGCGGCGGGCGCTGAAACCGATGCTCGAGCTGCTCGCCGGCATTCCGACGGTGGTCTACGGGTTTTTCGCGGCGCTGACGGTGGCACCGGCGGTGCGCGATTTCGCCGTCAGCCTCGGCATGGCCAATGCGTCGGCCGAAAGCGCGCTGGCGGCGGGCGGCGTGATGGGCATCATGATCATCCCGTTCGTGTCGTCGATGGCAGATGACGCGCTGATGGCGGTGCCGCAGGACATGCGCGACGGCAGTCTGGCGATGGGCGCGACGGTATCGGAAACGGTGCGCAAGGTGCTGGTGCCGGCGGCGTTGCCCGGCATTGTCGGCGGCGTGCTGCTCGCGGTCAGCCGGGCGATCGGCGAAACCATGATCGTCGTCATGGCGGCCGGGCTGGCGGCGAACCTGACCGCCAACCCGTTCGACAGCGTGACGACAGTGACGGCGCAGATTGTCGCGCTGCTGACCGGCGACCAGGAGTTCGATTCTCCCAAGACGCTGTCGGCGTTCGCGCTGGGGCTGGTGCTGTTCGGCATCACCCTGTTGCTCAACATCTACGCCCTGTCGGTGGTGCGCAAATACCGCGAGGCCTATGAGTGATGGCGACACGGCCCGCGCCTTCCCGCCCGCAGCGCAGCCCGACCGATTGGGGGTCAGCGGCGATGGGTGCGCGCGTCGCGGTGCGCTATCGCCGGGAGCGATTGTTCAAATATGCCGGGCTGGCAGCGCTCAGCCTGGCCGGGCTGTTCCTGGCGTTCCTGCTGTTCACCATCGTGCGCGACGGCGCGTCGGGGTTCCGGAACAGCGAAGTCCGGGTGGAGGTGATGTTCGATCCCGCAGTGGTGGCCGCCGGTGATTTCACCGCGCTGATGCAGCGGTCATCCGCGGCGCTGGGCACCCGCGGCGATGTCGTAAGCGAAGGCGCCTGGACCGGGTTGCGCACGCTCGCCAAAAAGCAGCCGGCGGTCATCGGCACCACGCGGCCGGTGTGGGTGCCGGTGAAAAGCAGCATCGACCTGCTTGCCAAGGGCAAGTTCGACCTGGCCGCACCGGCGATTTCGCGCGGGGTCAGCGATGCCGACATCGCCGATTACCGCCAGCTGAAATCGCAGGGTCGGCTGCGCACCGGCTTCAACCTGCCGTTCATGACCGGCGCCGATTCGACCAATCCCGAACTCGCCGGCATCTGGGGTGCGGCGCTGGGGTCACTACTGACGCTGTTCGTCACCATTGCCATCGCCTTTCCGATCGGCGTCTGCGCGGCGATCTGGCTAGAGGAATTCGCCGGGCGCAGCCGCTGGACCGATCTCATCGAAGTGTCGATCAACAATCTGGCGGCGGTGCCGTCGATTATCTTCGGCCTGCTCGGGCTGGCGGTTTTCCTGAATTTCTTCAACATGCCTCGCTCGGCGCCGCTGGTCGGCGGCTTGACGCTGGCCTTGATGACGCTGCCGGTCATCGTGATTTCGGCGCGGGTCGCCATCCAGGCAGTGCCCCCGTCGATCCGCGATGCGGCACTGGGGGTGGGGGCGTCGCCCATCCAGGTGGTGTTCCAGCACGTGCTGCCGCTGGCGTTGCCCGGCATCATGACCGGCACGATCATCGGCATTTCGCGCGCGCTGGGCGAAACCGCGCCGCTGCTGCTGATCGGCATGCGCGCCTTTGTCACCGATACGCCGCATGGGCTGGCCTCACCGGCGACGGTGCTGCCGGTGCAGGTTTTCCTCTGGTCGGACGATGTGCAGCGCGGCTTTGTCGAAAAAACCTCGGCGGCGATCATCGTGCTGCTGGTCGTGCTGCTGCTGATGAACGGCGCCGCGATCTGGCTGCGCAACAAATATGAGAGGTCGCAGTGACTCCCCCCACCCCCGCCAAGATGACGGCGCGCGACGTCAACGTGTTCTATGGCGCCAAGCAGGCGTTGAAGAATGTCTCCATCGATATCAGCCGCAGCGATGTGACGGCGCTGATCGGGCCCTCGGGGTGCGGCAAATCAACGTTCCTGCGCTGTTTCAACCGCATGAACGACACCATTGCCGGGGCGCGGGTGTTCGGCGATATCCGCATCGATGGCCGCGACATCCACGCCGCCGACATGGACGTGGTGCAGTTGCGCGCCCGGGTCGGGATGGTTTTCCAGAAACCCAACCCCTTCCCCAAATCGATTTACGAGAACATCGCCTATGGGCCACGCATCCATGGCCTTGCCGCCAGCCGCGCCGACCTGGATACCATTGTCGAAAGCGCGCTGCGCCGTGCCGGGCTGTGGGACGAAGTCAAGGACCGGCTGGGCGAAAGCGGCACCGCATTGTCGGGCGGGCAGCAGCAGCGGCTGTGCATCGCGCGCGCCATCGCCGTGGATCCCGAAGTCATCTTGATGGACGAACCCTGTTCGGCGCTCGACCCGATCGCGACCGCCAAGATCGAGGAACTGATCGACGATCTGCGCGGCCGCCATGCCATCGTCATCGTCACGCACAACATGCAGCAGGCGGCGCGGGTCAGCCAGAAAACGGCGTTTTTTCATTTGGGCGCGATGGTCGAATATGGCGACACATCGGTCATCTTCACCAATCCCGTGCAGGCCCGCACCAAGGATTACATCACCGGCCGGTACGGCTAGGACATAAAATGGCAGATAACAGCGCCCATACCGTCAAGTCGTTCGACGAGGACATTGCCCAGTTGAGGGCGATCATCACCCGCATGGGCGGGCTGTGCGAGGCGCAGATCGCCGATGCCGTCGATGCGCTGGTGACACGCAATATCGACGCAGCGATGATCGTTGTCGAACAGGACAAGCGCATCGACGCGCTGGAGGCCGAAGCCGAGGCGCTGGCGGTGCGGATCATCGCGCTGCGCGCGCCGCTGGCCAGCGATTTGCGCGAGATTGTCGCCGCGCTGAAGATCGCCGGCGTGCTCGAACGCATCGGCGATTATGCCAAGAACATCGCCAAGCGCGCATCGGCGATGGCGCAGGCCCACCCGATCGAGCCGGCGATCATCGTGCCGGAAATGGCGCGCGCCGTGATCGGCATGATCAAGGACGTACTCGACGCCTTTGTCGATCGCGATGCGGCGCTGGCCCGCGCCGTGTGCGACAGCGACCAGCGCGTCGATGATTTCTACAACAGCCTGTTCCGCAGCCTGCTGACCTTCATGATGGAAAATCCGCAGTACATCACGCCATCGACGCACCTGCTGTTCGTAGCGAAAAACCTCGAACGGATCGGCGACCACGCCACGTCGGTGGGGGAGATGGTGCATTTCGCCGTCACAGGCGAGCACATCATCGATCGCCCCAAGACCGACGACACTTCGATGTTCCACCACCGCCCCACCCAAAACTGAACCGCTTGCAACCGGAGACGTGACGATGCGCCCCAAGATCCTGTTGGTTGAAGACGATGCCAGCCTAGTCGAGCTGGTCAGCTATAACCTGGAAAAAGAAGGTTTCGACGTCATCCGAACCGGTGACGGCGAGGAAGCGCTGGTGCTGGCGCAAGAGGACAAGCCCGACCTTGTCATCCTCGACTGGATGATCGCCAACCTGTCGGGAATCGAGGTTTGCCGCCGCCTGCGCCGCGCCCCCGCCACTGCCAATCTGCCGATCGTCATGCTGACCGCGCGGGCGGAGGAAGCCGACCGCATTCGCGGGCTGGAAACCGGCGCCGATGACTATGTCACCAAGCCGTTTTCGCCGCGCGAACTGGTGGCGCGGGTGCGCGCCGTGCTGCGGCGGCTGCGGCCGGCACTATCGGGCGGCAATCTCGATTATGCTGGGATCAGCATGGACACATCGGCGCACAAGGTGACGCGCGATGGCGCGTCGGTGTCGCTGGGGCCGACGGAATTCCGGCTGTTGCGGCATTTCCTCGAACATCCGGGCCGGGTGTTTTCGCGCGAGCAACTGCTCGATGCGGTCTGGGGGCGCGATGTCTATGTCGAGCAGCGCACCGTCGATGTGCACATCCGCCGGCTGCGCAAGGCAGTGAACGCCACTGCCGGCGGTACCGAACTGCCTGATGTGATTCGCACCGTGCGCTCGGCGGGCTATGCGCTCGATGCGGAGCCGGTGCCGGCGTGATCTCTTTCCTGCGGGGAGGAAACAAGTCGCGCACAACCACCCTTTGCCTCGGCGTCAACACCGGCTAGAGGCGAGCCTGAGACCATAGGGGCTGTTTTTTCAATGACTCTGCGTTTTGATGATCGTGTTGCCATCGTTACCGGGGCAGGGGGTGGCCTGGGCCGCGCCTATGCGCTCGAACTCGCCCGCCGCGGTGCCAAGGTTGTCGTGAACGACCTTGGCGGCGCTCGTGATGGCTCGGGCAGCTCGCTGTCGGCTGCGCAGACGGTGGTCGATGAAATCATCGCCGCCGGCGGCGAAGCCATGGCCAATGGCGCCAGCGTGACCGATGCCGCCGCGGTTGAAAAGATGGTGGCGTTCGTCAAGGAGCGCTGGGGCCGCATCGACATCCTGATCAACAATGCCGGGATTCTGCGCGACAAGACCTTCATCAAGATGAGCCATGACGATTTCCGCCAGGTGCTCGATGTGCACCTGATGGGCAGCGTCATCTGCACCAAGGCGGTGTGGGAAATCATGCGCGAACAGGCCTATGGCCGCATTTTGATGACCACCTCGTCGACCGGTCTGTACGGCAATTTCGGCCAGGCCAATTATGGCGCTGCAAAGCTGGGCCTTGTGGGCCTGATGAAGACGCTCGTGCTGGAAGGCGCCAAGTACAACGTCAAGTGCAACACCGTGGCACCGCTGGCGGCGACCCGGATGACCGAGGATGTGCTGCCCCCCGAACTGCTCGCCAAGATGGGCCCGGAAACCGTGGTGCCGGCGGCGATTTTCCTGGTCAGCGAAGATGCGCCGACCAACGCCGTCATCAATGCCGGCGGTGGCGGGTTCGAACGCAGCTATGTGACGCTGACGCAGGGGATTCATGTCGCGCCCGAGGACATGAACGCCGAGACGATCGCGGCGCGCTTTGCCGAGATCAGCGATCGCACCGGTGAGCTGGTGCCCGATACCGGCGCGGCGCAGGGCGCCGTGGCGCTGGGCGGCGGACGCTAGGTCAGCATCGTGGCGCTGTTCGCCGGGCTGCGGCGCCGCGTGTCAAAGGCCGCCGCGCGGCTGGCGCAGGCGGAACTTTCCGACGTTTCGATCCTGGTCAACCAGGGGCGCATTCTGGCCGAACTGAACCGCGCGCGGCCGGCTGCGCCGCTGGCGGCTCACGAGTTCAAGGTGTTTTCGCAATGGGGCGATGACGGCATCATCCAGCGCTTGATCGCCGAAGTGCCGATTGCCGATGATTGCTTCATCGAATTCGGCGTCGAGGATTTTTCAGAATCCAATTGCCGCTTCCTGATGGTCAAGGACAATTGGCGCGGTTTTGTCATCGATGGCAGCGCCGACAACATGGCGCGGCTGCGGGCATTCCCCTGGTTCTGGCAGCATGATCTGCAGGCCTGTGCGGGGTTCATCGATGCCGATAACATCGACGACCTGCTGGCACGCAGCGGTTTCGGGCCGGATATCGGGCTGTTGTCGGTCGATATCGACGGCATGGATTATTGGGTGCTGTCGGCGATCAGCGTAGTGCGGCCGCGTATCGTGGTCGTGGAATACAACGCCGTATTCGGCGCCGAACGCGCGATTTCCGTGCCGCGCGACGATAGTTTCGTGCGTGGCCGGGCGCACAGTTCCAACCTGTATTTCGGCGCCTCGCTAGCGGCGTTTGCGCATTGGGCCGATGGCGCCGGCTATGCGCTGGTCGGCACCAATTCGACCGGGCTGAACGCGTTTTTCGTGCGGGAGGATGTGCGGCCGGCGTCGTTGCCAGGGTTGAGCGTGGCGCAGGCGTTCACTGCGTCACGCTTTCGCGAAAGCCGCGACGCGCAGGGCAGTCTGTCGTATCTGACCGGCGACGCGCGGCTTGCGGTGATTGCCGGCCTGCCGGTGGTCAATGTCGTGACCGGGGCGCTGGAGTCGCTGTAGGGCGGTTTACGCCTCGACCAGCTTGACCAGCCGGCGTTCGATCGGCGCCAGCACGCCGGCGAGATCATGGCCGCGCTTCAGAACGACGCCGCCTTCGCCATACAACACCCATTCGCCCTGTTTCAGGCGCAGCGCCGGGTCTTTGACGATACGGATTTCGGGATTTTCGGCGGCGCGGCGAAAGGCGGAAAAGCTGGCGGTTTTCGCGCCCAGGTCGATGGCATAGTCACGCCAATGACCGGCGGCGACCATGCGGCCATATAGTGAGAGGATGCGATCGAGTTCCAGCCGGTTGAAGGCGATTTGCGACGGCGGCCGCAGGGGCGAAACATTCTCCAACGCTGGGGTCGCCTCAGGCCGAACGCTGCTTGTCGTCATCGGTCAACGCGTTGACCCGGGCGCGCAATGCCTCGACCTCACAGCGCAGCAGTTCGAGCTTTTGCGTTTCCGGGTCGTATTTCTGGCTGCACGGCGTGCCATAGGGCATGAACGGCTTGGCATAGTCGCCGGCATCGACCGGTACGGCCTTGGCCGGAATGCCGACCATTGTTGCGCCTTCGGGGACGTCGCGGGTGACAACGGCGTTGGCCCCCACACGCGCGCGGCGGCCAACGGTGATCGGGCCCAGCACTTGCGCGCCGGATCCGATGATGACGCCGTCTTCCAGAGTCGGGTGGCGTTTGCCGGCAATGCCATTGGCCGGGTCGGTCCCGCCCAATGTGACGCATTGATAAATAGTGACATTGTCGCCGATGACGGCGGTTTCACCGATGACGACAAAGCCGTGATCGATGAAGAAATTGCGGCCGATGACGGCGCCGGGGTGGATGTCGATGGCGGTGAAAAACCGCGACAGATGGTTGACGATGCGCGCGACAAGGAACAGCCGGGCGTTGAACAGCGCATGGGCGATCCGGTGCATGCCGAGCGCCAGCACGCCGGGGTAGGTCAGCACTTCCCAGCGCGAACGCGGCGCCGGATCGCGCGACTTGATCGAATCGAGATAGGCGATGAGCGCCATGCGGGTCTCCGTCCGGCCGGGCCACGGCCTGTCGTTATTTCAGAGCAGTTTACCCGGCTTCGCAGCGATGCGCCAGACAGCGATGCAACGCTGCTGCGGGGTGCAGCGTTCCAGCTGCGCAGGCAGAAAAGACGAGTTGTGCGCGCCATGAACGAGACGAGAAACCAACCGACCCGCGAAACTGCCGATGGAACCGGCGAGCAGCCGACCGATTATGAAATTGCCGATGTGTGTTTCTGGCGGCACGACAGGGGAATCATGATGACCGAAGCCGAAAAGCCGTCGGCGCCCGCCACCCAGGGCGAAGCGGTCCGCAAGGCGCTGAAAGGCGATCGCAGCATCGACATCGACCGCTGGCAGGATTTTTCCAGGGCCGAAGCGGCGGAGCTGGCGCAGGACCCGGCGGTGCCCGTCGATCCGGCGGTACCGGTCAAGGCCCGTGCCGGGCTGGCGCGCGACGGCGGCACCGTCAGTGATACGGTGCCGCCGCTGCCGGAGCGGTAATTACAGCGCCTGCAGCGTGCGGGCGACAGCGTGGACGACAGCGGCGATACGGACGCTGGCCTGGATCTTGTCGGCGCCGACATTGTGCTGGGCGAGCACCTTGTCATGCGAATCGATGCACATGCCGCAGCCGTTGATGGCCGAGACGGCGAGGCTGAACAGTTCGAAATCGGCCTTGTCGATGCCCGGCGCGCCGATGACGTTCATGCGCAATTTCGCTGGCATGGTCTTGTAGTCCGGCCGCGAGGCGAGGTGGACGAAGCGATAATAGATGTTGTTCATCGCCATTACCGAGGCCGCGGCCTTGGCGGCGTTCATCGCTTCGGGGGTCAGCTTGTCGGCGGCTTCGAGCTCGATCGCGTTAATCACCGGCTTGTAGGCGCAGGCGTGTGCCACGGCGACCAGGGTGCCCCACTTTTGCTGGTCGGTGAGCAGTTGCTCGGCGAGCAGGCTGGAGACATTGAGGCGCTGGTCCTTGGCATAATCGGGCAGCGTCTTGGCGAGTTCGGAAAAGAGCATGACAAATCCTTTCCCCTCTCCCGGTCGGGGAGAGGGTCTGTTCGGGTTCGTGGGCTAACAGGGCGCGGGCAAAGCCCGCGCTGGCGTCGGACGGGTTCGGTGGTCCCGAAGGACCACCGCCCCGCTGGCCGGCCTTTGACGAGTCGGCGCGCAAGCTTCGCTTGCTCGCCGCCGTCAGGCGGCGGGCTTGAGGACCTCTTCGCCGCCCTGCCAGTTGCAGGGGCACAGCTCATCGGTCTGCAGCGCGTCGAGGATGCGCAGCGTTTCCGCCGGGTTGCGGCCGACGTTCAGGCCGTT
>JBMOGO010000065.1:0-17806 GCA_049318305.1 Polymorphobacter sp.
AAGCCCCCACCCCGACCCTCCCCACTCTCGGCTTCGCCGGGGCGGTGGGAGAAGCAACTGTGTGAATTTTCCGCGACGCTGCCTTGACCTTCCGGGTGCGCAGGCACATATGCCGCCTCGCTGTTGGCACTCATGCAATGTGAGTGCCAAGCGCCAGAATCAAACCAGAATGAGGGAAGAATATGACATTCCGTCCGCTCCACGACCGGGTGCTCGTGCGCCGCGTCGAAGCTGAAGAAAAGACCGCCGGCGGGATCATCATTCCCGATACGGCGAAGGAAAAGCCGCAGGAAGGCGAAGTCGTCTCCGTTGGCACCGGCGCACGCGGCGATGATGGCACGGTTCACCCGCTCGAGGTGAAGGCCGGCGACAAGATCCTGTTCGGCAAATGGTCGGGCACCGAGGTCAAGGTTGGCGGCGAAGACCTGATCATCATGAAGGAAAGCGATATTTTGGGCATTCTTGGTTAATCCAAGACGCTGAATATCCAATCATAAACGAAGGAAATCAATCATGGCAGCCAAAGACGTAAAGTTCGGCCGCGACGCGCGTGAGCGCATTCTGCGCGGCGTCGATATTCTTGCAGACGCCGTCAAGGTGACGCTGGGTCCCAAGGGCCGCAACGTCGTCATCGAAAAGAGCTTCGGCGCTCCCCGCATCACCAAGGACGGCGTCACCGTCGCCAAGGAAATCGAACTCAAGGACAAGTTCGAAAACCTCGGCGCCCAGATGGTGCGCGAAGTTGCTTCCAAGACCAATGATGTTGCCGGCGACGGCACCACCACTGCCACTGTGCTGGCCCAGGCCATCGTCCGCGAAGGCATGAAGTCGGTTGCCGCCGGCATGAACCCGATGGACTTGAAGCGCGGCATCGATCTCGCCGTCGGCAAGGTCGTTGCAGATCTCAAGGCGCGTTCCAAGCCGGTTGCCGGCACGTCTGAAATCGCCCAGGTCGGCACCATCTCGGCCAATGGCGAGAGCGAAATCGGTGACATGATCGCCAAGGCCATGGAAAAGGTCGGCAAGGAAGGCGTGATCACCGTCGAAGAAGCCAAGGGCATGGAGTCCGAGCTGGAAGTCGTCGAAGGGATGCAGTTCGACCGCGGTTACCTGTCGCCTTACTTCATCACCAACCCGGAAAAGATGCAGGTCGATCTCGAATCGCCCTACATCCTGATCCACGAAAAGAAGCTGTCGAACCTGCAGGCGCTGTTGCCGGTGCTCGAAGCGGTGGTCCAGTCGGGCCGCCCGCTGCTGATCATCGCCGAAGACGTCGAAGGCGAAGCGCTGGCCACCCTGGTGGTCAACAAGCTGCGCGGCGGCCTCAAGGTCGCTGCCGTCAAGGCACCGGGCTTCGGTGATCGCCGCAAGGCCATGCTGGAAGACATCGCCGTCCTGACCAAGGGCGAAATGATTTCCGAAGACCTCGGCATCAAGCTCGAAAACGTCACCCTGCCGATGCTCGGTGTCGCCAAGCGCGTCACCATCGACAAGGACAACACGACCATCATCGATGGCGCCGGCGAAGCCGACAGCATCAAGGGCCGTGTCGAACAGATCCGCGCCCAGATCGAAATCACCACCAGCGACTATGACAAGGAAAAGCTCCAGGAGCGTCTTGCCAAGCTGGCCGGCGGTGTTGCGGTCATCAAGGTCGGCGGTTCGACCGAAGTCGAAGTCAAGGAGCGCAAGGATCGCGTTGACGATGCCCTGCACGCCACGCGCGCAGCCGTTGAAGAAGGCATCGTCCCCGGCGGCGGCACGGCGCTGTTGTATGCCACCAAGGCCCTTGAAGGCCTGAAGGGCAGCAACGACGACCAGACCCGCGGTGTCGATATCGTTCGCCGCGCGCTGTTCGCCCCGGTTCGCCAGATTGCGGCGAATGCCGGCCATGACGGCGCTGTTGTCTCGGGCAAGCTGCTCGACGGCAATGACGACAAGATCGGCTTCAATGCGCAGACCGATGTCTACGAGAATCTGGTTGCTGCCGGCGTCATCGACCCGACCAAGGTGGTTCGCACGGCGTTGCAGGATGCCGCTTCGGTCGCATCGCTGCTGATCACGACGGAAGCCGCGATCACCGAAATGCCGGCCGACGACAAGGGCGGCGGCGGCATGCCCGGCGGCGGCATGGGCGGCATGGGCGGCATGGACTTCTAAGTCCGGCTTTCCAAGGCTTCGAAAATCAGGGGCTGTCGCGCAAGCGGCGGCCCCTTTTTCTTGGGTGCAGCGCCCCTGCCATATTTCCGTCTGGCGGTGAGTTCCCGATTTCGCCAGACTGGCGCGGGGAGAGCCGCAATGTTGACCAAAGCCGATGATTATCCGGTGCACCAGACGCCGGAACCGATCGCCTTTGCCGGCGGCGATCGCAATTTCTATGATCGCTATTTCTTCAACGGCAGCAGCGCCGATGGCGCCGTCTTCTTTGCCGCCGCCATGGGCTTTTATCCGCAGCTCGGCATTGTCGATGCGGCGTTTTCGCTGGTCATCGGCGGGTTGCAGCACAATGTGCGCGCCTCACGGCATATCGTGGCCGGCGAACGGCTCGACCTGGCCGTCGGACCGATCCGCATCGAGATCGTGGCGGCGTTGCAGCAACTGCGGCTGGTACTGGCGGGCAATGACAGCGGCATCGCCGCCGACCTGGTGTTCACCGCGCGCCACGCGCCGGTCGAGGAACCGCGTTTCACCCGGCGCAATGGCACGCGGTTGTTCATGGACTATACGCGGATGACGCAGAATGGCGGCTGGACGGGGACGATCCACACGCCGGACGGCCCGGTGGCCATGGCTGGCGGACTCGGCACGCGTGATCGCAGCTGGGGCATTCGCCCGGTCGGCGCGCCGGAACCGCAACCGCCGCCGCAGGGCAATTTTGCGCAGTTCTTCTGGCTGTGGGCGCCATGCAACTTCCCCGGCCATGCTGTGTTCGCCCACACCAATGACGATTCCGCCGGGCTGCCGTGGAACCGCCGCGCCGTGGTGGCGGCGGTCGGCGGTGACGCTGTCGATGTCGATGATGTCCAACTGGCGCTGAACTATGCGCCCGGCAGTCGCCGGCTGGCGGAGTTGCGCATCGGGCTGGGCCCGCGCGGCGCGTTGCGGTTGAAACCGAACGGGGTGCATTTCTACATGCACGGGCTGGGCTATACCCACCCGGCCTGGGGGCATGGTATGGACCATGGCGCGCTGGCCGTGGCGCATGACAGCATCACGCTGGCCGATCTCGACGACCGGGCGCCGGGCAATCTGCACATTCAGGCACTGTCCGATGCCTGGCTGACGTGGGATGGCGCCGAACATCGCGGCTCCGGCGTGCTCGAACAATTGCTGCTCGGGCCGCACGCGCCGAGCGGCTTTGCCGGGCTGCTGGACGGTGCACCATGATCCCCACCCGCCCGGCCGATTTCAGCCATGCCTGGTTGGAACAGGTGCTGGCAGCGCCGGCGGGTACGCTGCGCGGGTTTTCGGCGACGCCGTTGGGCACCGGGCAGATGTGCGACAGTTTCCGGCTGGCGCTGGATTGGCAGCGCCATGTCGGGCCGGCGACAATCGTCGCGAAATGCCCCAGCCATGACGCGCGCAGCCGGGCGATTGCCGCCGCGCTGGACAATTACGGCAAGGAAGTGCGCTGGTATTCCGATCTGGCGCGCCACAGTGCCGTGTCGCGGCCGGTCTGCCACCACGCCGAAATCGCCGCCGATGGCCAGGATTTTGCGCTGCTGCTGGGGGATTGCGCGCCGGCGGTGCAGGCCGACCAGTTGGCGGGGGCCAATGTCGCGCAGTTGCGGCCGGCGATTGCGCAGCTGGCGGCGTTGCACGCGCCGTTCTGGAACAGCGATATCGCCGACCGCCACCCCTGGCTGGCGCGGGACAGCAGCGCGCTGGTGGAGGCGGCGCTGCCCGGCTTGGCGGAGGGCTTCGCCGAGCGTTATGCGGCGCGGCTGGCGCCGGAGGTGATCGCGCTGGCGCGGGCGCTGGCGGCGAACATTACGGCGTTTCTTGGTTGGCCGCGCAGCGCGTCGAGTGTCGTGCACGGCGATTTCCGGCTCGATAACCTGTTGTTCGCGCCGGACGGCGGGCTGTTCGTCGTCGACTGGCAAACGGTTGGCGTTGGTTGCCCGTTCGCCGACCTCGCCTATCTGATCGGCACCAGCATGGCCGACCCGGCGGCGCGGGCGGCGGCGGAACCGGCGCTGTTCGATGCCTATCTGGCAGCACTGGCGGCGCGCGGGGTGGTGGTGGACCGGGCGGCGGGGTGGCGCGACTACCGGCTTTATGCGCTGTCGGGCGTCTTGATGGCGATCTTTGCCTCGATGAACGTCGAACGCACCGATCGCGGCGATGAAATGTTCGCGGTGATGGCCGAACGCCCGGCGCGGCAGGCTTTGGGGTTGGGCAGCCTGGGGCTGCTCGAGAGCGGCTGATGGCGCGGCAGGCCGTCATCTATGGTGCGCTGCTGGCGGCGGGGATGCTGGCGCTGCAATGGCTGGATTACCAGCGGCTGGCGCGGGTGTATCCGGGGGCGCTTTATATCACGCTGGTGGCGCTGGTGTTCCTCGGGCTGGGCGTCTGGCTGGGGGTGCGGGTGCTGCGGCCGCGGCCGCGGCCGTTCGATGGCAACCCGCAGGCGCTGGCTGCGCTGGGCATCAGCCAGCGCGAACTGGCGGTGCTGCACGAACTGGCAGCGGGACGATCGAACAAGGAGATTGCAGCGGAGCTGGGCGTGTCGCCGAACACGGTGAAGACGCATGTGGCGCGACTGTTCGAGAAACTTGGCGCACGGCGGCGGACGGATGCGATCAACCGGGCGCGCGAACTGGGGATCATGGGGTAGGGGACGACAGCAGTAGCGGCGCAAAAATTCCGGGTGAATCCCCCCAAATCACCCTTTCGGGCGATTGCATTACCCCCCGTTCGCGCGGTTGATGGCGCCACCACAACAGGGGACCACCATGCGCCAGATCATCATTCGTTACGGCCTGACCGCCGGCATCGTCATCGCCATTCCGACTTTTTTCATTTCGGTGCGACTCGCCGACCATCCGCCCGAAAAATACGGCATGGTCATCGGGTACACGACGATGCTGGTGGCGCTCAGCCTGGTTTTTGCCGGCATCAAGCGGCACCGTGACCACAACCTCGGCGGGGTCATCCGCTTCTGGCCGGCCCTGGGGCTGGGGCTGGCGATCAGCGCGATCGCCGGGCTGTTCTATGTGCTGACCTGGGAATCGGTGCTGGCTGTTACCGGTATGGATTTCGGCGCCGATTATGCCCGCCTGCTCATTGACCAGAAACGCGCCGCCGGGGCGAATGTGGCCGAGATGGCGGCCTTCACCGCCGAAATGGCGACCTTCCAGCGGCAATATGCCAACCCGCTCTACCGGATGCCGATGACCTTTGCCGAAATCCTGCCGGTCGGCGTGCTGGTCTCGCTGGTCTCGGCCGGGCTTTTGCGCAACAGCCGGTTCCTTCCGGCGCGGGGCTAGGGCGCTGGCGTCGGCGGTTTGGCCTTGTTCGCATCCGCCATCGCCGCATCGACATCGGCGACCGCCTTGGCGGCAAGGTTGCTTTCGGCCTTGGTGGTGCGGGCGTCGGGGTCCTTGCCGCAGGCGGCAAGGACGAACGCTGCGAGGATGAGCGGCATGAAACGCATGGCCGCAACCTAGCCCAGCCTTGCGGCGGGGGGAAGCCGGGACCATGCTGCGAGTAGGGGGGACACCATCATGGGTATTTACAGCGAGCGCATCTTTCCATGGCTGCTCGATCGCACGCTGGGGCATCCGCGCATCGAGGCGCGGCGCGCGGCGCTGGTCGGCCAGGCGGTTGGGGAGGTGCTGGAAATCGGCTTCGGCAGCGGCGCGACTCTGCCGTTCTATGATCCGGCCAAGGTGACGCGGCTGACCGTGGTGGAGCCATCGGAGGGCATGAACAAGCGCGCCGCCGGGCGGTTGGCGACGAGCCCGGTGCCGGTCACATCGGTGCCGGGGGCGGGAGAACGGCTACCGTTCGGCGATGCGAGTTTCGACACGGTGGTGACCTGCCTGACTTTGTGCAGCGTGCAGGACGTGCCGCAGGTGCTGGCCGAAATCCGCCGGGTGCTGCGCCCGGGCGGCCAGTTCCTGTTCCTCGAACATGTGCTGAGCGAGGATGCCGGCCGCCAGCGCTGGCAGCGGCGGTTGACGCCGCTGCAACGCGTCGTCGGCGTCGGTTGCCATCTTGATCGCGACAGCGCGGCGATGGTGCGCACGGCTGGCTTCGGGCTGGCGCCGCTGGTGCAGGAGGAGGAACCGGCGTTTGGCGCGATGGCGCCGCTGGTGCCGCTTATTTCGGCGGTGGCGTCTCGTTAGCCGGTACGTCTGTAGCCGGGGTCGCAACTGCCGGCTCGCTGGCGGGTTCGTTTGCCTCCTCTATTTCCTCAGGCGTCAGCGGCGGGTTGCCATCCCAAATGGCGTTGCGGCGGCTTTGCAGATAGGCCGATTTGATCAGCGTATATTCGTCAAGGCTGTCGGCGAGGATGGCGTCGCCACCTTGCTCGCTGACCCGGTCGCGCAGGTTGACGATGCGCACCGCGATCTGGCCGCCGCGCCAGACCCAGCTGGGGCTGAAGGCGGCGTTGCGCGCAAAATCGGCCGGGTCGATGACGAAATCGAATGCGAGGCCGAAGCCATCTCGCAGCGTCGACGGGCCGAATAGCGGCAGCATGACATAGGGCCCGGATTCGATGCCCCAGGTGGCAAACGTCTGGCCCCAGTCTTCGGATTCTTCGGGGCGGCCAAGGCCGGTGGCGTTGTCGGCAAGGCCGCCTACGCCGAGCGTGGAATTGATCAGGAAGCGGTCGAGGGTGCGGAACGCCTGTTTGATCTTGCCCTGCAGCAGCGCGTTCATGAAACTCGCCGGCTCGCCATAATTGCCATAGACGTTGGTGATGCCGTGGCGCGCCGCGGTCGGAACAACGGTGCGATAGACGCGCGCGGTGGGTTTCAGGACATTCTTGTCGAGTTTTTTATTGAACGCATAGATTTCGCGGTTGGATTTTTCCCACCGGTCGGCCTCGGCAACTTCAAGCCCGCCGGCACGCGGCGTGGCACAGGCACCCAGCGCAAGCAGCAGGATCAGGGCGGAGGGGGGCAATCGACGCATGACAGGCCTTTTTGCACAAGGATTTGCGCGCGACCAGCGGCAAGACGCGACTGCTGCGCTGAATGATGATTGTCACGCACAAGGATCGATTGGCGGCTGGGCAAGTTGTCACGACAAGACAGGCTGCACCGAACATGATAAATTGACCTCATAATCAGTCGGTGGGGAGATCGTCATGGGTTTGTCGCTGGAATCGATTGCATTGGAAGCGTTGACCAATATCGTCGGGCATGACGACGTTAATCAGTTCTTGATAAATCGCATCGTCAACCGGGTGCGTAACCGCCCGCACCCGTGGAGTACCCGCCACGACTATATCAGCTGGAGCGGACTGACCGATCGGACCTATAATGCGCGGCTGTTGCCGGCCAAGCCTTATCCGGCGATCGAGGCGATGGGCACGCGGCGGCCGCCGATTGTCGATGTGGCGGCGCTGTTTGCGCGGCCGCCGGGGGCACGGCAGCGGCTGTGCCCGAAATCGACCGGGCTGTTCCCGGCCTTTGCGCAATATCTGACCGATGGCTTCATCCGCACCCGGATTTCCAACATCGATGCCGAAACCGACCGGCGGCGCACCACGTCGAACCATGAAATCGACATGAGCCCGCTATATGGCCGCACCGAGAGCCAGACCGCCGTGCTGCGCCTGAAATCCGAAAGCGCCGGCAGTCGTGGCCGGCTGAAGACGCAGACCATCGCTGGCGAGGCGTTCTCGCCCTATCTGTTCGGCAGTGACGGCCTGGTGCAGCCGGAATTCTGCGATGCGGCGGGAAAGTCGCTGCTCGATACGCCGCTGGGCATCGACCATGCAACGCCGGCCGGGCGGGCGACGCTGTTCGCTGTCGGCGGCGACCGGGTCAATGCGGCGCCGCAGACCGCGATGATGAACACGCTGTTCCTGCGTGAACACAACCGGCTGGCGGCGATGCTGGAGGATCGTCACCCGCTGTGGGACGATGAACGTGTCTTCCAGACGGCGCGCAACATCCTCATCGTGATGTTCATCAAGATCGTGGTTGAGGATTACATCAACCATATCAACACATCGGTGTTCAAGCTACGCGCCGACCCCAAGGTTGCCTGGCACGCCAAATGGAACCGGCCGAACTGGATGACGGTGGAGTTCAGCCTGCTCTATCGCTGGCATTCACTGGTGCCCGAAACGCTGGTCTGGGGCGGGCAGACGGTGCCGGGCAATGCCATGCTGCTCAACAACACGGCGCTGCTCGCATCGGGGTTGGCGACGAGCTTTGTCGAGATTTCGGCCAATCCGGCGGCAGCGCTGGGGCTGGGCAATTCCGCCAGTTTTCTGCTGCGCGCCGAACTCGCGGCGATCGACCAGGCGCGGCTGAACAATGTCGCGACCTATAATGATTACCGCACGGCGATGGACATGGAGCGGGCGGAAAGCTTTGCCGAGATTGTCGGGGACAGCGACGATCCGGCGGAACAGGCGCGCCGCGATGCGCTGGCACAGCGGCTGGCGGCATTGTATGGCCACCCCGACAATGTCGAATTCTATGTTGGCCTGTTCGCCGAGCCGCGCGAGACCAACGGCCCGTTGCCCGATCTGATCATGGCGATGGTGGCGATGGACGCCTTTTCCCAGGCGCTGACCAACCCGCTGCTCAGCGAGCATGTCTGGGGCGATATCGAGAATCGCCGGCTGGCGTTCACCGACCAGGGGCTGGCGGAGATTGCGGCAACGACGCGGCTGCGCGATGTGCTGGTGCGGAACTCGGCCGGGCTGGGCGGTAGGTTCGTGGGGATGACACGGCGAGATTGGGAGCGAGAATAATCGTGCCCCTCCTCGCAGCCGTCAGCGACGCTTTCGCGTCGACGAGGAGAGAGGGTCACCGTTCGTCGCAGCAGCCTTGACACATATAAAGATATCTTTATGTCCCTTGGCGATGGACGCGCTGCTGACCCTGTTTCGCGCTTTGGCTGACCCTAGCCGGGTTCGCATCCTGCTGCTTGTCCGCCGCATGGAGCTTTCGGTGGGCGAGCTCGCCGCCGTGCTCGGGCAGAGCCAGCCGCGCGTGTCCCGCCATATTCGCATCCTCGCCGACGCGGGGCTGGTGCGCCGCGCCAAGGAAGGCGCCTGGGTGTTCGTGCGGCTTGGCAAGGCGGCGATCACCGGACCGGTGCTTGCCGCGATGGATGCGCTGGCTCCCGATGTCGGCGCCGCCGATCAGGCCGCGCTGGCGGCGGTACGGGCGGAACGGGCGGGGGCAGCCGATGCCTGGTTTGCCGCTCATGCCGCTGATTGGGACCGAGAACGATCGCTGCATATCGCCGAAAGCGAAGTCGAGGCCGCGATCGAAGCGGCATTGCTGGCGGATGCGGCGAAACTGGGCGCGCTGGTCGATGTCGGCACCGGCACCGGGCGGATGATCGAATTGCTGGGGCGCCATGCCGCGACCGCGCTGGGCATCGATCGTAGCCCCGAAATGCTGCGACTGGCGCGCGGGCGCATCGAAGCGACCGGCCTGGCCCATGCAGAGGTGCGACGCGGCGACATGTATGCCTTGCCGCGCGATGATGGCAGTGTCGATACGGTTGTGCTGCACCAGGTTCTGCATTTTGCCGACGACCCGGCAGCGGTGATCGCCGAGGCAGCGCGGGTGCTGGCACCGGGTGGCCGGCTGCTGGTGGTGGATTTCGCGGCGCACGACCGGGAGGAATTGCGCAGCCAGCAACGCCACGTGCGACTGGGTTTTGGCAATGCGCAGGTCGTCGATTGGATGGGCGATGCCGGGCTGGCCGGGCAGGTGGCGGCATCGCTGCCGGCGCCGGGTGCGCTGGGCGTGACATTGTGGTTGGGAACGCGCGCGGCGCGGTCCGGGCGTGAAAGGCGAGTGGCGTGATGAACAATGCCGTGGCGGGGCTGACTCGCAACCAGATGGCCGAGGCGGCGCGGGCCATCAACAGTCCGCTTTATGCCGATTTGCCTGGCGATATCGCGGTCAGTTTCGAATTTTTCCCGCCTAAGACCGAAACGATGGAAGCGACATTGTGGGATTCGGTGGAAACGCTGAAACCGCTCAGCCCGCGCTTTGTCTCGGTGACCTATGGCGCCGGCGGTTCGACGCGCGAACGCACCCATGCGACGGTGGCGCGGATTGCCCGGGAAACCTCCATTCCGGCAGCGGCGCACCTGACCTGTGTCAACGCCAGCCGTGACGAGATCGACGCGATTGCCGATGCCTATTGGCAGGCCGGGGTTCGCCATATCGTCGCGCTGCGCGGCGACCCGCCGGTGGTTGGCGGGCGGTTCGAGGCGCGGGCGGATGGTTACGCCAGCGCGGCAGAACTGGTCGCCGGCTTGAAGCGCCTGCATGATTTCGAGATTTCGGTCAGCGCCTATCCCGAGGTGCACCCCGAAGCCGGCAGCCTGGCGCAGGATCTCGATGCCTTCAAGGCCAAGCTCGATGCCGGGGCTTCGCGGGCGATCACCCAGTTCTTCTTTGAACCCGATACGTTTTTCCGCTTCCGCGACCAGGTCGCGGCGGCGGGCATCACCGCCGAAGTGGTGCCGGGCATCCTGCCGGTGAGCAACTTTGCCCAGTTGAAGCGCATGGCGGTGCCGTGTGCGACCGATGTGCCGGCGTGGATGGCGCATCTGTTCGAAGGGCTGGACGACAAGCCGGCGGCACGGCAGCTGGTGGCGGCGAGCGTGGCGGCGGAACTGTGCCGGCGGCTTTATGCCGGCGGGGTGCGGCATTTCCATTTCTACACGCTCAACCGGGCGGAGCTCGCGTACGCGATCTGCCATATGCTGGGTGTGCGCCCGATGTTGAAGGAAGCCGCATGAACACGCCAAGTCAGGCTGCGGCCCGTTTCCGTGCCGAAGCCGCCAAACGCATCCTGATCACCGATGGCGCCTGGGGCACCATGATCCAGACCTTTGGCCTTCAGGAAGCCGACTATGCCGGCACGCTGGGGTTGACGCACGAGCAGAAGGGCAACAACGACATGTTGTGCCTGACCCGGCCCGATATCATCGTGGCGATCACGCAAGGCTATCTCGATGCCGGGTCGGATGTAGTTTCGACCAACACCTTTTCATCGACGACGATCAGCCAGGCCGATTATGGCGCCGAACATCTGGTGCGCGATCTGAACCTCGCCGCCGCTGGCATTGCCCGCCGGCTGGCGGACGCGGCGCAGGCCAGGGATGGCCGGCCGCGCTTTGTCGCCGGTGCGCTGGGCCCCACCAACAAGACGCTGTCGCTGTCCCCCAAGGTCAATGATCCGGGCTTTCGCGAAGTCGATTATGACCAGGTCAAGAGCGTTTATGCCCAGCAGATCGAAGCGCTGATCGATGGCGGCTGCGATTTCATCCTCATTGAAACCATCTTCGACACGTTGAACGCCAAGGCGGCGATCATGGCGGTGCTGGAAGAAAGCGACCGGCGCGGCAGTGAAATTCCGATCATGCTGTCGATGACGATCACCGACATGTCGGGGCGCAACCTTTCGGGCCATGCGATCGACAGTTTCTGGTATGCGGTGCGCCATGCCCGGCCGTTGACGATCGGGCTCAATTGTTCGTTCGGTGCCGATCTGCTGCGCCCGCATGTGCAACTGCTGGCGGGCCTCGCCGATACGCTGGTGATGGCCTATCCCAACGCCGGCCTGCCCAATGATCTTGGCCAATATGATGAGGCCGCCGCCACGACAGGTGCTCTTGTCGAGCTATGGGCGAAGGACAAGCTGATCAACGTCGTCGGCGGTTGTTGCGGCACCACGCCGGCGCACATCAAGGCCATCGCGGACGCGGTGCGGCCCTATCCGCCGCGCGCCATTCCCGTGCTGTCCGCTGTCACGCGATTGACCGGGCTTGACCCCATGATTCTTGCGGCCTGATTTCATGACTTCAAATGCGAGTTCGACGTTCGTCAATATCGGCGAGCGCACCAATGTCACCGGGTCGGCCCGGTTCAAGAAGCTGGTCATGGCGGGCGATTATGCCGCCGCGGTCGAAGTTGCACGCCAGCAGGTCGAGAGCGGCGCGCAGATCCTTGACGTCAACATGGACGAAGGGCTGCTCGATGCCCATCACGCCATGACGACATTCCTCAAGCTGATCGCTGCCGAGCCCGATATCGCGCGTATCCCGATCATGGTCGACAGTTCGAAATGGAGCGTCATCGAAGCCGGGCTGAAGTGCGTTTCCGGCAAGCCGATCGTCAATTCGATCAGCATGAAGGAAGGCGAAGCCGGATTTCTGGAACAGGCCGCCAAGGTACAGCGCTATGGGGCGGCGGTCGTCGTCATGGCATTCGACGAAAAGGGCCAGGCCGATACCGGTGCCCGCAAGGTCGAAATCTGCGAACGCGCTTACAAGCTGTTAGTCGCCAACGGCTTTCCACCCGAGGACATCATTTTCGATCCCAATATCTTCGCCGTGGCGACGGGCATCGAGGAGCACAACAATTACGGCGTCGATTTCATCGAGGCATGCCGCGAGATCCGCAAGCGTTGCCCGCACGCCCATATTTCGGGCGGCCTGTCGAACCTGAGTTTTTCGTTCCGCGGCAATGAACCGGTGCGCCGCGCGATGCATTCGATTTTCCTGTTCCACGCGATCCCGGCCGGGCTCGACATGGCAATTGTCAATGCCGGGCAGCTGGATGTCTATGACGCCATCGACCCCGAACTGCGCGAGGCCTGCGAGGATGTTGTCCTCAATCGCCGCCCCGACGCCACCGATCGCTTGCTGGAGATCGCCGATCGGTTTCGCGGTGACGGCAGCGTTGTCGAAAAGGCCACCGAGGCGTGGCGCGAGCTGCCGGTGACCCAGCGGCTCGAACATGCGCTGGTCAAGGGGCTCGATGCGTTCGTCGTCGAGGATACCGAGGAAGCGCGGCTGCAGGCGTTCAACAGCGGCGGCCGGCCTATCGATGTCATCGAAGGGCCATTGATGGACGGCATGAATGTCGTTGGCGACCTGTTCGGGGCCGGCAAGATGTTCCTGCCCCAGGTGGTCAAATCGGCGCGGGTGATGAAAAAGGCCGTGGCGCATCTGCTGCCCTATATCGAGGCCGAAAAGTCGGAAGGATCGAGCTCCAAGGGCAAGATCATCATGGCGACGGTGAAGGGCGATGTGCACGATATCGGCAAGAACATCGTCGGCGTCGTCCTGCAGTGCAACAACTTCGAGGTGATCGACCTCGGCGTCATGGTGCCGGCGCAGACCATCCTCGCCGCTGCGCGCGAGCATCAGGCCGACATGATCGGGCTGTCGGGCCTGATCACGCCCAGCCTCGACGAGATGGTGCATGTCGCATCCGAAATGCAACGTGCGGGCATGACCATGCCGCTGCTGATCGGCGGCGCCACCACCAGCCGCGTGCACACCGCGCTGCGCATCGCCCCGGCCTATACCGGCCCGGTGGTGCATGTGCTCGATGCCAGCCGCGCCGTCGGGGTGGCGGGGACGCTGGTGTCGGACACGCTGAAGGACGGCTTCGTCGATGAAACCGCGGCCGAATATGAGCGCATCCGCGTGCAGCGCGCCGGCGCCGGCCAATCGGCGCTGGTGCCGCTGGAACAGGCGCGCGCCAATGGCTTTGCCACCGATTTCGCCGCGCATCCGCCGGTCAAGCCCAATTTCACCGGCGTGATGACCATCGACGATGTCACGGTCGAGATGCTGGTGCCCTATATCGACTGGACGCCGTTTTTCCGCGCCTGGGAACTGCATGGCAATTATCCGGCGATCCTCACCGACGATGTCGTCGGCGAAAGTGCATCCGGGCTGTTTGCCGATGCACAGGTGATGCTGGCGAAGATTGCCGATGAAAAATGGCTGCACCCCAGGGGCGTCGTCGGCATCTGGCCGGCGCGGCGCGACGGCGATGATGTGCTGCTGTTCGGCGATGAACGCCGCGGAGACGTGCTGGCGCGGCTGCCGTTCCTGCGCCAGCAGATCGCCAAGCGGGATGGCCGGGCCAACATGTGCCTGGCCGATTTCATCCATCCGGAGGCCGACTGGCTCGGCTGTTTCGCGGTGCAGGCCGGGACAGGCATCGATGTGCAACTGGCGCGCTTCAAGGCGGGCCATGATGATTACAACGACATATTGCTGAAGGCGCTGGCCGATCGGCTGGCCGAAGCCTTTGCCGAATATCTGCACGAACGCGTGCGCCGCGAGATCTGGGGGCATGAGCTCGGCAACCGCATGTCGAACGAGGATCTGATCCGCGAACGCTACACCGGCATCCGCCCGGCGCCCGGCTATCCGGCCTGCCCGGAACATAGCCTGAAACGCCATATCTTCGATCTGATGAGCGTTGAGGATCGCGCCGGCATCACGCTGACCGACAGTTTCGCCATGCTGCCGACAGCCGTGTCGGGATTTTATTTCGCGCACCCGCAAAGCGCCTATTTCGGCGTGGCGCGCATCGAGCCGGACCAGTTGGCGGACTATGCCAGCCGGCTGGGGGTGAGCCAGGCGCGCGCCGAACAACTGCTGCGGCCAAATCTCGACTAGCCGGCAGGGGTTGGCCCGGCCTATTGAGGCGCTTCCCCTCCCGCTGCCGTGGCCGGATTGAACGCACCCACCGCCTCCTTCCTCGCGCCCGAAACCGGCCTGTTGCCGCAGCGTCGGCGCGTGCCTGTGCTCGCCGTGGTCATCGCGCTGCATGTGCTGCTCATCCTGCTGCTGTTGCTGCTGGCGCCGCCGCAGCCCAAGGGCAAGCCGGGTGTGGGCAGCATGGTGGCGGTGAATATCGCGGCACCCACGCCGGAACGCGCCAAGCCGACGCCGCAACAAAAGCAAGTGCGCCCGCCGACCCCCCGTTCCGCGCCGCAGCCCAAGCCGATGGTGACGGCGCCCGATGCGGCGCCGCCGAAGTGGACATTTGGCGATCCGGACTTGCGCGGGTTCGATATTTCCAAGGTGCCGCAAGCCGAATCCCCGCCGGCCCAGATGGCCGCCGGCGGCCCGCCCGACAGCGCGGTGGTTGGCGTCGCACCCGATGGCAGCAAGCTGTACGCAGCCGAATGGCAGCGCGAGCCGACCGATGCCGAGTTGGCCTTCTATACGCGCGACAAGGGCCGCGCCGGCACCTGGGGCCTGATCGCCTGCCGCACCGCGCCGCGGTTCAGGGTGGAGGATTGCAAGGCGATCGGCGAGAGCCCCGGGTCCGGCCTCGGCTACGCCATCCAGGAAGCCGCCTGGCAGTTCCGCGTGAAGCCGCCGCGCATCGACGGCCAATATCAGGTGGGAACGTGGGTACGCATCCGCATCGAATTCACGCCGCCGCCCGTCTGAACCCCCTGGATGCCCGCTGCCGGCGCAAAGCTGCGCCCGTGATCCCGAACCCGGCGACCAGCAGCGCCCAGCTGGCGGGTTCTGGGACAGCGCTGTTGCTGGCCGAGAACGCCACCAGCGACGTCTGGGTGATTTCGAACGGCGTATCCTCCGGGCTGTCGTTGGTCAGCTTGAGGCCGGTGACAAAGCCACCGGGCAGATTGGCCGCCGGGCCGTTTTCAATGCCGGTGACAACGAAGGCCGACAGGCCGGGATCGAAGGTATAGGCTTGCCCAGCCTGCCAATCGCGCACCAGATTGGTGGGGGTGCCAGCGGAGAGGCTCCAGATATCGAAGCGATTGTCGCCGATTTCGGGCAGCACCACACGCAGGAAACTCTGGCCGCCATCGATGGTGAAGGCATAGCCGACGGCCACCGCCGGATCGATGAAGGTCCATTCGCCAAGCGGCCAGCAAGTGAGATCGCTGGGCAGGCAGGCGCCAACGCCAGAGAAGCTGAATCGGAATGCAGTGTTGCCGATGAGCGTGAAGCCACTGCCGCTGCCGGGGCCGCCGCCGCTGCCCGAGCCACCGCCGGAGCTGCCACCAGACCCGCCAGAGCCGCCGCCTGAACCACCGCTACCTGATCCGCCGCTCGGAGAGCCGAAGACGAGACAGCCGGTACAAGCACCGCCGCCGCCGCCACCGCCGCCGACGGGGCCGCCACCGCCACCGCCGCTGCCGCCGCCGGGGCCGCCAAAGCCACCATTGCCGCTGCTGGTAGGCGGTGCCGGATTGTTGCCATTGTCTCCGGGCCGCGGATAGCCATTGCAAATGACCACAGCACCATTGCGTTCAAGAAATTCCCTGAGGCTTGGCGAGCAAGCATCGAACGCCAAGGCCGGCGTGGCGCTTAAGGTCGCGCCGGCGGCGGCCGCGAGGGCCAGATACTTGAGCCGCCTTGGGCTGGCAGTGGCGAGTTCATGCGTCATCATGCCCTGTCTCCTGCTGCCGGCCCCAGCCGATCTCCACGGGGGCAAATTACCAGTTGCCGCCGCCATTGGCAATTGGCCGGATGGGCTAGCCCGATGGCCTAGTCGCTTGCGCATAGATCGTTCCTTCAGACGGGTTGGCGGCAATCGGTGCCGGCGCGGCGGCCTTGAGAATGTAGCCCCTCGGTTGGCCGCGTTCGATGGCCCGGTCTGCATAGCCAATGGCGCGGGCAAAATCCTTGGCGCCGAACGTGCCAAGGTTCCATGCTGCGGCGAGAAGCGCCAGCGCCTTGCCATCGCCGTTCTCGGCTGCATCCTCCAGCTCAGCTCGCCTGTTGGCTGCGTCTGACTCTGCGACGAGGGTGGCGGCCGGCTGCACAAACCAATAACCGGGCCGTATCCCCCATCTGTCGAATTCGGGATTCTGTTCCGCCGTTGGTGGCGCCGGCTGGGCCAGTGCCGGCCGGGCAAACGGACAGCCTGCAATGATCAACAGCGTGGAAATGATCCGCAAATGGTTTGATCTTGCCATGTCACACCATCTTCGTCGCCACCTTCGCCGCATCGATCAGGCTGATCGTGCTCGATGCCTTGGCCAGAATCTTGCCGTCCAGCGTGGTTAGCCGGCCTTCGGCAAAGACCGTGCGGCCGCCGGCCTTTTCGATCCAGGCTTCGGCCAGCACGCGCCCCGGATTGGCGGGGGCGAAATAGCTCACCTTTATTTCCAGGCTGATCGGCACGCGTTCAAAGCCATATCTGGCCATCACGGCATGGGCCATGGCGGCATCGATCCAGCCGGCGACGAAGCCGCCCTGGGCCACCCCGCCGCTATGGCACATGGCGGGCAGCACTTCATATTCGATGGCGGCATGGCCGGGCTCGAAACGGACGATGCGGCGTTGGGCAAGGCTGTGGCCCAATGTGCCTTCGGGGTGGGTGTCGGGCGGTTGGCGAAACCCCTCTCCCCGCTCGCTGCGCGAGTCGCCCTCTCCCGCAGGGGGAGAGGGGTTTTGCGGCGCGCTCATGCGTTCTTGCCGATCTTGTCCTGCGTGCGCAGTTCGAAATCGCTGGCGTCGTGGCGCTCGAGCAACTGGCTCGACGGTTCGCCATAGGGGCGGTTGACCATGCGGCCGCGCTTCACCGCCGGGCGCTCGCCGATCTGCTTCGTCCAGCGGATGACGTTGGTATAGCCGGCCACTTCGAGGAATTCGCCGGCCTCATACAACAGCCCGAGGCTCATCGCGCCATACCAGGGCCAGATCGCCATGTCGGCAATGCTGTATTCCGGCCCCGCCATATATTCGTGCGCGGCCAGGTGCCGGTCGAGCACGTCCATCTGCCGCTTCACCTCCATGGCAAAGCGGTTGATCGGATATTCCTGCTTGGTGGGGGCATAGGCATAAAAATGCCCG
>JBMOGO010000066.1:0-17527 GCA_049318305.1 Polymorphobacter sp.
CCCGACCTGGAAGGCGAATTCCCCCGACGCGTCATAATGGCCGCAGGTCAGCATCAGCGCGTTGATGCGGCGGGCGCGTTCGGGTGACACGATCGCCTTGCCGCTGACGGGGTCCACCCCGCCATGCGCCAGGAAGCGCCCGGCGCGCGCCAGTTGCCGGCACGACATGGCGATGGCGCATTGGTGGAAATAGACGTCGAGCGTCGATTGGACCGGGCCATCGATGGTGCCGAAAGCGCGCATGTAATTGGCCAGCGCGGCGTTGCGAAAACCGGTGGCGGCTTCGGAATAGGCGACCGCGCCATCGACCGAGATGCTGTCGTCGCCGGCCAGCGACCGGATCAGGCGCAGGATGTCGCCGATGCCTTCACGGGTGCCACGCGCGATGAGGTCGGTAACCGCGATGGCGCCGGCATTGATGAACGGGTTGCGCGGCCGGCCCTGCTCCAGTTCGAGCTGGATGATCGAGTTGAACGCGCTGCCCGAAGGTTCGCGTCCCACCCGGTCCCAGACCTTTTCGCCGCAGATGCCCAGCGCTTCGACCAGCGCGAACATCTTGCTGACCGACTGGATGGAAAAGCCGGTGTCGGCGTCGCCCGCGACATGTTCCTGGCCATCGGCAGTGATCACCGCCATGCCGAAATGGTCCGGCGAGACTTTGGCGAGTTCGGGGATATAGTCGGCCACCCGGCCACGCTCGCTCAGCTCGGCCATCCGCCCGGCAATGTCCGCCACCAATTGCCCCAGATCGGCCATGTCCAGCATCCCCACTGGCGCGGCCGGGGAGTTCCGCCGCGCCTGTGTACAGCCTTTGCAAAAGATGCGGCCAATTGCCAGAGACTGGGCAATATATGAGTGGCACTTGAATTACGCGTAGTGTAATTACGCGATTCTGGGGATGGAGTCGGGCGGTGCCAAAGCGCATCGCCGGTATTGGGAGAACGACAGATGGCAACGCAGCCGAACACCAGTGCAACCACCGCCCGCCAGACGCATACGCTGCCGCAGGGATCGGTCTCCTACCCGTTCCCGCCGCGCGCGCTGCCCGATGTGGCGGACCGTGAGCCGGCGACACTGGCCGCCTATCTGCAGACAGCACCGCTCGATGCTGTCGATATTGCCGACCCGCTGTGGTGGGAAACCGATACCAACCATGTCTGGTTCAAGCGGTTGCGCGATGAAGCCCCCATTCACTTCACCACCGTCAACAGCAGCCGCCACCGTGGTTACTGGTCCGTCACGCGCTGGGCCGATATCATGGCGGTTGATACCAACCACCAGGTGTTCTCCTCTGATGCGCATCTGGGCGGCATCACCCTGTTCGACATGGACAGCGATTTCATCATGCCGATGTTCATCGCCATGGATCAGCCCAAGCATGATGTGCAGCGCAAGGCCGTCAACCCGATCGTTTCGGGGTCCAACCTCGCCGCGTTCGAAGGCTTGATCCGCAGCCGCACGCAGGAAGTCCTCGATGGCCTGCCGCGCGGCGAAGTGTTCGACTGGGTCGACAAGGTCTCGATCGAACTGACCAGCCGGATGCTGGCGACCCTGTTCGATTTCCCGCAGGAACATCGCCGCAAGCTGACCTATTGGTCCGATGTCTCGACCTCCGATCCGGAACTGCCCGGTGCCTTGACCAAGGAGGAGCGCCAGGGCGTCCTGCTCGGTATGTTGCAGGAATTCATGGGCCTGTGGAACGACCGGGTGAATGACCCGGAGCCCAAGGGTGACCTGGTTTCCATGCTGGCGCACAACCCGGCGACGCGCGACATGCCGCCGATGGAATTCATGGGCAATCTCGTGCTGCTGATCGTCGGCGGCAACGACACGACGCGCAACTCGATCACCGGCGGCCTGCATTTCTTCAGCCAGAACCCGGGTGAATGGGCCAAGCTGCGTGCCAATCCGGCGTTGATCGAATCCGCTGTCAGCGAGATCATCCGTTACCAGACGCCGCTCGCCCATATGCGCCGTACCGCGCTGGAGGATACCATCCTCGGCGGGCAGCACATCGCCAAGGGTGACAAGGTCATCATGTGGTATTCGTCAGGCAACCGTGACGAACGCGCCATTGAAAACCCCGATGCCTTCATCATCGATCGGGCGCGGCCGCGGCAGCATATGGCGTTCGGCTTTGGCATTCACCGCTGCGTCGGCAACCGGCTTGCTGAGTTGCAGTTGAAGATCCTGTGGGAGGAAATCCTCGCGCGGTTCGAAACCATCGAGATCGTCCAGCAACCGGACCGGGTGCCGTCGGCGTTCGTGAAGGGCTATAAATCGATGCTGGTCCGCCTTCCCGCCTGACCGGCTTTCGCTCAACACTATTTGCAGGACCAGCAATGGCCAAGATCACCTATGTCGAATTCAATGGCACCACCCATGACGTGGAGGTTGCCGAAGGTGTTTCGCTGATGGAAGGCGCGTTGCAGAACGGCGTGCCGGGTATCGATGGCGATTGCGGTGGCAATGCCGCCTGCGCCACCTGCCACGTCTATGTGGCGGAAGGTTGGGAAGCCCATCTCGGCGCCAAATCCGAAACCGAGGATGCGATGCTCGATCTGGCCGATGGGCAGCAGGCGAATAGCCGGCTGGCCTGCCAGATTTTCGCGAGTGCGCAGCTCGATGGGCTGGTGGTGACGATGCCGGAATCGCAGCACTAGATCACGGCGCGCTGCCGCAAACTTCAAAAGGGGGCTCTCATGGCGCTGACACTGTATGATGCGTTCGTGCCGACATGCCGGCAGATTCTGGGGGCAGGCGCGGCGCTGGTCGATCGGGCGGAGGCGCATTGCACCGAGCATGGCATCGATGCGGCCGACATGATCGGCTCGCGGCTGGCACCCGACATGTTCCCGGTGCCATTTCAGGTCCATTCGATGGCGCACCATTCGGCCGGTGCGATCGACGCTGTGCGGGAGGGCGTGTTCACGCCGACCGGCCCCGGGCCGGACCAGAGCTTTGCAACCCTGAAGGCGATGCTGACCGAGGCCGATGCGGCGTTGGAGGCGGTCGACCCCGCCGAGCTGGAGGGCATGATGGGCAAGACGGTGATGTTCAAATTCGGCGCCACCGAAATGCCGTTCACCGCCGAAAATTTCCTGCTGTCGTTCAGCCAGCCGAACTTCTTTTTTCACGCCACCACCTTTTACGACGTCTTGCGCCACCGCGGCGTTGCTCTCGGCAAGCGTGCGTTCCTGGGTATGCCGCGCGTCGGGGTGTAGCGCCGTCGGCGCGACTTGACGCCGCTTGCCACCATCTGGTCCTGTCGTGCGTTGACCACCCGTAATCATCACAGGACAGACCCATGCGCCGCGCCCCAGTTCTCGCACCAATTCTCGCCTGCCTGCTCGCTACCCCCGCCTGTGCCGCGCCGGTGCCGCAGGGGGCGCCCAATGTGCCTGAATTCAAACCCGCCTTTGCCGGCCAGACCCGCGCCGAGGCTGTCACCACCACGGCAAAGCTGACGGTGACCGAAATCGCCACCGGGCTCAGCAAGCCCTGGGGGCTGGCGCTGTTGCCGGATGGCCGGATTCTGGTCAGCGAAAAGGCCCCTGGCGCGCTGCGCATCGTGACGGCGGACGGCAAGGTTTCGCCGCCGATCACCGGCACGCCCAAGGTTGATGCGCGCGGGCAGGGCGGCATGATGGGCGTCGCCGCGCCGGGTGATGGCTGGATTTACTGGACCTATGCCGAGCCGCGCCCGGCCACTGCCGGAGCCAGCGCCGGCAACGGTCTCGCCGTGGCGCGCGGCAAGCTGGGCGGCAGCGCAGCGGCACCGGCGCTGGGTGATGTGCAGGTGATTTTCCGGGTCACGCCAACGCTCGATTCGGTGCAGCACTATGGCGGCCGGCTGGTGTTTCCCGCCGATGGCACGCTGTTCGTGACGCTGGGCGAACGCTCGGTCCTGGCGGGCCGGGCGCAGGCGCAGCGGCTGGACAGCCATTTCGGCAAGATCGTCCGTATCAACCGCGATGGCTCGCTGCCCAACGGCAATCCCTATGCCGCGACCACGGGCGCGTTGCCGCAAATCTGGTCGATCGGGCATCGTAACATTCTCGCCGGTGCGATCGATGCGCGCGGGCAGTTGTGGGACATCGAGCACGGCCCCAAGGGCGGCGACGAACTCAACCTCGTCAAGCCAGGCAAGGATTATGGCTGGCCGACGATCAGCTATGGCGAGGAATATTCGGGCCAGCCGATCCCCGGCGGCATCACCCAGACGCCTGGGATGGAGCAGCCGGTCTATTACTGGGACCCGGTGATCGCGCCGTCGGGGATGATCTTTCATTCGGGGAAGGGTTTCCCGGAATGGAAAGGCAATATCCTGACCGGCGGGCTGGCGTCGAAGGCGCTGGTGCGGCTGGTGCTAAGCGACAACAAGGTTGTCGGCGAGGAACGCCTGCTGACGGACCGCAAGGAGCGTATTCGTGATGTCATCGAAGCGCCGGATGGCGCGGTGTGGCTGGTCACCGATGCCGAGAATGGCAAGTTGCTGAAGGTGACGGCGCAATAAGATCCTCCCAGCAAAGGGGGCGGTCGCTATTGTGTCAGGCTGAGCACATTGCCGTCTGGATCGTTGAACCACGCCACTTTCGCGCTGCCATCCGGCGCGGTCCAGATGCCGAGCGCGTCCTGCCCGAAACCGTCATAAATGGTGAAGACAACGCCCGCGGCCGTCAGAGCAGTGACCGTGGCAGCAATGTCGGTGACATGCCAGCCGAGCGCCGGGTGTGGGCCGGCCTGCCAGTCTGGAATATGCGTAACGCGCAGCGTGGTGTGGCCGAGATCATAGACTGTCGCGAAATCATCCTGTGGCCCCAGAGGCAACCCCAGCATTTTTTCGTAAAAGCCGCGCGAGACGGTGGCATCGCGTGTCATTATGAAGGTGACGGGTCGGGCGTTGGCGAGCGATGACATACGCGTTGGCTCCCTGCGAACAGCTGCAACCTATCATTGCGCCTGCGCATCGGCAACGTCGCGGCTTGACCGGCGCGGCCACCCCCGCTAAGGGCGCGCTTCCGGCAATCGTGTCGGTAACCACATGCAGGGGCAACCCATCCGGTGTCGGCATTTGCCGAACATCTCCTGCAGCGGACAAACCGGATAGAGGAGAGAGACTTATGGCGGCACCCGTCGTCACGATGGCGCAGCTTTTGGAAGCCGGCGCCCACTTCGGCCACCAGACCCACCGCTGGAACCCGAAGATGAAGCCCTACATCTTTGGTGATCGCAATGGCGTCCACATCATCGATCTGTCGCAGAGCGTGCCGTTGTTCGCGCGCGCGCTCGATTTCGTCCGCGGCACTGTCCAGGCCGGTGGCAAGGTGCTGTTCGTCGGCACCAAGCGCCAGGCGCAGGACCCGATCGCCGAAGCCGCACGCCGCTCCGGCCAGCATTATGTCAACCATCGCTGGCTCGGCGGCATGCTGACCAACTGGAAGACGATTTCCGGCTCGATCAAGAAGTTCAAGCAGCTCGAGGAACAGCTTTCGGGTGACACCCAGGGCCTGACCAAGAAGGAAGTGCTCAAGCTGACCCGCGAGCGCGACAAGTTCGAACTGTCGCTCGGCGGCATCCGCGACATGGGCGGCCTGCCCGACGTGATCTTCATCATCGACGTCAACAAGGAAGAGCTCGCCGTCAAGGAAGCCAATGTGCTTGGCATCCCGGTCGTTGCCATCCTCGACACCAACACCGATCCTTCGGGCATTGCCTTCCCGGTGCCGGGCAATGATGACGCCAGCCGCGCCATCCTGCTCTACGTCAATGCCATCGCCGACACGGTGATCGAGGCCCGTCAGGGTCGCGCCGCCGATCGCGGCATCGACCTTGGTGCCCAGGACGTCGCGCCGGTCGAATTCGCGCTGGCCGAACCAGTCGCCGAAGCCGAAGTCGTCACCATGGCCGACGCCGTGCCCGACGCTGTTGCTGCCGAAGCGGCAGTCGAAGCGGCGCCGGAAGCCTGAGGCTGTCATCCCGGCGAGCGCCGGGGTGCTGCAGACGAAAAGTTCCGGGCGCGCCACCGTTGCGCCCGGATTTTTCCGCGAAGATTTGTAACACCGGTCGCGCATAGGCCGGTTTCACCACCCCAAGACAGGAGCCAAGACCATGGCCGATATCACCGCAAAGATGGTGAAGGACCTGCGCGACAGCACCGGCGCAGGCATGATGGATTGCAAGAAGGCGCTTACGGAAACCAACGGTGACATGGAAGCCGCGGTCGACTGGCTGCGCACCAAGGGGCTTGCTGCCGCTGCCAAGAAGGCCGGTCGCACGGCTGCCGAAGGCCTGATCGGCGTTACCGTTGCCGGCAAGCGCGGCGCGGTTGTCGAAGTCAATTCCGAAACCGATTTCGTTGCGAAGAACGAAACCTTCCAGGGCTTCGTGCGCACCGTCACCGCCATCGCGTCGGAACTCGGCAGCGATGTCGCCACCCTGCTCGCTGCGTCCTATCCGGAAAGCGATGGCAGCGTGCATGACAAGCTGACCCACAACGTCGCCACTATCGGCGAGCACCAGTCGCTGCGCCGCGCAGCGATCGTTGAAGTCGATCAGGGTATCGTGACCTCCTATGTCCACAACGCCACGGCGTCGGGGCTGGGCAAGATCGGCGTTCTGGTTGGTCTGGAAAGCGCCGCCTCGCCGGAGATTCTGGAACCGCTGGGCAAACAGATTGCCATGCACATCGCCGCTGCCAACCCGCTGGCGCTCGATGAAACCGGTCTCGACCCGGCGACGATCGAACGCGAGCGAGCCATTGCCCGTGAAAAGGCGGCGGTGTCCGGCAAGCCCGCCGAAATCATCGAAAAGATGATCGAAGGCGGCGTGCGCAAATACGCCCAGGAGAACTCGCTGCTGACGCAGGTGTTTGTCATCGACGGCAAGTCCAAGGTTTCCGACATCGTCGCGAATGCCGCCAAGGCCGCTGGCACGCCGATCACCATCAGCAGCTTCGTCCGCCTCCAGCTCGGTGAAGGTATCGAGCGCGAGGAAAAGGACTTTGCAGCGGAAGTGGCCGCGGCCGCCGGCGTCTGATCCGGCGCCGTCGGCGACCACCTGCGCTGGCGGGTGGTCGCCGATAGCCCTTCACGGCGGCCCTGCCACTCTCTAGGGTGCCGCGACGTTTCAGGAGTCGAAAGCACACCATGCCCCGGTCCGGCTTCAAGCGTATCCTGCTCAAACTCTCCGGCGAAGCCGCGATGGGCGACGAAGCATTCGGCATCGACCCGGCCACCGTCGCCCGCGTTGCGGGCGAAGTGAAGGCCGCCAAGGACGCCGGCTATGAGTTGTGCCTGGTCATCGGCGGCGGTAACATCTTTCGCGGCATGGCCGGCGCCGCCAAGGGCATGGATCGCACCACCGCCGATTACATGGGCATGCTGGCGACGATCATGAACGCGCTGGCGATGCAGGATGCGCTCGAACAGCTTGGCGTCGATACCCGCGTGCAATCCGCCATTCCGATGGCGGCGGTGTGCGAGCCCTATATTCGTCGCCGCGCCGAACGGCATATCGAAAAGGGCCGGGTGGTGATTTTCGCCGCTGGCACCGGCAACCCGTTCTTCACCACCGACAGCGGCGCCGCGCTGCGCGCTGCTGAAATGAACTGCGATGCGCTGTTCAAGGGCACGTCGGTCGATGGCGTCTATGATGCCGACCCGAAGAAGGTGCCGACGGCAACGCGCTATGACCGGGTCAGCTATTCGACCGTGCTCGCCAACGACCTGAAGGTCATGGACGCATCGGCGGTGTCGCTGTGCCGCGACAACGACATTCCGATCGTCGTGTTCAACATTCGGGAGCCGGGGGCGCTGGCGGCGGTTCTGAACGGTACGGCGCGATCAACGACCGTGACCAACGATATTGATGCAAGAATTGGGGAAAAGGCCGATGGCTGATTTCGAACATGGCCCGTGGAAGGCCGATCTGGAACGCCGCACCGCGGGCTCCGTCGATGCCTTGAAGCATGACCTGGCGGGCCTGCGCACCGGCCGCGCCAACACCAGCCTGCTCGATCCGGTGACGGTTGAAGTCTATGGCTCGGCGATGCCGCTGTCGCAGGTGGCGACCGTCACCGCGCCGGAACCGCGTATGCTCAGCGTCCAGGTCTGGGACCGGTCGAACGTTACGCCGGTGGAAAAGGCCATCAGGTCGGCGGGCCTTGGCCTCAACCCGATCACCGATGGCCAGACGCTGCGCCTGCCGATCCCCGACATGACCGAGGAACGCCGCAAGGAAATGGCCAAGCTGGCATCAAGCTATGCCGAAAAGGCCAAGATTGCGGCGCGCAACGTCCGCCGCGATGGCATGGAAGTGCTCAAGGCCGCCGAGAAAAAGGGCAAGATCAGCCAGGACGAGCAGAAAAAGTTCGAAGCCGACGTGCAGAAGATCACCGATAAGGCGATGCTTGATATCGATGCCGCGGCCAATGCCAAGGAAAAGGAAATCCTCGGCAAGTGACCCCGGTCGCCGCCTCGCAAAGCGTGGGTGGCGGCGTGGTTGGCTTGCGTCATCTTGCCATCATTATGGATGGCAATGGTCGCTGGGCCAAGGCCCGCCGGCTGCCCCGTATCGCTGGCCACCGCGCCGGCGTGGAGGCGGTGCGGCGCGTCGTCGAGGCCGCGCCAGGTCTCGGCATCGAGGTGCTGACGCTGTACGCCTTTTCCAGCGAAAACTGGAAGCGTCCGGCAGACGAGGTTTCGGACCTGATGGGGCTGCTGCGGCATTACATCCGTTCCGAGATCAAGGAACTGCACAAGAACGGTGTCCGGCTGGATTTCATCGGCGATTGGAAGAAGTTGCAGCCGGATCTTGTGGCTTTGCTGGAAGACGCAAAGCGCCTGACCGCGGCGAACACCAAGCTCGTGCTGATCATGGCGCTGAACTATGGCGGGCAGGACGAGATGGTGCGCGCCGCGCGGGCGCTGGCCAGCGAAGTCGCGGCTGGCAGGCTCGATCCGGACGGCATCACCATAACAGCGATCGAAAGCCGGCTAGATACCGCAGGCTTGCCGCCGCCCGACCTGGTGCTCAGGACATCGGGAGAGATGCGGCTGTCGAATTTCCTGCTGTGGCAATCTGCCTATGCAGAGTTCGTGGTGACCGACACGTTATGGCCGGACTTCGACCGTGCCGCGCTGTCTGACGCCGTGGCGGAATTCGCCACCCGAGACCGCCGTTTTGGCGGGCGCTGACGCGGTGGCGAGCGGCAATCCGCTGGTTACGCGCATCATCACCGGGGTGGTGCTGATTATCGTTGCGGTTGCCGCCGTCTGGCTTGGCGGGCCGGCGTTCACCGCGCTGCTGGCGGCTTCGACGCTGATCATGTTTGCCGAGTGGGCGGTCATGCACCGGCTGGGGCGCGGCGTACGGCTGGCCGGGCTGGTGCTGCTGGGCGGGGTCATCACCCTGTTGCAACTCGTCTCGGTCGGGGAGGCAGTGGCGGCGCTGGCTGGCGGGGCGGGGCTGCTCGGGCTATTTGCGGCGCGGTTGCAAAAGGGTTCGGGTTTCTGGACGGCTTCGGGCCTGCTCTATTGCGGATTACCGGCGGTGGCGCTGGTCTGTGTCCGCGGGCTGTCGCTGGGGCTGGAGGCGACGATCTTCCTGCTGGTGTGTGTCTGGGCGGCGGACATCGTCGCGTTTTTTGTCGGGCGCAGCGTCGGCGGGCCGAAGCTGGCGCCGTCGATCAGCCCGAACAAGACCTGGTCGGGGGCCATCGGCGGTATTGTCGGTGCCATGGCGATCGGCGGCGGGCTGGCAACTTGGTACCTGGCGCAGCGCGGTGGCATCGGTGCCGGTTATTTCATCGGGCTGGCCGGCGGGCTCGCGGTGCTGTCGGTGCTGGGTGACCTGCTCGAAAGCCGGTTGAAACGCCGCGCCGGGGTCAAGGATTCGGGCACATTGCTGCCCGGCCATGGTGGTGTCATGGATCGGCTCGACGGCTTGGTGCCGGTGGCGGTGGCCGGCGCCGCGGTGTTCGCGTTGACAGGCTGGGCCGGATGACCGCCAGCCTGACCATATTGGGCGCGACTGGTTCGGTCGGCAGCCAGGCGCTCGACCTGGTCGCGCGCAATCCGGGGCGCTGGCGGGTCGAGGCCTTGACCGCCAACAGTGATGTTGCCGGGCTGGCGGCGGCGGCGCGAGCCTCGGGGGCGAAGTTCGCCGCCATTGCCGATGCCGCGCAGTTTTCGGCCTTGAAGGACGCGCTGGCGGGCAGCGGCATCGAAGCCGCCGCTGGCCCGGATGCGGTCTGCGAGGCGGCGCGCCGGCCGGGCGACATCGTGCTGACCGCGATCGTCGGCGCCGCCGGGCTCGGGCCGACGCTGGCGGCGGTGGAGCGCGGCGCGACGCTCGCCATCGCCAACAAGGAAACTTTGGTGTGTGCCGGCCCCGTGGTCACGGCCGCTGCAAGGGCCAGCGGTGCCACGCTGTTGCCGGTGGACAGCGAGCATAATGCCGTTTTCCAGGTCTTCGACCATGCCCAGCCGGACCGGGTGGCGAAAATCATCCTGACCTGCAGCGGCGGGCCGTTTCGCACGACGACACGCGCTGCGATGGCGCATGTCACCGTCGCCGATGCCTGCAAGCATCCGGTCTGGTCGATGGGGGCCAAGATTTCGGTCGATTCGGCGACACTGATGAACAAGGGCCTCGAACTCATCGAGGCGCATCACCTGTTCCCGGTCGGGGTCGACCGGCTCGATGTCATCGTGCATCCGCAATCGGTGGTGCATTCAATGGTCGAATATGTGGATGGCTCGGTGCTGGCGCAGCTCGGCACCCCCGACATGCGGATTCCCATCGCCTATGCCATGGCCTGGCCAGAGCGCATCGCGACACCCGCGGCGCGCCTGAATCTTGCACAGATTGGCAAGCTTGAGTTCGAAGCGCCTGATCTGGAACGCTTTCCCTGCCTGCAACTGGCCTGGGATGCGCTGCGCGCCGGTGGCTCGGCGCCGTGCATCCTCAATGCCGCCAATGAAGTCGCAGTGGCGGCGTTCATCGCCGGGCAAGTTAACTTCCTCGATATCGATGCCATCGTTGCTGAAACACTGGCGCGGGTGGCTTCTGGCCCCGTCGGCTGTCTTGGCGAAGTCGTGGCGATCGACGGGCAGGCCCGCGCCGAAGCGCGGCGCCAAATGGCTTTGCGCGCATGAGGGAGGATTTGGCCTGATGACCGAGATGCTGCCCCAGCCCAGCCTGTCGTTCACGACGTTGACCTACATCCTGATGATCGCCATCCTGGTCGTCGTTCATGAAGGCGGCCATTACCTCGCCGGGCGCCTGTTCAAGGTGCGTATCGACGCCTTTGCCATCGGTTTCGGCCGCGAATTGTTCGGCTTCAACGATTCCCGCGGTACGCGCTGGCGCGTCAATCTGGTGCCGCTGGGTGGTTATGTGAAATTCACCGGCGACATGAACGAAGCCAGCCAGCCGTCGCCGGAGACACTCGCACTGTCCCCGGCGGAACGCGCCGGGCTGTTCGTGTTCAAGCCGCTGTGGCAGCGCGCCATCATCGTCGCGGCCGGCCCGGCGATCAATTTCGTCTTTGCCATCGGTATCCTGGCCGGGTTCTACATGGCGTTCGGGCATCCGTTCACGCCGCCGGTGGTAGCTACCGTGATGCCCGGCAGCGCCGCCGCCAGCGCCGGCATCAAGCCGGGTGACCGTATCACCGCGATTGATGGCGCGCCGATCGGCCGGTTCGAAGATATCGTCACCACTGTCATGGCAAGTACCGGCGCGCCGTTCCGCGTGACCGTAGAGACCGCCGGCGCGGTGCGCACGCTCACCGTGGTGCCGCGCATGATCGAAACCAAGGACCGGTTCGGTACTATCGTGCGCCACGCCCGGCTTGGTATCGCGCGCGGCGCGCAGGTAGTGGAACCGGTCGGGCCGTTGAATGCCATCGGCTATGGCGTGCGCGATACCGGCGCGATCGTCGGCAGCATCGCATCGACGCTGAGGCAGGTCATCGTCGGCGAACGCAGCCTTGATGAACTGGGTGGCCCGATCAAGACCGGGCAGGTGACCGGTCAGCAGGCCTCGCTCGGCGTATTGTCATTCATCGCCTTCATGGCGTTTTTCTCGATCAACCTGGGATTCATCAATCTCATTCCCATCCCCATGCTGGACGGCGGCCATCTTCTGCTTTACGCGATCGAAGCCGTCAGAAGGCGTCCTATCGGTGCGAAAACACAGGAATGGGCGTTCATGTCGGGCTTCGCCGCGTTGATGACGCTGATGATAGTCCTGACCTGGAATGATCTGGGGTCGGTTGGTGTGTGGGACCAGCTGGCCGGCTGGCTCAGCTAGGGCCGGCGCTGGACGATGACGGTACGAGTGGATCAGCGGGTGGCAGCAAGGACGGGTCAAGCGTGAATTATCGCCCTGGGCAGGGGTCGCGGTACAATCCGCGTCTGGTGTCTGCACTGCTCATTACCTCCATGCTTGGTGCGCCGGCGCTGGCCCAGCAGCCGCGTCGGCCCGACCCGGTGCCGGCGCAGCCATCGGCCGAAGCCGAAGCCGCCGCATCCGCTTCGCGCCAGGAACGGCCGTTACCGGCAACCGCCGCCAACAGCGGCGTCGTGCGCGCCGTCGTCATTCGCGGTACCGAGCGGCTGGAGCCGGAAACCGTGCGCTCCTACCTCAACCTGAGCATCGGCGACCGCTATGACCGCGATCGCACCGACCAGGCGCTGAAGGCGCTGTTTGCATCGGAACTGTTCGCCGACGCGACGATCCGCGACGACAATGGCGCCTTGACCGTCGAGGTGAAGGAAAATCCGGTGATCAACCGGATCATCATCGAAGGCGCCAAGCGCGTGAAGGAGGACAAGATCCGCGAGGAAATCCGCCTCGCGCCGCGTCAGATCTTTACCCGGTCCAAGGCGCGTGCCGATGTCGGCCGCATCCTCGAACTCTATCGGCGTTCTGGCCGGTTCGCCGCGTCCGTCGAGCCCAAGATCGTCCAGCTCGAACAGAACCGCGTCGACGTCGTTTTCGAAATGACCGAGGGGCCCAAGTCCAAGGTCCGCCAGATCAACGTGCTCGGCAACGTCAAGTTCAAGGAAGGCGAAATCCGCAAGGCCTTCGCCACCAAGCAATCGCGGCCGTGGCGGTTCTTTTCGTCGAACGACACCTATGATCCCGATCGCCTGGCCTATGACCAGCAGAAGCTGCGCCAATTCTACCTGACCGAAGGCTATGCCGATTTCCGCGTCGTGTCGTCGGTGGCGGAATTGACGCCGGATGGCCGCGATTTCATCGTCACCTATGTGCTCGATGAAGGCGAACGCTACAAATTCGGCAAGGTCGAGTTGGAAAGCCAGATTCGCGATATCAAGCCGGCCGAATTCAAACCGCTGATCCGTATCCAGCCGGGCGATTGGTACAATGCGCAGAAGATCGAGGATACCGTCGAGGGCCTGACCGAAACCGCCGGGCTTCTGGGCTATGCCTTTGCCGACGTGCGGCCGCAGTTCGATCGCGACAAGGACAAGCGCGAGATGAACGTGACCTTCCAGATCGGTGAGGCGCCGCGCGTCTATGTCGAGCGGGTCCAGATCAACGGCAACACCACGACGCTCGATACCGTCGTCCGCCGCGAATTCCGTCTCGCCGAGGGCGATGCCTTCAACTCCATCAAAGTAAAGCGCACCCGTGACCGCCTGCTCGGGCTGGGCTTTTTCCAGGACAAGCTGGAGATCGAGCAAAAGCCTGGCTCCGCACCCGACAAGGTGATTCTGGAGGCCAACGTCCAGGAACGCCCGACCGGGGAATTGCAGGTTTCGGCGGGCTTCTCTTCGCTCGAACGCTTCATCCTCTCGCTGTCGATCCGGCAGCGCAATTTCCGCGGCCGCGGCCAGGAACTGCGCGCTTCGGCGAACGTCTCCAGCTTTTCGAAATCGATCGAGGCTGGCTTTACCGAACCCTATCTGTTCGGTCGCAACCTCGCGCTGGGCTTTGACGTCTTCCGGCGCGATTTCCGTTCGTTCAACTTCACCGCGGACAACACCCGCAACACCACCTACAATCAGGTGTCGACCGGCTTCCAGGTCCGCACCGGCTTCCCGATCACCGAATTCTGGGCCGCCTCGCTGCGCTATGGCCTGTCGTTCGAGAATATCACGCTCGACGAAGCGACCTTCTTCACCAACGGCCAGTGCGACCCGCTGCTCGCCGGTCGCTACCTGTGCGAGGCGATCGGCAAGCGAACGATTTCGTCGATCGGCTATTCGGTGCTCTACAACAACGTCAACAATCCGCGGCGGCCGTCGGCAGGCCAGCGGTTCTCGATCAGCCAGGATCTTGCCGGTATCCCGACCGGCGTCAAATATCTGAAGACGCGCGTTAATTACGATTGGTATTATGCGCTGTTCGGCTCGGGCTTCGTGCTGAACCTGGGCGGCGAAGCCGGCCATATCACCGGCTATGGCGGCCAGGACGTGCTGCTGACCGATCGCTTCTTCCTTGGTCAACCGCAGATGCGCGGCTTCAACATCCGCGGCGTCGGCCCGCGCGTGCTTCGCCAGCCGTTCGATGCCAACGGCGTGCCGATCACCGATCGCAACCAGGTTTCGGACGATGCGCTCGGCGGCAAGGCCTATTATCTGGCGCGTGCCGAAGTCCAGATCCCGCTTGGATCGAGCGGCGAGGAACTCGGGCTGCGACCATCGATCTTCGCCGATGTCGGCGCGGTGTGGAACGTCAAGCAACCGCAGTTGCAATGCCTCAATGGCCCGACGACGAACCGGCCGGAATGCGCGCCGTTCAACGGTTCGTCTTCGGGTTTCCAGGAAGTCTTCCTCGGCGACTCGCCCAGCCCACGTCTGTCGGTCGGGGTCGGCGTGTCGTGGAATTCTCCGTTCGGGCCATTCCGATTTGATCTTGCCAAAGCCTTGCTGAAACAGGAAGGCGACGACGACCAACTTTTCCAATTCAACGTAGGGACCCAATTCTGATGAAAAAACTTCTGCTCTCGCTCGCACTCGCAACGGTTGCCCCGCTGGCGCTCGTCGCCACGCCGGTCGCTGCCCAGACGCTGCCGCCGGCCGTTATCGTCATCGTCAACCTCGAGCAGGTTTACCAGGACTCGGCCGCCGGCAAGACCGCGCAGACCGAACTGAAGACCCGTCTTGACGCCATTCAGGCGCGCCTTGCCTCGTTGCGGACCTCGTTCGGCGCCGAAGAACAGGCGCTTGCCAAGTCACAGCCCGCGCAGACCGCGACTCCGGCGGTGATCACCGCCTGGCAGACCAAGGCCAAGGATTACCAGACCCGCAAGACGCAGGCCGAAGCCGAACTGCAGAAGCGCGACCAGGATTTCCAGGCCAGCCGCCAGTATGTTCTCAAGCAGATCAATGACGGTGCCCAGCCGATCATCACCCAGATCATGAAGGAACGCGGCGCTTCCATCGCGCTCATCGAAGGCGCCACGCTCCAGCACAGCGCCAGCATCGACATCACCACCGATGTCGTCGCCCGGCTCGACAAGTCGCTGCCGCGCGTGTCGTCGACGGCGCCTGCGGCACCTGCTGCCAAGTGAGCGAGACCAGCACCGCCAGCGATTCAGGTTTGGCGACCTACGTCGCCGGTGCTGACATTCTCGCGGTGATGGCGCTGCTGCCGCATCGCTTTCCGATGCTGCTCGTCGATCGCGTCGAGGACATTGTTCCCGGCGTGTCGGCGCGCGGCATCAAGGCGGTGACGATCAACGAACCGTTTTTCGCCGGGCACTTCCCCGGCCGGCCGATCATGCCCGGCGTTCTCATCATCGAGGCGCTGGCGCAGACTGCCGGCGTGCTGGCGATGGCGTCGCTGGGTGATGCCGGCAAGGGCAAGCTGGTCTATTTCATGGCGATCGACGGCGCGAAATTCCGCGTCCCTGTCGAGCCTGGCTGCCTGCTCGACCTGAAGGTCGAATTCACCCAGAATCGCGGCCGCGTCAGCAAGTTCAACGGTCGCGCCGAAGTGAATGGCAAGCTGGCGGCGGAATGCAGCTTCACTGCGATGATTGCCGATCCGCCGGGCTGAGCTGACCGGGGCGGGGATATCGCATGCGGCGCGAACGCCTGCGTGCCGCTATTTGAAATGGTCGATGGCGTCGCCGCTGATCGTAACCCAGTCGTGCTTGCGGTCCTCGTAGACCGAGTAGTGCGGCGCCGGAAAACCGGGTTCTGCGAAGGCGCCGATCGGGATTGCCGTCAAGCCCGGCAGGCCGTCACTCTCATAAGCAATGGTGCCGCCGCAGGTCGTGCAGAAGCGGAAGGTGGCGCACGTGCCGCTGTCGCCGGTGTGCGACCATAGTCGGAAATCGCCGCTTAAATGCACCGCTGCGTTCGGCCAGCGCGCCTGGGCGGCGAAGGCGCTGCCTGACCGCTTCTGGCAGTCGAGGCAATGGCATACCGATACGCGTACCGGTTCGCCGGTGCAGGTGGCGCTGGGCTGGCCGCAGCGGCAGGTGGCGGTGCGGGTGGTCATGGCGAGAGGTTAGCGGGTAGGGGAGGGGGCGGCAACGCGGCAGAAATAAAGCAAAAAAAGAGCCTGGGCAAAGCCCAGGCTGACGTCGGAAGAGTTCGGTCGGCGAAGTGCCGACCGCCTCGCCGGCCGAAGCGCAGCGAGTCTGCGCCGAAGCACCGAAACCGTGAAGAACGGTTTCGGTGCTTCGTTGCAGCCGCTTAGCGCTTGGAGAACTGGAAGCTCTTGCGCGCCTTTGCCTTGCCGTACTTCTTGCGCTCCACGACGCGCGGATCGCGGGTCAGGAAGCCGGCCTGCTTGACCGTGGTACGCAGCGCCGGTTCGAAACGCGTCAGCGCGACCGAAATGCCATGCTTCACGGCGCCAGCCTGGCCCGACAGGCCACCACCGACAACGGTGCACATTACGTCATACTGGTCGCGGCGATCGGCGATGTCGAACGGCTGGTTGATGACCAGGCGCAGCGTCGGGCGCGCGAAATACACCGTCTGGTCGCGGCCGTTGACGACGATCTTGCCGGTGCCGGGCTTCAGCCAGACGCGCGCGATGGCGTTCTTGCGCTTGCCGGTCGCATAGGCGCGGCCATAGGCATCGAGTTCCTGGTCGCGCAGCGGCGCGGGCGGGCCGCCACCACCGGTGTGGGCGGGGTTGTGGTTGGCTTCGATGGCACCGCCGGGCACATAGGTGCCGTCCTGCATGCCACCGAGATCGGAGAGCGACTGACGCGTATCGGACATTATTCAGCAGCCTTCTTGTCGCCAGATTCCTGGACAGTAAGAGTCGAATTCTTGCGGTTCATCGCAGCAACATCGACGATTTCGGGGTTCTGGGCCGTGTGCGGATGCTCGGTGCCCTTGAAGACGCGCAGGTTGCGCATCTGGTCACGGCCGAGCGGACCACGGGGAACCATGCGCTCGACAGCCTTGATCAGGACGCGTTCCGGGAAACGACCTTCCAGAATCTTGGCCGGAGTGGTTTCCTTGATGCCGCCGGGGTGGCCGGTGTGGCGATAATAGATCTTGTCGGTCGTCTTCTTGCCGGTGAA
>JBMOGO010000067.1:0-17479 GCA_049318305.1 Polymorphobacter sp.
TGGGATCGTACTGGGCCTATTACGAGCTCGGCTGGGGCGGCTGGTGGTTCTGGGATCCGGTCGAGAATGCCTCGCTGATGCCTTGGCTGCTCGGCACGGCGCTGCTGCATTCGGCCATCGTCACCGAAAAGCGCCAGGCGCTGGCCGGCTGGACGATCCTGCTGGCGATTCTCGCCTTCTCACTCAGCTTGATCGGCACCTTCCTGGTGCGCTCCGGCATCCTCACCTCGGTGCACGCCTTTGCCGTCGATCCGGAACGCGGCGTCTTCATCCTGGCGATGATCGTCGGGTCGACCGGCGCTGCGCTGTCGCTGTTCGCCTGGCGGGCGCCGATGCTCAAATCCGGGGCGCTGTTTTCCGGCATCAGCCGCGAAGCCGGGTTGACGCTCAACAACCTGTTCCTGATGGCGGTGACGGCAGTGGTGTTCCTCGGCACCTTTTACCCGGTCATCATGGAGGCGGTGAATGCCGACAAGATTTCGGTCGGCCCTCCCTATTACAACCTCGTCTTCGTGCCGCTGACGGTGCCGCTGCTGCTGCTCGTCACCGTCGGGCCAATGCTGGCGTGGAAACGCGATTCGCTGCGCAGTGTCGGCGCGCGGCTGAAATGGCCGGCGCTAGCGACGTTGGGCGTCTGGGCGCTGCTCTGGGTCGTGCTGGGCCTCAAGCAGTCACTCGCGGCGTTCGGCTTCGCGCTGGGCTTCTGGCTGATTCTCGGCGGCATCATGGTGTTGGTGAAGCGTTGGCGCGGCGCCGCCGGTTTTTCGTGGCGGCTGGTGCGCACCACCCCGGCGGCGGTGTTCGGCATGGCCCTCGCCCATGCCGGTCTGGGCGTCACCGCGGCCGGCGTTTCGGCGATGAGCGGCTTTGCCGAATCGAAAATTCTCGTCATGCGGCCGGGCGAAACCGCGACGCTGGGCGCCATGCAAGTGACGCTGAACAGCATCGGCGATGCCAATGGCCCCAATTACCAGGCCATCCAGGCGCGGTTCAGCGTGCGCCGCGGCAACAGTATCCATGATCTGGACAGCGAACGCCGCTTTTACCCGGTCAGCCGCAACCAGACCACTGAAGCCGGCATCGGCACCTCGATCCTGGGCAACAGCTATATCGCCATCGGCGACCAGCAGAGCGACGCCAAGGGACCGGGCATCGTCGTGCGCATCTACAACCACCCGCTGGTTGGCTGGATCTGGTTCGGCGGGTTGATGATGGCGATGGGCGGCGCTGCCAGCCTTGCCGATCGGCGCTTCCGCATCGGTGCACCGCTCAAGCTGCCGGCGGCTCCGCGGTTGACGCCCGGCCTGGTGCCGGCGGAATAGGACTGCCCATGAACCGCACGTTTTTCGTCATTCCCGTCGTGGCGCTCGCCGGCCTTGTCGCCGTGTTCGGCGTCGGCCTGACCAAGGACCCCAAGGAACTGCCGTCGCAGCTGATCGACCGGCCCTTGCCGGTGTTCGCGCTGCCCGGCATCGAGGCGGCGCCGGGCGGCGGCCCGGGCTTTGCCAGCGCCGCGCTGAAGGGCGAACCGGCGTTGCTCAACGTCTGGGCAAGCTGGTGCGCCGCCTGCCCGCAGGAGCACCCGGTATTGACCCGCATCGCCGCCGAAGGCGTGCCGGTCTATGGCCTCGCGTGGAAGGACAAGCCGCAGGATTCGCGCGACTGGCTAGCGAAATGGGGCAATCCGTACAAGGCGATCGCCGCCGATGAAGCCGGGCGTACGGCGATCGACCTGGGCGTCACCGGCGTTCCCGAAACCTTCATTGTCGACAAGGCTGGGCGGGTGCGCTTCAAGCAGATCGGCCCGATCAGCCCCGAACAATGGGAAGGCACCATCAAGCCGCTGATGGCCAAACTCAGGGCCGAAGCATGAAACGGCTATCTTTGGCTCTGCTCCTGCTGGCATCCCCCGCCGCCGCCGTGCTCCCCGATGAAATGCTCAAGGACCCGGCGCTGGAGGCACGCGCGCGTGAAATTTCGAAGGAATTGCGCTGCGTCGTCTGTCAGAACCAGTCCATCGATGACAGCGACGCGCCGCTGGCGCGCGACCTGCGCATCGTGGTGCGTGAACAACTGACGATGGGCAAGACCGACGCGCAGGCGATGGATTATGTCGTGCAGCGTTACGGCAGTTTCGTGCTGCTCAAGCCGCCGGTGGAGCCTGCCACCTGGGCGTTGTGGCTGGGGCCATTCGCCATCCTGGCCGGTGGCGGCGCCGCGCTGCTCGCCTGGTCGCGCCGCCGTGTCGCCCCCGCCGAGGCGCCGCCGCTGACCGATGCAGAGCTTGCCGAAATGACCGCGCTGTCGCAGGACATGCCAGAAGCTCGCTGACCCGCCGCGCTGAATCAAAGCCAAGCAACCGAAAGCCCCGATGACGCTCTGGATCATTCTTACCGTGATGACGGCCATTGCCGTTGCCGTTCTGACCATTCCGCTGGTGCGGCGACACGAAGCGCGCGCCGATGCCCGCGCCTCGACGCTGGCGGTGCTGCGCGACCAACTCGCCGATGTCGATGTCCAGTTGGCAGCGGGCACGATCCCGCCCGGTGACGCCGAAGGGCTGCGCACCGAAATCAAGCGCCGGATGCTGGCGGCAGGGCATATCGCCGAAGATGCCAACCGCTCGCTTGGGTCGCGCGCGCTGTCGGGCGTGGCCATCGGGCTGGCGGCGATGGTCGCGCTGGCCGGTGGAGCGCTGTACACCAGCATGGGCAAGCCGGGCCTTGCCGGCGTTTCGGTGCCAGTGACCGATGGCGCCGCGCCGACCGCTGCAGCCGCGCCCGCCGCCGACGCGCAGGCAGCCGGCGAAGTCGCGGCACTTGTCTCCGGGCTGGAAAAGAAGCTCGCCGAAAACCCCACCGACGCCGAAGGCTGGCGGATGCTCGGCTGGTCTTATTTCCAGACCCAGCGTTTTGCCGATTCGGCTGCGGCCTATGGCAAGGCGGTGGCGCTGAAGCCCGATGGCGTCGGTTTCCAGTCGGCCTATGGCGAGGCCCTGGTGCAGGCGGCAAACGGCAGCGTGACGCCGGCGGCGGCGGCCGCGTTCACACTGGCCAAGGCGCAGGATGCCGCCGACGCACGCGCCCGCTATTTCCTCGGCGTCAAGAAGCAGCAGGACGGCGACGCCCGCGGCGCACTCGACGACTGGATCACCCTGCTGGGCGAATCGGCGGGCGATGCGCCCTGGGTGCCGCAACTGCGCGGCGTCATCGAGCAGACCGCGCTGGAGGCAAAGATCGACGTTTCGGCCCGGCTGGCGGCGCTGCGCCCGCCGGCCAGTGGCGGCGCCACCGTCGCAGTACCGCCAATGCCGGGGCTGGCGGCGGTCGCTGCCAGCACCGCCGCACCGCCGGGCGTCATGCCGGGGCCATCGTCGGAGGCCGTCGCCAGTGCCGCCGCGATGCCGGCCGGCGACCGCCAGGCGATGATTCGCGGCATGGTCGACGGCTTGGCCAAAAAGCTGCAAGCCAACCCGCGCGACGAAGCCGGCTGGCTGCGCCTGATGCGCGCCCGCACCGTGCTCGGCGACGGCGCCGCCGCGACAAAAGCCCGCAACGACGCGCTGGCAGCCTTTGCCGGCGACGCCGGCACACAGGCACGCATCCGGGCCGCAGCGACCGAAATGGGAATCAGCTGAGCCCGTTGTTGCCATTGGCGGCAAACGGGGGCGGATTTTATGCTGCACTGCGGCATTGATGCTGTTATGTTCGGCACCACGGCGGCAAAGTTCGCGTTTCGGGATGATAGTCATTGCGTAATCTGGCGGATACGGTCGGCCGGCTGACGGCGCGCCGCAGGGCGATGGAAGGCATGGTGCACGGCACTTCGGCCCGCCTGACCGAACTGACGGCTTTCGGCAGCAACCCGGGTGACCTGCGGGGGTGGACCTGTATTCCTTCGGCGCTGCCCGCCGGCGCGCCGCTGGTTGTCGTGCTGCACGGCTGCACCCAGACGGCGGTGGGTTACGATATCGGCAGCGGCTGGTCGGACCTGGCGCACGAAGCCGGCTTTGCCGTGCTGTTCGCCGAACAGGGCCGCGCCAACAATCCCAACCTGTGTTTCAACTGGTTCGTGCCTGGCGACACTCGGCGCGGGTTGGGCGAAGCCGAATCGATTCGGCAGATGGTGGCGGAACTGGTGGCGATCCACGGGTTCGACCGGCGCCGCATCTTCATCACCGGCCTGTCCGCCGGCGGCGCCATGGCGGCATCACTGCTGGCGGCCTGGCCCGATATGTTTGCCGGCGGTGCCATCATCGCCGGGGTGCCGCATGGCAGCGCCGTCACCATGTCGGAAGCCTTCGACCGGATGCGCGGCAGCGGCCTGCCCGATGCCGGCCGTAGCGCGACGCTCGTCCGCGCCGCATCGCCGCACGCCGGGCCGTGGCCGAAATTGTCGGTCTGGCACGGCAGCAACGACGGAACCGTCGATCCCGCCAACGGCGAGGCACTCGCCGCCGGCTGGGCGGCGCTGCATGGCCTGTCGGCGCCGCCGGCCAGCGAGCGCATCAACGGCCATGTGCGCCGCAGCTGGCGCAACGGTCAGGGCGAAATCGTCATCGAGGCCTACAGCGTCACCGGCATGGGGCATGGCACACCGATCACCACCGCCGGCGCCGAAGCCTGCGGCACGCCGGGGCCGTTCATGCTCGAAGCCGGCATTTCGTCGACACGGCGGATTGCCGCCTTCTGGGGAATCGCCCCGGCCGTGGCGGCCGCACGGCCCGGCGACACACCAAAACCGGCGCAAACCGCCGGCGGCGTTGCCGATGTCATCAACATGGCGCTGCGCCAGGCCGGGCTGCTGCGTTAGGACCAGTCAAGCCGGCTGAAAATCCGCCGCCGCCGTGCGATAGTAAAGCTGAGTGAGATAGGTGATCGCAGCGTCAGGCGTTTCGCTCCAGCCGATCAGTTTCCAGCCCGAATCGGTGCGGCGCAGCATGGCGAGGACATGGTTGAAGCCGCCCATCGCCTTGCCGCGGTGATGAAAATCCACGCCACTGGCCAGCCGCGCCTGCGGCGAAAAGCGGATGTCCCACGCCATGTCGAACGCCGCCATGGCGATATCGGGCGCAATGGCGATCGGCTGGATGTTGCTCAGCCGCAGCCGGATATCATCGTGCAACCCTTCGTTCTGCGCCCAATAAGCCGTCACATCGGCGAAATCGGTGTAAAAACGCGTGACTTCCTCCGCCTTGTAAAAGGCAAAATGCGCGGTGTCCCAATGCGGGTGCAATGCAGCGGCGCTGTTCAGCCGCCAGGCGTCGGCATAGGTCGTCAGTGCGGTTTCGATGGCTTGACTGTCCATAGCGCGGCCTTTCAGTCCCAATCCGGATAGCGGCCGAGCGTCAGCAACAGCGTCGCGCCAAGCCCGAACAACAGCATCGCGATTTGCAGCATCAGGTCGTAGCTGCCGGTCGAATCGCGCACAAAGCCATAAAGTACCGGGGAAATCGCCGAGCAGATGCCGAACGGCGTATAGAGGCAGCCATAGATGCGGCCATAATGCTGCATGCCGAAATAGCGCGCCGCCAGATAGGCGATGACATCGGCCTCGGCCCCCGCTGCAAACCCCAGCATGAAGCCGGCGAGCAGCAGCAGCGGCAATCCGGTGCCCGAGCCGATGAGGATCGCACAGGCCGCGATCGGCATGGCGAGCACCGGAAAGGCGATGCCGGGCGCCCAGAAGCGATCGAACAGCAACCCGATGATGATCCGCCCCGACAGGATGCCGAGCGCGACGACGCTCATCACCGACACCGCCGTGCCTTGCGGGAAGCCCTTCAGCATGACGATCTGCACCATGTGAATATGCGCGCCGCCATAGGCCAGCGCGATCACCGCAATGGAAGCGAACAGCACCCAGAAGCGATAGCCGCGCGCCGCCTGGCGCAACGTCAGGCCGCGCAAACCGCCGGCACCATCACCAATCTGGGCCGGGCGTTCGTCCGCACGCGGCTCGCGGAACAGCAGCAGCGTGATCGGCAACGCCACCAGCAGCGGCAGCAGCGCCACGACCGGGAACACCATGCGCCAGCCCAGCCGGCTTTCGACCGCATTACTCAGCTGCGGCACGATCAGCCCGGCAATGCTGGTGCCGAGCAGCAGGATGCCCAGCGCCAGGCCGCGATTCTTGAAGAACCACATGTTGATCGCCCGGCTCCAGGTAACGGGTGTCGAGCCGATCCCGACCAGCCCGACCAGCGCCCAGAGCGCGTAAAAGCCCGGCAATTGCGGCGGCGTGAAAAACAGCAGCGCAAAGGTCAAGCCGAACGCCGCCAGCGACGAAATCGCCACGCGGCGCACACCATAACGATCCGCCAGCGCGCCGAACACCGGTGCCAGCAAGGCGCCGATAACGCCGTAAAGCGTGATGCCCAGGCTGATCGCCACAAACGACCAGCCGAATTCGGTATGGATGGGGCCGATAATGACCGGCAACACGTTGAACGGCAGCGGCGACGACCCGCAGGTGACCCCGACCAGCCCGGCAAACAGCGGTTTCCAGCCGCGGGCAAATTCCCCCCGCGCTGTCATCTGGCCGGGCCAAGGTTCGCCATGCGGACTCCGTTGCTGCGGTCCGGCACGCTTGCGGCACCGTGTGATCATCTCGCGCAGACCGGCAGCGATTGCGACGCTCTGCCGGGACGGCTATCCGCTGGCCGGATAAGCGGCGATTGTTGGACGCACAGCGGTGTTTTATGCCGGTGTAGATCGCCGCAGCGACAGCACAGGATACGCCGATGCACACCCAGGCAAGCTGGCCCTCCAACAGCGGCGTCGCCGATCTCAAGGCCGCGTTCGCCGCGATTGTCGGTGCGGGCAATGCCAGCGACGACCATGCCGCCCGTGCGCTGCACAGCGAGGACGTCTTTGCCGTCGGCGACCATGTCGTCAGCCTGATCGTCGCGCCGCAATCGACCGAGCAGCTTGCCGACGTCATGGCCACAGCCCATGCGGCCGGCGTCGCCGTCGCGCCGCGCGGCGCCGGGATGAGCTATACCAGCGGCTATATCCCGGTCACCGCCAACAGCATCAGCCTCGATCTGTCGGCAATGAACCGCATTCTCGCCATCAGCGCCGATGACATGACGGTGACGGTGGAGGCCGGCTGCAGCTGGGCGGCGCTTAACGCCGCGCTGGCCGCCCAGGGTCTGCGCACGCCATTCTGGGGGCCGATGTCGGGCATTTACTCCACGATCGGCGGCGGCATTTCGCAGCTCAACGCCATGTTCGGCGCCGGCCATCACGGCACCTCGAGCGAAAGCGTCATCGCGCTGACGGTGGTGCTCGCCGACGGGCGAACGCTGCGCACCGGCGCGCGCGGGCCGGATGGCGATACGCCGTTCTACCGGCACTATGGCCCCGACCTGACCGGACTGTTCTGCGGCGATTGCGGTACGCTCGGCATCAAGGCCGAAATCACCCTGCGGCTGATGCGGCAGCCGGCGCACGAGGGCCATGCGTCATTTTCGTTCAAGACCGCCGACGATCTGCTGCGCGCCATGGCCGAAATGGCGCGCGCCGGCATCGCCTGCGAAATGTGCGCCTTTGATCCGGGGCTGACCAAGGTCCGCATGAAACGCATGTCGCTGATGACCGACGTGAAGACGCTGGGCGCCGTCGCGGCCAAGGAAAAATCGGTCGGCAAGGGGCTGATGGCGGCGGCAAGGATCGCGCTGGGCGGCCGCAACTTCATCGAACCGACCGATTTCCCGCTGCACGTCATCGCCGAAGGGCGGTCGGCCGCCGGCGTTGCGGAGGACATGGCCGCCGCGCGCAGCATCGCCAAACGGTTCGATGGCCACGAGATCGAGAACAGCATCGCCAAGGTCATCCGCGCCATGCCGTTCCCGCCGCCCAATTCGATCCTCGGGCCGGAGGGCGAAAGCTGGGCACCGGTGCACGGTATCGTCTCGCTGTCGAACGCGCCGGCGTTCCAGGCGGCGATCACCGCGCTGTTCACCGAAATGGCCGACGAGTTTACCGCGCATGGCATCTACACCGGCACGCTGTTCACCTCGCTGTCGACCAACGCCCTGCTCATCGAGCCGGTATTCTATTGGCCGCACGGGCACCGGCCGGTCCATGCCGCGATGATGGAGGCCGGGCACCTCGCCAGCTTGCCCACTCTGGCACCCAATCCGGCCGCCACCGCCGTTGTGGCGCGCGCCCGCAAGCGCGTCGGCGCCCTGGCTGCCGGCCTTGGCGGCGCACATTTCCAGATTGGCCGCGCCTATCCGTATCGCGACAGCCGCGACACGGCATCGATAGCGCTGCTCGATGCGATCAAGGCCTTTGTCGATGCGGACGGCCATTTGAACCCGGGGGGCCTGGGCTTCCCGCAATGACGCAGACCTATCGCGCGATCCGACTGGAACGGTTCGCGCCCAGCTTTCGCGCCGCCGCCGATATCGTCGACGTGCCGCTAAGTGATCCCGGCCCCGGTGAAATCCGGGTGCGCAACCGGTTTTGCGGCATCAACGGCATTTTCGATACGCAAATCGCCCGCAACGCTGTTGACTATGTGCCGGTCAAACCGCCCAGCTTCACCGGCGTGGAGGCGATCGGTCTGGTCGATGCCATCGGCAACGGAGTGACCGATTTCGCCATCGGTGACGCCGCGGTCACGGTGCGCTTTCCCGGCGGCTATCGCGAGGCCAATACCGCCGCCGCCGAAAGGTTCGCGCGTGTGCCGGCGGCCAGCCGCGACTGGTTGGCGCTCGCCTCCACCGGTGTGTCGGCACTGTTGGCGCTGGAACATGTCGGCGCCGTGCAGGACGGCGAAACCGTGGCGATTTCGGCGGCCGCCGGCGGGCTTGGGCACATGTTGGTGCAGATGGCGCTGACACGTGGTTGCCATGTCATCGCGGTGTGCGGCGGCCCGGCCAAGGCGGCGTTCGTCCGCGGCCTTGGCGCCCACCGCGTCATCGATTACCGCGCCGAAGATGTCGGCGCCGTGCTCGCTGCCGAATATCCGCGCGGCATCGATGTGGCGATCGACACCGTGAGCGGCGGGATTTTCGATGCGTTCCTCGCCAATATGGCGCGTCACGGCCGCTTGGTGGTGGCCGGCGCCGCCACCGATCTGGAAGGCCGCCCCGAAATCGTGACGGCGCCGCGCATCGTGCACAGCATCTATTACAAGGGCGTTTCGGTGCGCGGATTCATGAACGGCCTGTTGACCGAACACTGGCCGGCGGCGCGGGCGCGGGTGTTCGATCTGTACCGGTCTGGCCGCCTTGCGATAACCTTTGACGCCATGGATTTCCACCGGCTGGAAGGCATTTATGACGCGGTGGAGCGGCTTTTGTCCGGACAAAGCCTGGGCAAGGTGATAGTCGAAATCGCGCCGCCGGGCGCGGAAGGGATGGGGAGAATTTGATGACTGACGCAAAGCTGGGTGTCCGCGACGTGATGCCGATCCTCGCCAGCAACGAGGGCGTGTGGGAAGGCGTGTACCGCTATTATGACGCCAAGACCGGCCTGATGACCGACGAGCATAAATCGCGGCTGCTCTGCCGGCTGGTCGATGAAGGCACCAGCGAGCGTTATTACCAGACCAACCATTATTACTGGGCCGATGGCCGCCACGAGATTCGCGAGTTTCCCGCTGAATACAAGGATGGCCGCATCTGGTGGGACAATGACCTGATCAAGGGCTGGGCAGCGCATATGCAGCCCGATGATTTCAACCGCTCGACCTGCCTCAACTGGACCCGCCACAACGAGCCGGATGTCTATCTGTACGAGATGATCCAGAACAGCGACGATCGCAAGAACCGCGCCCGCACCTGGCAATGGTTCCGCGGCGGCATCTGTTTCCAGCGCACCCTGATCGACGAGGTGTTCATCACCCGCGACTGGCAGAACTGGACCGACCATAGCCCGCCGAAAGGCTGAACCCGGGAGACCGATTATGAAGGCCTATGCGATCGGCGCGCAAACCGGGCTGGACAGCCTGACCGCTGTCACGCGCCCCGACCCGGCACCCGGCCCCGGCGAAGTGGTGGTGAAGGTGCTCAAGGTCTGCCTCAACCACCGCGACATGCTGGTGCTGGCCGGCACTTATGGCGCGCGTCGCCCACCGGAACGCATTCCGGTGTCGGAAGGCGTCGGCGAGGTGCTGGCGGTCGGCGCGGGCGTGACCGCGGTGAAACCCGGCGACCGGGTGGTGGCGCCGCATTTCGTCACCTGGCTGGATGGTGCGTTCTCGCCAGCAGCGTTCGGCCATGATGTCGGCATCACCCATGATGGCTGGCTGGCCGAACAGGTCTGCCTGCCGGCGGCGGCGCTGATCCGGTTGCCCGACACTGTTTCGACATTGCAGGCGGCACCTCTGGCCTCATCGGCGTTGACCGCCTGGCACGCGGTGGTCGAGGTCGGCAACGTCAAGGCCGGCGACCTGGTGCTGGCGCTCGGCACCGGCGGCGTGTCGATCTTCGCCTTGCAGATTGCCAGGATGTGCGGCGCGCGCGTCGCGATCACCTCGTCGAGCGACGAAAAGCTGGCGCTGGCGCGGTCGCTGGGTGCCGATATCACCGTCAACTATGCCACCGACCCCGATTGGGCGGCTACGATCGCCGCAGCCAATGGCGGCGTTGGCGCCGATATCATTGTCGAAACCGGCGGACAGGCGACGCTGGCGCAATCGATCAACGCCGCAGCCCCGAACGCCCGCATCGTCATCATCGGCGCGCTGGCCGGCGCGGCCAGCACCGGCCTGCCGAATTATGGCGCGATCATCGGCAAGAATCTCGTGCTGCGCGGTATTGCGGAGGGCAGCCGCGCCATGCTGTCCCGGCTGGTCGCGGCGGTGGCGGCGAACGGGCTGGAGCCGATGATCGACCGGAGCTTCGGCTTTGACGATGCAGCGGCGGCCTATGCCTATCTCAAATCCGGCGCGCATGTCGGCAAGGTGGTCATCGACGTCGCTTAGGGCGCCCGTTTAGTGTCATCCCGGGTCAAGCCCGGGATGACCCGAAAATTGCGCTCAATGCAGCGCAATCTCCCGCCCAACCCCCGCCGCGCGGGCGGCGCGCAGCACGATATCGCCGGCGGCAAGATCCTGCGCCGTGACGCCTAATGATTTGTAGACGGTGATCGCCTCAACCCCGGTGCGACCCGGCAGGAGTCCCAGCAGCAATTCGCCGATTTCGCCGCGAATATGCTCCGGCCCGATCAAACCGGCGGCGATGGCATTGCGCAGCTCCCCCGCCTGCGCCAGCGCCGCCTCGCGATAATCGACATAGAATTCCGACCGCACGACCATTTCGCCATCCGCCTCTGCCGTCGTCGGAATTGCCGATCCGACCAGATTGACATGCGTGCCGGGGCGCACGTCCACGCCAAACAGGATCGGTTCGACCGCAGGTGTGGTGGTGCAGATGATATCGGCGTCGGCCACCGACATGGCCACGCTGTCGGCGGCGCTCGCCGGCAGATCTAGCCCGGCGGCAAACACTGCCGCCTTGGCCGGGTCGCGCCCCCAGACGCTGACATGCGCGATCGGTCGCACTTCGCGCATTGCAGCGACATGCCGGCGCGCCTGTTCACCGGTGCCCAGGATCGCCAGCCGCGCCGCACCAGGACGGGCCAGCACATCGGTCGCCAGCGCCGACGCAGCCGCCGTGCGGATCGCCGTCAGGCTGCCGCCTTCAATGATCGCCAGCAACAGGCCGGTGTTCGCGTCGAACAGCTGCATGATGCCGACATGGCTGCCATAAGGACTCCCCGGCGGATGCGCGTATTTCGCCACCGTCTTGACGCCGAACAGCGGCGGATCGGCGATATAGCCGGGCATCACCGCCAGCTTGCCCGGCGCATCGGGGATCGCCATAAACTGCCGCAGCGGCAGCACAACCGCCCGCCGCGACACCTGCACCATCGCGCTGCGCATCGCGGCAATCGCCAGCGGCATCGGCAGCAGCGCTTCCACCTCCGCCGCCGTAATAACCAGCATCAGCGCGTTTTCGGCGGCACGAAGCGCAGTTTCGCCTGCACATCGCCCACATCATCGGGCCGGTCAAAGGCATCGGGCATGGGTTCGCCCGCGTTGCGCGGTCGGCCGATGGCGGCGAACCAGTCCTCCAGCCCCGGCGGCAGGAACACCCAGAAGATCTGCATGTCTGTCGTACCGGTGTTGACAACGAGATGGCGAGCGTGGCGGCCGAACAGCACGATGCTGCCCGGCACCAGGTCGTGGGTCACATCCTCGATGGTGCAGGTGCCGGTTCCGGCATGGATGAACAGCAATTCGTGGTTGCGCTGATGGCCGTGCTCGCGAACGCTGCACCCTGGTGGCAGCAGCTGCACCCCCGACGAAAAGCCGTCATAAGGCGTGTTCTCGGGCGATAGCGCCACCGAGACATGGCCGCGTGACGGCAGCGGCTGCCACCAGGAGGGCGCCTCATCGGGCCCGATGACTGCCGACCAGCGGCCGAAATTGGCGTCCTCGCTCATTGTACCGGGGTCGCTTCGCTCATGCTGTCAGAAACGCATCGAGCCGCGGGCGATAATCCTGCGGCACCGTCACCGGGGCGAAATGATTGCCCGCGGCCATCACCTCCAGCCGCGCACCGGGGATCAGCCGCGCCAGTTCATGCGACAGCGGCAGCGGCGTGATCGCATCATCGCGAGCGCAGATGATCATGGTTTCGGCGGCAATATCCCCAACCCGGTCGCGCAGATCATGCGCTGTCACCGCGTCCATGCGCTCCATTTCGGTCTCGATACCGGCAAAACTCGCCAGCCGTGCCGCGATGCCGGCCTGCATCGCTTCGTGATGCTCCATCGCCCACCAGCCGGGGTTGCCGAGCAGATTGCCCTGCAACATGTACGCCGCTGGGCCGCAGTTTTGCAGCACCTGTTTGCGCAGCGCGAACAGTTCGAGAAACGCCGGGTGCGGCCCCGCCCAGCTCGCCGACAACACCAGCCGCCCCACCCGCTGCGGCGCATGCACGGCGATATGCTGGGCGATGGCACCGCCCAGCGAATGGCCGATGATATCGGCACGCGCGATGCCCAGCCGGTCCATGAGCGCCAGCGCGTCCGCCGCCATCACGGCGACGGTGGTGCGAATGTCCGATGGCAGGCTATCGCCGCATTTGCGATGGTCGAACGAAATGCAATCGAAGCGACCCGCCAGATGGTCCATCGTGCCGGCCCAGAAATCGGCGCGGCCGCCAAGGCCGACGAGCAGCAGCAGCGGCGGCCCCGACCCGCGCCGCACGACATGCAGCGCCGTGTCGTCGATCTCGACAAGCCCGGTCATGCGCGGGTGGCAACGATCGATTGCAGGAAGCTGTTGCGGCTCGGCGGTCCATCACCGACGGCGAACCCGGCGGCGCTCAGCATCCCGCGAAAATCGGCATGGACGAAGCCGGGCGAATAGGGCTCGCAATTGTCGCGGCTGTCATAGTCGATCATGAAACGATACGCCGGCGGCAGATGCTGGCTGGCGCTGGGGAATTCGAAAATCGCGAAACGCCCGCCGGGCCGCAACACGCGATGCACCTCCTCCAACACCTTGGGGATCACATCGATCGGCAGTTCGTGGAACAGGATATAGGCGAACACCACGTCGAACTGGCCATCGGCGAACGGCATATCCTCTGCCAGCGCCTGGATGAAGTTGACCGGCACCTGCTGCGCCGCGGCCCGCGCATGGGCATAGCGCACCATCGGCAAGCCGACATCGAGGCCCCAGATGTCGGCATCGGGAAACCGCGCCTTCAACTGGAGCGTGCCCTGCCCGATCGAACAACCCAGATCGAGCACGGAACCGACCCGGCCATCCTCCGGCGCGGCGCACAGGCCCGCCAGTTCGGCGTGCAGCTCGTCCTGGTCGTTGCCGCCCTGGTAAAACACCTTGGTGCCGTAATGATAGACGATGCCGCCGAGCGGATCATCGGTGTAGCCACCGGGCTGGAGATGGATTTCGCGGCGCGCATAATCCGGCACCGCGAACGCCGGGTCGACGACCAGCCTGCCAGGCCCTGCACCGGCGGCAGCATCCAGCCCCGCCAGATGCGCCGGGCCGGTGGCGGCAAAGCTGGCACGCGTGCGGCGCCACATCATTTCCTGCTGCGACCGCATGAAACGCTGCCAGGTCGGCACGATCGGCGCCTTGGCAAATTCGGCCTGAATGGCCGGCAGCGACAGCGCATCGTCATCGAGCGGCAGGCCGACGGCCGCCATGCGGGCGTGGCCGGCGGCGGCCATTGCCGGAAACATGCGGGTCAACAGCACGTCGCGAAACGATTCAAGGAAGTCGAGATAGGATTCATCGGCAAGCCGTGTCGGGCGCGGCAGCACGCCCAATTGCCCGCGATCGAGGCTGGTATCGGTCATGCGACTGTCTCCCTGGTATCCGGCCGGCGCAGGAAGCCGGCGAGCAGCCGCGCCACGAACGCCTCGCGCTGCGCCTTGCGCGCCGCAATCTCGGCGGGCGGCGGGCGATGCGCCTCGATCAACGCTGCCGCATCGATGCCGCGCGCCGCCAGCACGGTTTCCAGCACGGCCTGGCGGTCGCGGATCGTCCAGACTTCGGCAGCAAGTTCCATGAACGCTTCGAGCAGATTGTCGGTGACCACCGTGTCGAAATAAACCGGGCCGGGGCCATCGATTTCGACGCCGATTTGAGGCGCTGGCGGCGCAGGTTCAGGATCGTTCATGCTGGCAGACTGGCGGCAACTGCCATGCATGGCAATTCGATTTTACGCCGAACGACATAGACGCAGCGCATGGCAGTTGCCGATCATACCGGCGCCGCTACACTGGCGGCATGGAACTGCGCCACCTTCGCCATTTCGCCGCCGTTGTCGATGCCGGCAACCTGTCAAAGGCGGCAGAACGCGTCTTCATCAGCCAGCCGGCACTGACCCGCAGCATCAAGAACCTGGAAGATCTGGTCGGCGCCGTGCTGCTCGAACGCCGGCCGCGCGGCATGGTGCCGACGCCGGCGGGCGATGCCCTGTATCGCTATGCCAAGCTGATGCTCAACGAAGCGGCGCGCGCCAAGGCCGAAGTGCGCGCCGTGCAGGCGGGCGCCCGGGGCGAACTCGCGATCGGCATGGCGGCAATGTTCGCCGATCATATCGTCGATCGCGCCGTGGCGGCGGTGTGTGGCACCGGCCGCAATGTCGCGCTGACGGTGACGCAAGGCTTCCTGGAGGAGCTGGTGCAGGCCTTGCGCGATGGCCGACTCGACGTGATTTTCTCCAACCTGTCCAACATGATATTGCCCGATGACGTGAGCGTGGAACCGATGCTGGACATCAACGCCTATGTCTATGCCGGCGCGGCGCACCCGCTGGTCGGCAGGCCGATCATCAACAAGGCGATGCTGCTCGGGGAGCGCTGGGCCGTTGTCGATCAGCCGCACATGCGCGATTTTCTCGACCAGTATTTTTCTGCCGATGGCCTGGCTGCGCCGGATTTCGTGGTGCGGACCAATTCGCTCAATCTCATCCATTCGCTGATCGCCAACGGTGGCTTCATCGGCATCCTGCCCGAACATGTCATCGCGCGGCGCGCTCGCGGCGACACCGTCCAGCGCATCGACGCGCCGGGCTGCCCAGTAGTGCGCAAGGCCGGGCTGATCACGCGCAAATCGATGCCCGCCCGGCCTGTCGTCGACATGTTCGTCGCCGAATTGCGCGCCGCCTGCGTCGGCGATGCATTCGGCGCATGGCAAATGGCCGGTGATTGATTTGTATCTATGCCAAGCCCTGCCAATAATCTGACCCGCCGCACCCGTCGCGGTGCCAGCAGACAGGTCCGCCATGCCGTTCAACACCAGCCCGCTGCGCCCGGTCAGCGCTGACGATGCCGCTACCTATGCCCGCGACGGTGTCGTCTGCCTGCGCCGCGTCTTCGATCCGGACTGGTTGCACGCAATGGCGGGCCCGGCGCGGCGGCTGTTGATCGACAAGGCGGATTTCGGCCTGCTGCCCAACAACCCCGGTCGCTACATGGCGCGCACCATCCCCGAATTCCGGCGCTTTGTCTTCGAAAGCCCGGTCGGCGAGGCGGCGGCCAAGGCGCTGGGATCGACAACGGCGCGGTTCTTCTTCGATGAAATCTTTGCCAAGAAACCGCAATCGACCGACAAGACCATCTGGCACAACGACCGCATGGGCTGGCCGGTCACATCCGAAACCACCATGGTGCCGTCGCTGTGGATCCCGCTGACGCCGATCACCAAGGCCAACAGCCTGGAGGTCATCGCCGGCACACAGGACAATGACGACAAATACTGGCTGTTCAGTCCCAACGCGAGGCAGATGATCCGCCCGGAAGGCCGTTTGCCGCACCCCGATGGCGAGGCCCTGCGCGCCGATCCGGCCTATGCCGGCCGCTTCCTGACCTGGGACATGGACGTCGGCGACATGCTTGTCGTCCACCCGCGCGCCCTGCATTATTCGCACGGCAACCCCACCGACGACTGGCGCATCGCCCTGTCGGTGCGGGTGTTCGGCGATGATGTGCGCTGGTCACCGCGGCCCGATTGCCTCAACATCGCCGGCGTAAGCTTCGACGAGATGATCGAAGGTGAGGCGCCAGGCGGTGACCTGTTCCCGCTGCTGTGGTCGGCGGGTGGCCAACGCGATGACGATAGCCGCTACCCGCGCGGCTTTGCCACCAGCTGGGCGGCGCAGCGGCGCGACGATGTCAATGAATATGCGACCTTCCAGAAACTGCACGCCGCAACGACCCCCGCCTGATCGATGCCCGACACTTTCGATGTCATCGTCGTCGGCGCCGGTTCCGCCGGCTGCGCCCTTGCCGCCCGGTTGAGCGAGGACCCGCGCCGCCGCGTCCTGCTGCTGGAGGCGGGCGGGCGCGATCGTGACCCGGCGATCCATATTCCCGCCGGCATCGTGCGGCTGATCGGCAACCCGCGCGTGGATTGGGCGCATCTTGCGGCGCCCGATGCGTCGCGTGATGGCAAGGTCGATCTGTGGCCGGCAGGCAAGGTGCTGGGCGGATCATCCTCCATCAACGGCATGTTGTTCGTGCGCGGCGCGCGGGCGGATTTCGATGGCTGGGCGGCGGCGGGCAACCGCGGCTGGAGCTTTGCCGATCTGCTGCCCTATTTCCGGCGCATGGAAAACAGCCCCATCGGCGGGCAATGGCGCGGCGGGCTGGGGCCGTTGCCGGTCGGCCCGCTGCGCACCACCCATCCGCTCGGCGACGCCTTTATCGCCGCAGCCGTCGCCGCCGGCCTGCCCGCCAACCCGGACTATAATGGCGAAAGCCAGGAGGGCGCCACCGCGCCGCAGGTGACGCAATGCAATGGTGCCCGCATGAGCACGGCGCGCGCCTATCTGGGTGCCGCCGCCCGGCGCGCCAATCTGGCGATCATCACCGATGCCGAGGTGCAGCGCGTCATCGTCAGCGATCGCCGCGCCACCGGCGTCGCCTGGCGGCGCGGCGATACCGAGCAGACCGCCCATGCGCGCGAGGTCGTGCTGTGC
>JBMOGO010000068.1:0-17278 GCA_049318305.1 Polymorphobacter sp.
CTTGAATCAGAATCGGACGCTGTTGGGAATCCCCTTTGTCAACACGTCCTAGAGCAGCACTGGCTCGATGGTGCCTTCCTGATGGTCGGACAGGTTGCGGTAATGCCCGCCGTCGATGGCGAGCAGGCTGTCATGATCGCCATCCTCGACAATCCGCCCGCGTTCGAAGACGAGGATGCGATCAAGGTTGCGTACCGTCGACAGGCGGTGGGCGATGATGATCGCGGTCCGCCCCGCCATCAGCCGGGCAATCGCCTGCTGAATCAGCGCCTCGCTCTCCGAATCAAGGCTCGATGTGGCCTCGTCGAGAATGAGGATCGGCGCATCGGCGAGGAAGGCCCGCGCCAGCGCTACCCGCTGCCGCTCCCCGCCCGACAGCTTGACCCCGCGCTCGCCCACCGGCGTGGCATAGCCGTTCGGCAGCCGCTTGATGAAGTCATGGGCATTGGCCAGCCGCGCCGCCGCTTCGATTTCGGACAGGCTGGCACCCGGCTTTGCATAGGCGATGTTGTCGGCAAGTGACCGGTGAAACAGGATCGGCTCCTGCGGCACGATGGCGATTTGCTGCCGCAATGACTCCTGTGTCGCCAGCGCAATGTCCTGCCCGTCGATGGTGATGCGGCCCGCGCCGACATCGTGCAGGCGCTGGATAAGCTTGACGAAACTGGTCTTGCCCGACCCCGAACGCCCGACAAGGCCCACCCGTTCGCCGGGCGCAATGCGGACATCGAGGCCATCGTAGAGCGGCGTCACATGCTGGCCATAGCCAAAGCCGACGGTATCGAAGGCGATCTCGCCACCCTTGATAGCGATCGGCTGCGCACCGGGACGATCGGCGATGCCCAGCGGCACGTCGTGCAACGCCACCAGCTCCTCCATCTCGTTAACCCCCTGCTGCAGGTGGTGCACATGTTCACCGACGTCGCGCAGATAGGCATGGACGACCATATAGGCGGTGATGACATAGGCGACATCGCCTGCCGTCGCGCGGCCCTGCCACCACAGCCAAAGCGCCGTGCCGGTGATGATCAGGCGCACGCTCCACAACAGCGCCAGCAGCCCCATCGAAGTGCCGACATGCCGCCACCAGGTGCGGCTGACACGGCTCTGCCACCGTGCCAGCGTCTGGCCCAGCCGGGCATCCTCGCGCGCTTCGCCGGCAAAGGCCTTGACGACGGCATTGCTGCCGATGGCATCGGCGAGCACGCCACCGATGCGCGTGTCCCAGGCATTCGACCGCCGCGATGCCGGTGCGATCCAGCGCGTCGCCAGCAGCACCGCCGTTGTCACATAGGCAACCGCGCCAACCGCCATGACGGCACCCAGCACCGGTGCCCGCGCCGCCAGCAGCGCCACCGTGCCGATCAGCATGGTCAGTGACGGCAGCAAGGCCAGCAACAGCGTATCGTTCAGTGTATCGAGCGCCCACATGCCGCGGGTGATCTTGCGCTGCGTCGAGCCGGCGAAGTTGTTGGCGTGCCAGTCGGTCGACAGGCGTTGCACCCGGCGAAAGGCTTCGGCCGTGACAGCGGCCATCATCCGCGTCGAGAATGGCACGATCCCGCCGAGCGCCACGAGGCGCAACGCGATCATCGACGTGCCCAAAAGCGCCATGATGACCAGCGCCGTCACCGCCGCCGGACCGCCCGCCGGGCCAAGCGCCAGCGCGTCGATCAGGCGGCCGGCTTGGAACGGCACAAAGACTTCGGTGACGGTGGCCAGCGCCATGGCACCGCCGATGCGGACGACCAGCCAGGGTTGCCGGCGCCAATGGGCGAACAGAAAAGCGAAAACGGCGCGCATCGGCGTCGGCTCGCGAGAAGGCGAGGAGGTCATGATGTGTCGCAGCGGGCTTGCGGACCGCGCGCCCCTAAATGTCGGTTGATCGGAAGGTTATCGAGCCGGGCAGCGCCGGCGGGCGGTCAGCGGCGTTTGAAACATCCGGTAAACGCTGTCGGGGTCGGCATTGTGCAAACGGTCATGTCGGCCCCTCCTTTTTCGATCAGTGCGCGTCCTATAGTGAATTTCAGGGTCGCGGGCAATGCTGCGGCGAGAAATCGACATCGAAATGGCTTGACCCGCGCGCCGCGCCGCCGGATGCCTGTCGGCCATGTCATCGACCCGTCTCACCCGCTACATCCTCATCGCGCTCGTGCTGGGGCTGATCACCGGCTATGCCATCAACCGGCTGGCGGCGACGCCCGACCAGGCCAAGGAGATTGCCGGTTATCTCGGCATCATCACCGATGTCTTCCTGCGCCTCATCAAGATGATCATCGCACCGCTGGTGCTGTCGACGCTGGTCGTCGGCATCGCGCACATGGGCAGCGGCGGGGCCGTCGGTCGGACTTTCGTGCGCACGCTGGCCTGGTTCATCACCGCGTCGGTTGTGTCGCTGTCGCTGGGTATCCTCATGGTCAATCTGCTGGCCCCTGGCGTGGGAGTCGGCCTCGCGCTGCCTGCCGCCGATGCCGTGTCGGGGGTTGCTACCAAGGCGTTCGACCTCAAGGAATTCATCTCCCACATCGTGCCGAAATCGATCATCGAGGCGATGGCAACCAATGAAATCCTGCAAATCGTGGTGTTCTCGCTGTTCGCCGGCGTCGGGTTGATCAGCATCGGGCCGGCCGGCGCGCCGATCACCCGCGGCCTCGATGCGCTAATGCACCTGATGCTGAAGGTTACCGGCTATGTGATGAACGTCGCGCCGTTCGCGGTGTTCGCCGCGGTTGCCTCCGCCATCGCCGTCGAGGGGCTGGGCATCCTCATCACCTTCGGCAAGTTCATCGGCAGCTTTTACCTGGCGCTCGCCATGCTGTGGCTGGTGCTGCTGGGGGCAGGGGCCGCGGTCATCGGCGTGCCGGCGACACGGCGCCTGATCACCTCGATCCGCGAACCGTTCCTGATCACCTTTGCCACCGCGTCATCGGAAGCCGCCTACCCCAAATTGCTGCAGGCGCTGGAACGTTTCGGCGTGCCCAATCGCATCGCCAGCTTCGTCTTGCCGCTCGGCTACAGCTTCAACCTTGACGGTTCGATGATGTATTGCGCCTTTGCCAGCATCTTCATCGCCCAGGCCTATGGCATCGACCTGTCGCTGGGACAGGAAATCGCCATGCTCGGGCTGTTGATGATCACTTCGAAGGGCATTGCCGGGGTGCCGCGCGCTTCGCTGGTCGTCATCGCCGCGACGCTGCCCTATTTCGGCATTCCGGAGGCGGGGCTGCTGCTGATCCTCGCCGTCGATCACTTCCTCGACATGGGGCGTAGCGCCACCAACGTCATCGGCAATGCCGTGGCCACCGCGGTGATCGCCAAATGGGACCCGGGCGAAGAACCAGCCGACGCCGCTGTCGCCACCGCCTGACGGTCATGCAGCGCCGTCTTCTCATCACCGGCGAGTCCGGTTTCATCGGCACGAACGTTCTGGATTGGGCGCAGGCCCAAGGCTGGGCGGTCATCAATCTCGACAGCGTGCCGCCGCGCAACCCGGCCCAGGCCGGCCTGTTCCGCCGCGTCGACATTTGTGACCGGGCGGCGCTGCAGGCCGCGTTCGACGATTTTGCTCCCGATGACGTCATCCACCTCGCCGCGCGCACCGATCTGCTTGGCCAGAATCTTGATGACTATGCGGCCAACACCACCGGCACCGCCAATCTGCTCGCCGTGCTGGCAACGCAGCCGCAGGTGCGGCGCACGCTGTTCGCCTCCTCCATGCTGGTCTGCCGGCTCGGCTATATCCCGTCGGGCGTCACCGATTATGCCCCCAACACGCCCTATGGCGCCAGCAAGGTGGAAAGCGAACGGTTGGTCCGCGCCGCCGATCCAGAGCGCCGCCGCATCATCCTGTTCCGCCCCACTTCGATCTGGGGCCCGTGGTTCGGCGAACCCTATCGCAACTTCTTCGATGCGGTGGTGGCGGGCATCTATGTCCACCCCGCCGGCGGTTCGACGCGCCGGTCCTATGGTTATATCGACAATGCCGTGGCGCAGATTGCCGCGCTGCTCGATGCGCCGGAAACGGCGCTGGGCGATGAACTCTACCACCTCGCCGATTATGCGCCTGTCGATATCGGCGCCTGGGCCGACATGATCGCGGCGGCGAGCGGGCGGCGACGGCCGCTGCGCATCCCCATGCCGGCGGCAAAGGCGGCGGCGCTGGCCGGAGACGGGTTGCAACTGCTCGGCTGGAAACGGCCGCCGATGACCTCGTTCCGCCTGTCGAACATGCGCATGAACGCCGTGCAGGACACCGGGCCGATGGCGGCGCTGTGCCCCGACCTGCCGGTCTCGATCGGCGAAGGCGTGTCCCGCACCGTCGCCTGGATGGCGCAGCACCGGCGCTGACCGCATCAAAAAGGGGCGGCGCCGCAGCACCGCCCCTGTTTCGGCTTATCGGTTCACAGCGGCGGGACGCGCAGCACCTGGCCGACATAGATCTTGTCGGGGTGGCTCAGCATCGGACGGTTAGCTTCGAAAATCTTGTTATACAGATTGGCATTACCGTACAGCCGTTTGGCGATTGCCGACAGTGTGTCGCCCTTGGCCACCGGATAGAACACCACCCCGTCCTCGTCGCTACTGTCATCGCCTTCGACCGGCGGGACAGCAGCGGCAGCGGCGGGGGCGGCCGGCTGGATCGACGACAAGGGCACGCGCATCTGGTTGTCGACCTTTTCGATGCCGTCATTGTTGCCGACTGCCATGACGATCTTCGACGCTTCCGCACGGTTGACGGCCAGGCCGGTGACGGTTGCGACGCCATCGGCAATCGTCACGCCGAAATTCTGTACCTGCAGGCCCAGCGACTTGATCTGCGCCGCGATCTTTTCGGGGTCGGGACCGCCGACGCCCAGCTTTTCCTTGATGAAGCTGTAGATACCCATGGCTTTGGTTCTCCGTTGTTGGTGTGACTTACCGCGGCAGTTTACGACAATCGGCGATGCCTGCCAGCCGTGTCAAAGCAATGAATTGCAAACCGCATCAGCCTTGCGGCAGCGGGTCCGGGCCGAAACGGTTGGCGCCTTCGGTGCCGCGCTGCACGAACCAGTACAGCAGCAACAGCCCGCCGATCAGCGGGATGATGCCAATCAGGTACCACCAGCCCGATTTGTCGAGGTCGTGCAGCCGCCGCACCGCCACCGCGAGGCCGGGGATCACCAGCGCCAGCGATACGAAAGTCCCCGTCGGCCCGATCGGTGCATCGCTGCCCAGCCAGCGCAGGCCGAAGATGCCGATGTCGACGCCGCCGACGAGCAGCCCGAGCAGCACCACGAACAGCATGAACCACCAGAGTTCGGACCGCGGCGCGCGGCCGCTGAAGGTTGCATATTTGCGCAGCGGCTCGATCATCCACTGCGTCGCGGACTTGTCCATCATCGCCTCCTGCTGCTGTCTTGCGCTGGGGTAACGCTGCGCTGACCACTTAGTTGCTTGGCGCCCGGCGACGGTAACTCAGTGCCTCGGCGATGTGAATGCGCGTAACGGTCTCTGCGCCGCCCAGATCGGCGAGGGTACGCGACACCCGCAGCACCCGGTGATAGCCTCGCGCCGACAGGCGCAGCGATTCCGCCGCTTGCGCCAGCAGCTTGGCACCCGCCGCGTCGGGGGTCGCTGCCGCCTCCAGCAGCTTGCCATCCGCCTCCGCATTGGTGCGCGCGGCGTGGCCGGCATAGCGCACTGTCTGGACCGCCCGCGCTGCCGCCACCCGCGCCGCAACGATCGCCGATGTTTCGGATGGCGGCGGCAGCGTCAGGTCGGCGGCGCTTACCGCCGGCACATCGACGTGCAGGTCGATCCGGTCGAGCAGCGGCCCCGATATTCGCGCCTGATAGTCTGCGGCGCACTTCGGCGCCCGCGAACAGGCCTGCGACGGGTCGCCGAGATGCCCGCAGCGGCACGGGTTCATCGCTGCGATCAACTGCACCCGCGCCGGATAACTCACATGCGCTGCCGCGCGCGCCACCATCACTGTGCCGGTTTCCAGCGGCTGGCGCAGCGAATCAAGCACGCCGCGCTGAAACTCCGGCAATTCGTCGAGGAACAATATCCCCAGATGCGCCAGGCTGACCTCACCGGGGCGCGCCTTCATGCCGCCGCCGACCAGCGCCGGCATCGACGCGCTGTGATGGGGCGCCCGAAACGGCCGCGTCCGCACCAGCCGGCCGCCTTCCAGTTCGCCCGCCATCGATGCAACCATCGACACTTCCAGCGCTTCGGACGGCGTCAGTTCGGGCAGGATGCCGGGCAGGGCAGCGGCGAGCAGCGACTTGCCCGATCCCGGCGGTCCGCTCATCAGCAAATTATGGCCGCCGGCGGCAGCAATCTCGATGGCACGCTTGGCGGTCTCCTGGCCCTTGATCTCGGCCATGTCTGGCCCGGTGCGCACCAGTTCGGCAAGGCTGCGCACCGGCGGCGACAGCAATTGCGTGCCCTTCAGATGGTTGAGCAGGCTGAGCAGGTCGGGCGCCGCGATGACATCCACCTCGCCGGCCCAGGCTGCTTCGCCGCCTTGTGATGCCGGGCAGATCAACCCCATCTCATGCTCGGCCGCGTGCAGCGCTGCCAGCAGCACCCCCGGCACCGGCGCCAACCGGCCATCCAGCCCCAGTTCGCCCACCACCAGGAACCCGTCGAGCGCATCCGACGCGATCACCCCCATCGCCGCCAGCAGCCCCAGCGCGATCGGCAGGTCGTAGTGGGAGCCTTCCTTGGGCAGGTCGGCGGGCGAGAGGTTGACGACGATGCGCCTTGGCGGCAACGCCAGGCCGATGGCATCGAGCGTCGCCTGCACGCGTTCCCGGCTTTCCTTGACCGCCTTGTCAGGCAGCCCGACCGTCAGGAAACCCGCGGCGCCTCCGGAAATTTGCACCTGCACATCGACGCGGCGCGCCTCCAGCCCCAGGAACGCCACGGTTCCGACATGCGCGACCATATGTATCCCTTGGACGTTGCGATAAATGTCGACCCGTCATGACCTTAGGGACGCGTTAGCGACATCTCAAGCAAGTGCCGCCAAAATGCAATCATGCCGCCTTGTCGCCGCCACAACTGGTCCCTAGACGCTGCAATTCGTGAACCGCACCCGCTTCATACGCGCTTTGGTCAAAAGCCAACCCTTCCGGGTCTTCCAGATGATCCTGGGGGTCTTGCTGATGGCAGTTGGACCCTTGTTGCTGGCGCCGACCCCTGGTCCGTTCGGCACCATCGTCTTTGCCTTTGGCCTCGCGCTGGTGCTGCGCAACTCGCCGTGGGCGCGGCGGCGCTATGTCCGTTACTCGCGGCGCTATCCGCGTGTGCAGAAAATGGTCAACTTCGGCCTGCGCCGCAAGCCGAAGCGGCGCATCGAACCGCCAGCGATCGCTGCCGGTGAGCCGGCGGCCACGCCCGGACCCTCTGGGGTCTGAACCTGCGGGTTACAGCGCCACTTCGGGATTTGCTGTGGCATTGGCCTTGTGGATCAAGGCGACATGCGTGCCGGGTCGGCCATCGCTGACGGTGACATCAGCCCCCAGATGCCGGGCGAGCGCAGAGATGATGTTGGTGCCCAGCCCGGCGGACACATCCGCCTCGCCCTGCATGCCGATGCCGTCGTCGCTGACCTTTAACGTCCAGCCGTTGCCGCTGCCGACATAATCGACAAGGATGTGCCCCTTGCGATCCCCTGGAAACGCATGTTTCAACGAATTGATCACCAGTTCGGTGACCACCAGTCCGATGCTGACCGATGCATTCGCCGTCACCCGGCTGGCATCGGAGCGGGTGACGATCGAAATCCGGTCATGGTCATCGATCATCGAGGCACCAAGGCTGAGACACAGTTCGGCGAGATAGGTGCCGATGGCGACATCGCCGATATCGGATTCGGCGAGCTGGCTGTGCAGTTCGGCGATCGCCATCACCCGGCTGTGTGCATCGCGCAGGTGCAGCCGGGTCTCGTCGGACCCGACCTTGCGCGCGCTTTGCAGCAACACGCTGGCGATGATCTGCAGGCTGTTGGCGACGCGGTGCTCGATCTCCTGCATCAAGACCTTCTTTTCGCGCAGCAGGTCGTCGCGGACCTGGTCGCGCAGCCGGGCATCGGTGACATCGGCCACTGCCAGCAACAGCCGCACACCGGTGGCGCCGTACACGGGGTCGAGATAGTCCAGCCGATGGGCATTCAGCACGAGGCGGCGCTTGCCGCGCACCGGCAGCTTGAGATCGATCTCATAGGCACCGACTTCAGCGGCGCCCGAAGCGGTGTTCTTCAACAGCGACCGGAGCCGCGGCACATCCCATTCGCCATCGCCCATGGCAAAGATCAAGGCGCCGGGCAGGATGTGGGCGTTGAGGCCGAACGCTTCACCGAAGGAGTCACTCGCGGCGATGACGCGGCAATCACCATCGAGCAGCAACAGCGGAGCGGTAGATGCGGACACGACAGCGAGCGCCAGCGACAACGCTACATCGGGTAGTGAAACGTCGCGAGGCATCAAAGCCCCTTCACAACAACCAGAGGCCTGCAAACCGCAAGCCATCCCCGGCAACACGAAAAATGAGCACGGCTATGCGCAACCAACACCCGCCTAGCACCCTTAACGCCTATTGTCGCACACTGGTTCCACGAAAAAGTAGAGCAGCGACACTATCGCTGCATGACGAACCGGCAATGCAAACCGCGCCGGAATTGACGAACCCCGCGCCCGCACCTACATCGCTGCGGTTCGACAGGGGCGGCGCTGCGTGCCCGCCCTTTCGCTGTGCGTTAGGATTTTCATGCTCGGATTCGGCGGTCTCGCCAAGCGGCTCTTTGGTTCCAGCAACGACCGCTATGTCAAATCGCTCGGCGGTACCGTCGCGCGTATCAACGCGCTCGAACCGCAGATCGAGGCGCTGTCGGACGACGCGCTGAAGGCGCAGACCGACAAGTTGAAGGGCGAACTCGCCGCCGGCAAGTCGCTCGACGACATCCTTCCCGAAGCCTTTGCAACGGTGCGCGAGGCGGCCCGCCGCGCGCTCGGCATGCGGCATTTCGATGTGCAGCTGATCGGCGGCATCGTCCTCCACCGCGGCGAAATCGCCGAAATGCGTACCGGCGAAGGCAAGACGCTGGTGGCAACGCTGGCGGTCTATCTCAACGCGCTGGCCGGCAAGGGCGTCCATGTCGTCACCGTCAACGATTATCTGGCGGCGCGCGATGCTGGCTGGATGGGCCAGGTCTACAAATTCCTCGGTCTCAGCGTCGGCGTCATCGTCCCCAACATCGACGACAACACCCGCCGTCAAGCCTATGCCGCCGACATCACTTATGGAACCAACAATGAATTCGGCTTCGACTATCTGCGCGACAACATGAAATACAGCCGCGAGCAGATGGTGCAGCGGCCGTTCCATTTCGCCGTCGTCGATGAAGTCGATTCGGTGCTGATCGACGAAGCCCGGACGCCGCTGATCATTTCCGGCCCCACCGACGACAAGTCGGAGATGTACATGGCCGTCGATATCATGGTGAAGGAACTGGTTCCCGAGGATTACGAGGTCGACGAGAAGCAGAAATCGGTCATCCTGACCGAGGACGGCACCGAAAAGGCCGAACGCGCGCTCGCCGCCGCCGGGCTGCTGGAGGGCGAAAACCTCTATGACTTCGAAAACACCCAGGTCGTCCACCACCTGAACCAGGCGCTGCGCGCCAATGTCATCTACCGCCTCGATACCGATTATATCGTCCGCGCCGGCAAGGTGGTGATCATCGACGAATTCACCGGCCGCATGATGGATGGCCGGCGCTGGTCCGATGGCCTGCACCAAGCGGTGGAAGCCAAGGAAGGCGTGCAGATCCAGCCCGAGAACCAGACCCTGGCCTCGATCACCTTCCAGAATTATTTCCGCATGTACCCCAAATTGGGCGGCATGACCGGCACCGCGGCGACCGAAGCGTCGGAATTCTTCGATATCTACAAGCTGAACGTTGTCGAGATTCCGACCAATGTCGACGTGTTGCGCAAGGATGTCGACGACGAATTCTACAAGGACGCTGAACAGAAATACAAGGCGATCGTCAAGACCATCCGCGAATCGACCGCCCGCAACCAGCCGATCCTCGTCGGCACCGTCTCGATCGAAAAGAGCGAGATGCTCAGCGAGTTCCTGAAAGCCGAAGGCGTCGAGCATGTCGTGCTCAACGCGCGTTTTCACGAACAGGAAGCCCATATCGTCGAACAGGCCGGACGGCTCGGCGCCGTCACCATCGCCACCAACATGGCCGGCCGCGGTACCGATATCCAGCTCGGCGGCAATTTCGAAGCGCGCGTCAACCGCGAGCTTGCCGAGCTGCCGGAAGGGCCGGAGCGCGATGCCGCCATCGCGCAGATCAAGTCCGAAGTGATGACCGAGCGCGAAGCGGTGCGCGCCGCCGGCGGCCTGTTCGTGCTCGGCACCGAACGCCATGAAAGCCGCCGCATCGACAACCAGCTGCGTGGCCGCTCCGGCCGCCAGGGTGACCCCGGGCTCAGCCGCTTCTACCTCAGCCTCGATGATGATCTGCTGCGCATCTTCGGCCAGCAATCGATGCTCAGCCGCATGATGAACAACGGGCTGGAAGACGGCGAGGCGATCGTCCACCCGTGGATTTCCAAGGCGATCGAGACAGCGCAGAAAAAGGTCGAAGCGCGCAACTATGACGTGCGCAAGCAGCTGCTCCAGTACGACGATGTGATGAACGACCAGCGCAAGGTGGTTTACGAACAGCGCGCCGACATCATGGATTCCGAAACCGTCGGCGATGTCGTCATCGACATGCGCCACGAAAGCATCAACGCCATCGTCGGCCTGCATTGCCCGGTCAACAGCTATCCTGAACAATGGGATATCGAGGCGCTGGATACCGCGGTGCGCGAGACGCTGGCGCTCGACCTGCCGGTGCGCGACTGGCCGACCGAAGCCGCCATCGACCCCGAAATCGTCGTCGACCGGTTGATCGCGGCGTCGGATACGATGATGGCCGAAAAGGCGGCGGCGCTGTCACCCGAAAGCTGGATCGAGATCGAAAAGAACTTCCTGCTCCAGGCGCTCGACCATCACTGGAAGGAGCATCTGGCGACGCTCGATGCGCTGCGCCAGGTCATCCACCTGCGCGCCTATGCGCAGAAAACCCCGCTCAACGAGTACAAGTCCGAAGCCTTTGCGCTGTTCGAACGCATGCTGGTCATCGTCCGCGAGGATGTGACTCGCATGCTGTCGAACGCGCGATTTGAAATGGAGACGCCGGCGCTGTCGCAGCCGGCGATGCCGGGCTTCATCACGACGCATATCGACCCGTTCACCGGCGAGAATGACGCGTTCGGCTCGCGCCTGCCGCTGGCGTCGGATGCGTTCGGCGCGCTGCCGGCGGGTGCGCTTTCAGGCGCGATGGCGGCAACGGCGGAACTCACCGATGTCGACCCGGATGACCTGGCCGAATGGCACCGCGCCTTGTCGCGCAACGATATGTGCCCGTGCGGGTCCGGCAAGAAGTTCAAGCACTGCCACGGTACGCTCTGATACCCGTTGGGCCGGTTCCTGCCTCTGTTTCCGCTTGTCGTCGTGCTGTTTGCCGGTTCAGCACTGGCTGAGCCGGCCAAGCTTCTGAACGAAATGTTTTTCATATCGGAAGACTATCCGTTGGCGTCACGGCAGGCCGGCGAAGAAGGCGCGACCCGCGTCGATGTCTCAGTCGACGTGACGGGTAGGCCTGTCGCCTGTAAGGTCATCAAGAGCAGCAGTAGCGATCGGTTGGACCGCGCGGCATGCGACGCGGCCATGAGGCGGGCCATGTTCAAACCGGCGACCGACGCAAAGGGCAACCCGGTGGTCGGCGTTTCCCGACAGGTGGCGAATTTCAAGCTGGTCTCGAGTGCCATGGAGGGCAAGCCACGCTACGAAGGTTACGGTGTTGACGTAGCGTTTGACGAACAAGGTGAGGTCATCACCTGCGAGGTTATTCCGCTGTCGCGACGTTCCAAGTTAACAGACGGCCAGAAGGCGAAATGCGGAACGATGGGCAACCGGGGCATGTTCGCTGCATTGCTCGGCCGCCCGACAATTGGTCTGGGATCGGCGACGTTCCGGGTATATCGGGACGATAGCGCTGGTACGGTGTCGATCAACACCAAGTTCCCGCTTTATCGCATTCTGACGCACGTTGTTTACGATCGGACCGCAAATGGAACAATCACATGGTGCGAAGTGCGTGTGTCGCCCGCCGTGCCTGAACTCGGTTTGACCGAGAATTCGCTTTGCGGCGCCGGGGGCTTTGGCGTCACGGCGGCACCCAACGGTGGCGTTCAAAACACGTTTCTAATTGACGTCGGCGCAACCGGGCGTTCTCCCAATGGCGGCTGACCGGAAGCGTTCAACGCGCCCGAGCGCCGGGAGGTGAGCGCCGCGCCGCTGGCTCCCATGGTCGCCATGGTGTTTCTCACCTTTGCGGTCTGGTGCATGCTGTTCATCCGCCGCATTCCCAAGGTCAAAAGCGACCCGGTGCCGCTTGACGCGATGCGCATTCGCGCCACCCGCCCGATCCTGTCCGAACAGGAAATGGCGGCGAACGACAATCTGATGAACCTGTTCGAGCTTCCGGTGCTGTTCTACGCGCTGTGCCTGGCGCTGGCGGTAACGGGGTTCAGCGGCGCGTTCCTCACCATCGGCTGCTGGGGCTATGTCGCGCTGCGGGCGGTGCATTCAGTGGTGCATTGCACCTTCAACAACGTGCTGCTGCGCTTTGCGGCCTATCTGGCATCGACGCTGCTGCTCTTTGCCCTATGGGTGCAGTTCGCTCTGCGGCTGGCTGCCTGACCGACGCCACCACCACAGCCCGACTTCGGCGATCAGCAGCGGCCCGACCCAATAAAGCCAGACGCCCAGCGCTGGATAGACGCTCTCGAAATCCTCGATGCGAGTCGCCAGTCGGCAGAAGACGAACGTCCAGGTCAGCACCATCGACCGGATCATCCAGTCCTGGTGCGCCCGCCATTGCCGCTGGCTGCCGCGCCGCCAGCCCATGCTGGTCGCGACCAGCCAGGCGACCGACAGCAGACCCGTCGACCAGACCAGACTGTTGGCATCATGGCGGTTCTGCAGCGACATGATCAGCGACAGGAACGCCATCGTCATGCCGGCGCCGACATAGGTGCAGCCGGTGTGCCGGTGCCAGCCAAAGGCGCGGCGGGTCCAGCCCATGTAAAGCGCGACAAAGCCCGAAATCAGCGTGATCGCACCGCACAGCCCGTGCAGGATGACCAGTAGCCAGTGGCTGGCGTGGTCGGCCTTGGCGCCGCCGCCCAGTGACGGGCCGACGACCAGCCAGAACACCGGCAGCGTCGATGCAACCGCGATCCAGAACAGCAGGGCGGGCAGGGTCACACCCGGACGGTGATCGATCACTGGAAAGTCGCTGGCCATCCATGCCCCCAAAATGCCTAGCAAACTCTGCTGCCTTCCCGGCCTGCTGGCAACCGGCGTTCGTTACGGGGGTTGACCGACGGGCTGCAGCGGTATTTACTGCTGCGTGTCACGAACAAGGGCTGCTGTATGGCTCCGCTTCCACGACCGATCGGGATCGATGCGACCTTGGTCGACATCGCCACCGGGCTGGGCAAGGCGGCGCGGTTGCTGCCATCGCTGTCGCGATCCGATCTTGGTGCTGTCGCGTTGAAGACGGCCAAGGTACGCATCGATTTCGACATGGCCCGCGCCGCCGCCAAGACCAGCAACGATGTCGAACTCGGCATCCGCACGTTTGCCATCGGCGGCAATCTGACCCGGTCCGCAACGGCCGAGAACAGCCGCAGCACCGGCAGCATCGAACTGGAGATCGTCGCGGTCGCCGAAATCGAACGGAGCGCCGCGCCCGTGCCCGCCGCAACGCCGACGCCGCCGGTGCGCGACCCGCGGCGCGAAGCGATCGCCAACGCCATCAAGCTCTTGCGGTCGCGCCAGGCGCTCGCGGGCCTTGATGCCGCGACGCGTCGCCGCTTGCAGGCGGCGGTGAAGCGGGTCGAGACGGCTGTCGACAAGGGTGAGCTCGACAAGGCCGCCGACGAACTGGCCAAGATCCCGGCCATGCTGCCACCCGGCCACAGCCTCAACCAGCCGGACGGTTGAGCCATGGCCAAGCTCAAGATCAACCTCAAGGATTTCCTGGATGACCATGTCAAGCCGGTCGCCAAGGCGATTCCGGTCGTTGGTGAACCCGCCTACAACGCCTTCATGGGTGTGGTCGGCGGCGTGCTCGACAAGGATTTCGAGATCGACGTGCCGGTGCCGTCGCTGCCGGCAGCACCCGCCGTCAACCCGATCGACCCGGCCCGGGCGCTGGGGGATATCGCCAAGGCCATCCGCCAGGCCGAACAGACGCTGCTGGGCGAGAACCTCTCGATCCGCACCGCCTCCGTCGATGTCGAGTTGACGGTCGCAGTGGCGGGCGCCGCCGGCGCGACGGCAAAATTCAACCTGGAGATCGGACCAACGCCGACAGATTGATCGGCAGCAGGGCAGGGGAGACCGGACATGGCACTTTCAGCGGCAGTTTCAGTGGCGTCCTTTTCGGTGGTGCTGGCTGAAAGCTTTGCCGCCGTGGCTGCTTCCAGCATTGTGCCAGCGACCTTCCTTACACTGGTGCGCGCCGCAAAGGGTGCGGCCGCCGGCAGCGGCAGCAGCGCGCCACCCAGCAGCGACACGACGCGGACGGTCGACAGTCTGCTCGGCAGTGATTCGATCAGCAAGGCGCTGAAGGAAGCCGCCAAGTCGGTGACCGATATCGACCTGCTCGTTCCCAAGACGGCGCGGATTACGGCGGACTTCGAATTCCAGGCGACCGATGCTGTCAGCGGCGGTGTGTCGGCAGGCGCGCAGGTCGAGGTGGTGACGATCAACGCGGGCTATTCGGCGCTTTACACCTCCACATCGAAGAACAAGATCCATCTCGAGGTGGACTTCGTCTCGGTCAATTTCGTCATTTGACCCGCAGCGCCTGCAACGGGAATTCCATTGACGCCGACGGGGCACGCGCCTATAGGCCGCGCTCCCGTATGTGGACCGAGGCCAGCCATTTCGGCACCTGGGCGCCGCGTATTGGAATTGGAACAACAGGTTGCGCCGCGCGCGTGAGGCTGCCGCAAGGGAGCCACTCGCGCTTATGCCATGGGAAATTTTCCGGTGGGCGGGGTTGATCTGGAGTAGGCGGTTTTCCGCCGAACAGCAGGATGACAACGAACCGATGCCCACTATCAACCAGTTGATCCGCAAGGGTCGCGAGCCGCAGAAGGCCCGCAACAAGGTGCCGGCCATGGAGGCCTGCCCCCAGAAGCGTGGTGTTTGCACCCGCGTTTACACGACGACCCCGAAGAAGCCGAACTCGGCGCTTCGCAAGGTTGCCAAGATCCGTCTTACCAATGGCTTCGAAGTCATCGGCTACATCCCCGGCGAAGGCCACAACCTTCAGGAGCACTCCGTGGTCCTGATTCGCGGCGGCCGCGTCAAGGATTTGCCCGGTGTGCGTTACCACGTTCTGCGCGGCGTTCTCGATACCCAGGGTGTCAAGAACCGCAAGCAGAGCCGGTCGAAGTATGGCGCCAAGCGTCCCAAGTAAGGAAGATTTGAAATGGCCCGTCGTCGTCGCCCAGAAAAGCGTGAAATCCTGCCCGACCCCCGGTTCGGTGATGTGGTGCTCAGCAAGTTCATGAACCTCGTCATGTACGAGGGCAAGAAATCCGTTGCCGAATCGATCGTCTATTCGGCGCTTGAAACCATCGAAGCCAAGAGCCGCCGGGAACCGGTCGGTGTCTTCCACGATGCGCTCGCCAATGTCCGCCCGGGCATCGAAGTGCGCTCGCGCCGCGTCGGTGGTGCCACCTATCAGGTGCCGGTCGAAGTGCGTCCGGAACGTTCGCAGGCACTCGCCATTCGCTGGCTGATCGGTGCCGCGCGCAAGCGCAGCGAGCACACGATGGCACAGCGCCTGTCGGGCGAACTGCTCGATGCCGCCAACAACCGCGGTGCCGCTGTCAAGAAGCGTGAAGATTCGCACCGGATGGCCGAAGCCAACCGGGCTTTTTCTCACTACCGCTGGTAACAGCGAACTCCATTCGGGCGCTGCTGTCAGCGGCAGCGCCCCCATCCTCTCGCTGGTAGAAGAATCATGGCTCGTACAACCCCGCTCAACATGTACCGCAACATCGGGATCATGGCGCATATCGACGCCGGGAAGACCACGACCACCGAACGGATTCTCTATTACACCGGCAAGTCATACAAGATCGGCGAAGTGCACGAAGGCACAGCGACGATGGACTGGATGGAGCAGGAGCAGGAGCGCGGCATCACCATCACGTCGGCTGCCACCACCTGCTACTGGAACGACCACCGCATCAACATCATCGACACCCCGGGCCACGTCGATTTCACCATCGAAGTCGAACGCTCGCTGCGCGTGCTCGATGGCGCGGTTGCGTGCTTCGACGGCGTTGCCGGCGTCGAGCCGCAGTCGGAAACCGTGTGGCGCCAGGCGGACAAGTACAAGGTTCCGCGCATGTGCTTCGTCAACAAGCTTGACCGCACCGGTGCCAATTTCGATCGCTGCGTGCAGATGATCAAGGACCGCCTCGGCGCGCGTCCAGCCGTGCTGTATCTGCCGATCGGCCTGGAAGGTGATTTCATCGGTCTCGTCGATCTGGTCGAGAACCGCGCCATCGTCTGGCTCGAGGAATCGTTGGGCGCCAAGTTCGAATACAAGGACATCCCGGCGCACCTGGTCGATGCAGCAGCAGTGGCGCGTTCGGAACTGATCGAAATGGCCGTCGAGCAGGACGACGACCTGATGGAGGCCTATCTCGAAGGCACCGAGCCGACGACGGCGCAGCTGAAGGCGCTGATCCGCAAGGGCACGCTGAACTTCGATTTCGTGCCGGTGCTGTGCGGTTCGGCGTTCAAGAACAAGGGCGTGCAGCCCTTGCTCGACGCCGTGGTCGATTACCTGCCGAGCCCGCTCGACATTCCGCCGATGCACGGCATCAACCTGAAGGACGAGGACGAAATCCGCGAAGCGTCGGATGACGCCCCGTTCTCGGCGCTGGCCTTCAAGATCATGACCGACCCGTTCGTCGGCACGCTGACCTTTGCCCGCATCTATTCGGGCCGCATGGAAGCCGCATCGACCGTGATGAATTCGGTCAAGGACAAGCGCGAAAAGATCGGCCGCATGTTGTTGATGCATGCCAACAACCGTGAAGACATCAAGGAAGCCTTTGCCGGCGACATAGTC
>JBMOGO010000069.1:0-17064 GCA_049318305.1 Polymorphobacter sp.
TACGTCGAGCGGCCGCGCCACATCGAGGTGCAGGTGCTCGGCGATGCGCACGGCGCGGTGGTGCATCTGTTCGAGCGCGAATGTTCGTTGCAGCGGCGGTTCCAGAAGATTGTCGAGCAAGCGCCGAGCATCGCCCTCGATGACGCGGCGCGCGCGCGGATTTGCGCCGCAGCGGTCGGGATCGCCCAGGCGGCGGGCTACACCAACGCCGGCACGGTGGAATTCATCATGGGCGCGGATGGCGCGTTCTACTTCCTGGAAATGAACACGCGGTTGCAGGTCGAACATCCGGTGACGGAGGCGATCACCGGGCGCGACCTGGTCGCGGACCAGCTGCGGATTGCGGGCGGCCAGCCGCTGGGCTTCGGGCAGGATGACGTGGCGCGGCATGGCCATGCCATCGAGATGCGCATCTGCGCCGAGGCGCCGGGGCGGGATTTTGCGCCGACGACCGGGCCCGTCTTGCGGCTGATCGCGCCCGAGGGGTCGCGCTTCGACGCCGGTGTCTGCGAAGGCGGCACGGTGACGCCGGATTATGACCCGTTGCTTGGCAAGCTGATCGTGCACGGGGCGACGCGCGCCGACGCGCTGGCGGCAGCGGATACGGCCTTGCGCGGCTTGGTATTGCTGGGGGTGGAGAGCAATATCGACTATCTGCGCCGGCTGCTGGCGACACCGGAGGTAGGGGCCGGGCGGCTGCACACCGGGTTGATCGCGGAACTAGGGCCGATGACGGTCGAACCTGACGGTGAAACGCTGGCGGCGCTGCTGGAACTGGCACTGCTGGACAGCGACGAGGCGCGGCGGGCGGCGGACCGCGTGCCGGCGCTGCATGCCGCCATGGGCGGGTGGCGCAACTGATGGCGGGCTACGTTCTGGTTGATGGCACAGCGCACCGCGCCGGTTTGGCGGGCAATGCGGCGCTGGGGTATCGCTTGTTCACGGGTCTGGGGCCCGAGGCCCCAGCCGCCGGAGGCCCTGTCGTCTCCGCGCGCGACGGCGACACGCTATGGGTCCATCTGGGCGGCACGACATATCGCCTCGAATATCGAGATACCGCCACTTACCTCGCCCAGGCCGCGGGCGTCGGCGGGGATGTGCTGCGCGCACCGATGCCGGGCAGCGTGATTGCCGTCGGCGCGGCGGCGGGTGATGCGGTGCGCGCCGGCGCGATGGTGATGATCATCGAAAGCATGAAGCTCGAAACAGTGATCGCGGCGCCGCGTGATGGCGTGGTGGCGGCGGTACATTTTGCAGTGGGTGACCGCTTCGACCGTGATGCCGTGCTCGCCGAACTGGCGGACGGGGCGGTCTGATGCGGCGTATCGAGAGCAGGATCGACCGGCGCAGTGCCGCGTTTCGCGCCAATGCCGAGGCCAACCGGGCGATCGCTGCGGACCTTGCCGAGCGGCAGCACGCGGCGCGAACGCAGCGGCCACAGCGCGACCGGGAGCGGCTGGCGCGGCAGGGCAAGCTGTTTATCCGCGACCGGCTCGACCTGCTGCTCGATCCGGGCACGCCGTTCCTCGAATTGTCGACGCTGGCGGCGAACCGGGCCTATGGCGGCGAGGTGCCGGGGGCAGGGCAGGTTTCGGGCATCGGCATCGTCGGCGGCAAGGAGGTCATCATCCACGCCGATGATGCGAGCGTGAAGGGCGGCGCCTGGTATCCGCTGAGTGTGAAAAAGATCGTGCGGACGCTCGATATCGCCATCGAGAACCGGCTGCCGGTCATCCATCTGTGCGATTCCGCCGGTGGTTTCCTGCCGCTCCAGGCCGAGATTTTTCCCGATCGCTATGACGCCGGGCGGATTTTCCGCAACCAGTCGATCCTGTCCAAAATGGGTGTGCCGCAGGTCGCGGTGGTGCTGGGCCACTGCACCGCCGGCGGCGCCTATATCCCGGCGCTCAGCGATTATTCGGTGATCGTGCGCGGCAGCGGCGCCATTTTCCTGGGCGGGCCGCCGCTGGTCAAGGCGGCGACCGGCGAGATTGTCGGTGTCGAGGACTTGGGCGGCGCCGACATGCACACCAGCGTGTCGGGGGTCGCGGACTATCCGGCCGACAGCGAGCCGCACGGGCTGGCGATCGCCCGGGAGATCATGGCGTCGCTGTCCCCGCCGCGAAAGACGGTGATCGACTGGGCGCCGCTGGAGCCGCCGCATTATGACCCGGCGGAACTTTACGGCATCATTCCCAAGGACAACCGCAGCCAGTTCGACATGCGCGAAGTTATCGCCCGGCTTGTCGATGGCAGTCGCTTCCATGAATATCAGCCAGCGTTCGGGACCACGCTGGTGTGCGGGTTCGTGCGGATTCACGGCTACAAGGTCGGTGTCCTCGCCAACAATGGCGTGCTGTTTTCCGACAGTGCGCTGAAGGGCACGCATTTCATACAGCTGTGCGACCGCGATCGCACGCCCTTGCTGTTCCTGCAGAACATCACCGGCTTCATGGTCGGGCGGGACTATGAGCGCGGCGGCATCACCAAGGATGGTGCCAAGATGATCATGGCGGTGTCGGGTGCATCGGTGCCCAAATTCACCATCAATGCCAATGCCAGCTTCGGCGCCGGCACCTATGGCATGGCGGGGCGGGCGTTCGACAGCCGGTTCATGTTCAGCTGGCCGCAGGCGCAGGTTGGGGTGATGGGCGCGGAACAGGCCGCCGATGTGCTCAGCGAGGTCAAGATCCGCCAGTTGCAGCGCGAGGGGCGGACGCTGACCCCAGCCGAGATCGCCGCCATCCGCGACCCGGTGATCGCCGATTATCGCGACCAGGCCAGCGCCTGGCACGCCACATCCGAACTGTGGGACGACGGCGTGCTGGGCTTGACCGACACCCGCAACGCGCTGGGCATGTGCATTTCGGCCGCGCTCAACGCCCCGATCGCCGAAGTGCCGGGCTATGGCGTGTTCCGGATGTAGGGAGCGGCGATGATCAAGCTGATGGCGTTCCTCAAGCGCAAGGCCGGCATGTCCCAGGCCGATTTCATCGAATATTATCAGACCCGCCACGCGCCGCTGATCCGGCGGCTGACGCCGATGATTGCCGATTATCGCCGAAATTTCTTGGTGTGGGAGGGGGCGTTCCCGGCAGCCGATGGCAGTGCCACGAACTTCGATTGCGTGACCGAGATATGGTTCGCGAGCGCAGCGGACCATGAAGCGGCACTGGCAATCTGGAGCGACCCCGCGGTGGCAGCGCAGGTGGCGGCGGATGAGGAAAATCTGTTCGACCGCGGCGCGACGCGGATGTTCGTGGTGGAGGAACGGCGGTAGGGGCGGTGGAGTGCCACGCCTGATCTCGATGCCGAGCGTCGTTTCCACCCTTTTCTGTCATCCCGGGTCAAGCCCGGGATGACAGGAGGGCCGCCCCCCCTGAACAAATCCTTCGCGTGGCGCAGTTCAGTCGAAACTGCCCGAAAACCCCGTTGCATCGACCGGCCCTTCAAAGGCGATGAACAGGTCGCATGGCGTTGCGCTTTTGCAGATGGCCTCATGCGGCATGCCTGCCGGCCCGAAGGCATAGTTGCCCGGCTTGAGCGTGCTGGCGGCACGTCCCTTGTAGCGAACTGCGAGTTCACCGCGCACCAATATCATCCGCTCGGCCGACGTATGCGAATGGGCGGCGAGTGTCGTCCCGGCGGGTATCCGCAACAACACATCGGCATTCGGCTGCGCCGGATCGCTATGCAGCACGGCGATCCTGCAGTCGGGCGCGAAAATGGCCGGGCATGGCCCCCAGGCAACCGATTTTTCCTGAATATCGACGGTTACGGGGTCGGTCCGGCCTTGGGCCAGCACAGCCTGCGGAAACGCGATCAGCACGATCGCCATGATGAAGACATGTTTCATTATGCATTCTCCCCCTCGGGAACGGTGCCTGTCCGACTTCCGGCGGTCAAGAGGAGGCGTCGCGCGGCAGGCTGGCCAGTTAGGCGAACAAATCCTTCACCTGGCGCGGAAGGCAGCGGCGATACTGGTCGGGCGGGATGACCTTGGCGCCCAGCGCGATGGCGGCGCGCCATGGCCAGCGCGGGTCGAACAGTATGGCGCGGGCGATGGCGACCATGTCGGCGTCGCCGTTGTTGAGGATCGCTTCGGCGTGCTCGGGCTCGGTGATCAGGCCGACAGCGACGACCGGCATATTGGTGGCGGCCTTGATGGCGCGCGCCAGCGGGACCTGGAAACCGGGGCCGATGGGGATGGCCTGGCGCGGATCGAGCCCGCTGCTGCTGATGTGGATGGCGCTGCACCCGCGCGCTTCGAGTGCCTGGGCAAAAGCGATGCTCTGTTCGATATCCCAGCCGCCGGGGACCCAGTCGGTGCCGGAAATGCGCATGGTGACAGGTTTGTCGGCCGGGAAGGCGGCGCGGACGGCGTCGAACACCGCCAGTGGAAATCGCATGCGGTTGGCCAGGCCGCCGCCATAGTCATCCGTGCGGTGGTTCGACAGCGGCGAAAGGAACTGGTGGAGCAGATAGCCATGTGCCCCGTGGATCTGGATGGCATCGAGGCCGAGGCGGGCCGAGCGCCGCGCAGCGGCAGCGAAAGCCTCGATGATGCGGACAAGGCCGGCGTCGTCCAGCGCTGCCGGCGGGTGTTCATGGGCGGCATAGGGGACGGCGGAGGGCGCGACCGTCTGCCAGCCCCTGCTGCTGCTGTCGCTGGCGGCAGCGCCGGGCGGGATATGCGCGCCGCCGTGCCACGGCAGGTCGGTCGAGGCCTTGCGGCCGGCATGGGCGAGTTGGATGGCGATGGGCATCGCGGACTGGCTGCGGATGGCGGCCAGCGTTTTCGCCATGGCGGCTTCGGTCGCGTCATCCCACAGGCCGGTATCGGCATAGGATATGCGGCCTTCGGGGCTGACCGCAGTGGCTTCGATGGTGAGCAACCCGGCGCCCGACAGCGCAAGATGGCCGAGATGGATGGTGTGCCAGTCGGTCATGGCGCCATCGACGGCGGAATATTGGCACATGGGCGCGATGACGATGCGGTTCGCCATGGTCAGTCCGCCGATGGTCAGCGGTTCGAAGAGTTTGGGGCCGGGCATGAGGCATCCTTTTGGAACAGGCGTCATGGCCGGACAAAGGAGAAGCTGGGTCCCGGGTCAAGCCCGGGATGACAGGGATGTTCAGCGGGCCATGAAGCCGCCATCCACCGCCAGCGGATGCCCGGTGATGAAACTGGCGCGCGATGACAGCAGGAACACCACGGCATCGGCGACTTCCTGCGCTTCCCCCATACGGCCGAGCGGGTGCATCTGCGCCATATAGGCGGCGCCCTGCGGGTCGCGCGCCACCGCATCGGTCATCGGCGTGACGATGGCACCGGGGCAAACGCAATTGACCCGCACCCCGACCGGCGCATAGCGGATGGCGGCGGATTTGGTCAGCCCGACGACGGCGTGCTTGCTGCCGCAATAGCCGGGGCCACCGGCGCCCGACAGGCCGGCGATCGATGCGGTGTTGACGATGGCGCCGGATTTGGCGGCGGCCATGTGCGCCAGCTCGGCAACCATGCAGTTGAGCACGCCGGTGACATTGATGTCGAAACTGCGCTGAAAGGCGGCGGTGTCGCCCCAGGCGGTCTGCATGCCTTCCAGCGACACCCCGGCATTGTTGAAGGCGCAATCCAGCCCGCCCCAGCGCGCGACATGGTCGGCGATTACGGCCGTGCAGGCGGCGGCGTCGGTGACATCGAGCGCGGCGGCAAAGGCCGTGCCACCCGCGGCCTCGATCATGGCCGCGGTCTCGGCTGCGGCGTCGGCATTGATATCGGTCACGGTGACGCGCGCGCCTTCCGCTGCCAGGCTGAGCGCGGTGGCGCGGCCGATGCCGCCGCCGGCGCCGGTGACAAAGGCGGTCTTGTCGGTCAGCAGGGGGTTCATGCAGCGTCCTTTGCAATGGTGTCGGCCCAGCCAGCGAGGCGGGCGCAGAGGTTGGTGGTGGTCGAAAAGCCGAAATGATTATGGCCGGTGCCCGGCAGGACGAGCAGCGTTACCTCCGATGTGCCGGGAAAATCACGGGCGGCGATTGCGGGCGGCGCACCGATGTCCTTGTCACCGGCGGCGAGAAACAGCGGCACGCTGATCGCTTCGGCCTCGGTGCGAAAGCTGCCGGGGATCATCGACATCATGCCGCCGGCGTTGAACAGCCGGTCGCGGGCGGTGCGTAGCCTGGTGGTCGCCTCGGGTGATTCGCCGGCAAAGATGCTGCCGGCGCCGGCGGTGGTGATGCGCATGGCGGCGAACGGGTCGCCAAAGCGCGCGCTGGTCAGCGCGGGAAGGTCGCGCGTCACGGCCGCCTCGTCACCGACATAGGCGCGTTCGGCATCGCTGAGCGCCCAGTCCAGCCCGGCGGCGTTCGAGCCGAGCAACGCCACCCCGGCAAAATCGGCAAAGCGGCCCTGCTGCAGGACGATCAGCATGCCGCCCATCGAATGGCCGACACCGATCACCGGCAGGCCGGCCAGCGCGGGTTCGCTCGCTACCAGCCCGGCGAGCGCGGCGTGCAACACGGCGGCGGCGTCGCGCGGTGAAAAAAAGCCGTCGCCATCCGGTAACAGGCTGTCGCCGACGCCGGGCGGGTCGGCTGCGGCGACGGCGAAGCCGGCACTTGTCATCCGGGCGGCAAAGCTGAAATCCCGGTCGGTTTCGTCGCCAAGGTCGAAATAGCAGCGGTTGGTGCCGCCGCCGGGCAGGCAGAACAGCAAGGCGGTGGGCGGGCCGGCGGGCAGGTGCAGGTCCAGCGCGATGCGGCCACCACCAGGACTTTCAATGTGGCGGGCTTTGCTGATCACGGTTGCGGGGCGATTTCGACGGTCAGGGTTTCGCGGCCAAGGTTGCGGAGCTGGCAGGCGAGGCGCGAGCAGGGTTTGACGGTGACGACATCGGACAGGGCATCGAGCATGTCGGCCTCGTCTTCAGACGGTGCTGCAAGACCATCTGCTTCGCCGACATAGACATGGCAGGTACCGCACGAACAGGCGCCGCCGCAGGTGCCCGCCACGTCATGGCCAGCAGCGCGCAAGGCCTCCATCAGGCTGTCGCTGCCGGTCCAGGCGAGGCTGCTGCTCGTGCCGTCGCGGGCCTGGACTGTCACGATTGTCATTCATGCTCCTCACGCGGCGGGATCTGGCCCTGCCTATCGGCTTTGCGGCCCGGCTTCAAGCGTTCGGGCGTTGCCGCACTGCCGCATGAATACGCAAAACACGATCCGAATATAATTCGGCTAGCCAGATGCGGAAAAACATGGTGCAGTGGCTGCTGTAATAGATGGTCGCCGGCAGCGCGGCCACAGTTGGGGACGGAACAGCAATGGCGGCGGTGCTCGAAGGCGTGAAAGTGCTCGATCTCAGCTGGGGAATCGCCGGGCCGATGACCGCGATGCTGCTCGCCGACCATGGCGCGCAGGTGACGCGGATCGAAGCACCGGGCGGCGATCCGTTCGCCGGGATGCTGGGATACAAGGTGTGGAATCGCGGCAAGCGCAGCGCCGTGTTCGACCTGAAGGACCCCGCCGACCATGCGCTGTTCCTGCGACTCGTTGCCGATGCCGATGTGCTCGTTGAAAGTTTCAGCCCCGGGGTGACGGCAAGGCTGGGAATCGACTTTGCCGCGCTCAGCGCGATCAACCCGAAGCTCATTTACTGCTCGATCACCGGCTATGGCGAGGACGGCCCCGATGCCGACCGGCCCGGTTATGACGCGCTGGTCGCGGCGCGATCGGGCTTGCAGTTCGAACAGCGTGGCTGGCCCGAAGGCGCGGTCTGGCATATGACCGGCCGCGAAAATCCGTTCGTCGAAGCCGCCGAGATCGACCCCGACTGGGTGCAGGGCGCCAACCGCCAGGGGCCGTTGTTCGTCGCCTCTCCCTGGCCATCGCTGGGGGCATTCTTTTCGGCCTCCACCGGCATTGCGGCGGCGCTATTCGCGCGCAGCCGCTCAGGCCGCGGGCAGCGCGTGCAGACCAGCCTGTTCCAGGGTGCGCTGGCCTGTGGCACCGGCGTCTGGCAGCGCATGGACGACCCCGATGCGCCAGGCTTCAATACCTGGATCCTGGCGTCGAACAGTCCCAAGGGGCATTTTCAATGCAAGGACGGCCGCTGGGTGCACAATTGGGTGCCCAATCCGCGTTTCATTCTGCAGGCATCGGCTGGCGACACGCTGAACGCCACGCCTGATCTGACCGTGCAGAACGACCCAGACCGCTTCGGCATCGGGCCGGAGGAATTGCTGGTGATGGCGCATTACCAGCCGATCCTCGCCGATGCCTTGAAGAAGTTCAGCGCGGCGGAATGGGTGGAGGCAGCGCGCGTTGCCGAGATGACCATGCAGGAGTGCCGGTCGATCGAGGAATCGCTGATCGACCCCTATCTGATCGACGACGAGTGCGTGGCGACGGTCGATGACCCGGAACTGGGGCCGATCAACCAGGTCGGCATTACCTATCGGCTGTCGGCGAACCCGACCAAGGTGCCGGGGCCAGCGCATGCGCGGGGCGCCGACACGGCGGCGGTGAAGGCGGAAGCGGCGGCGTTGCCCGATCCGGTCGCGAAGCCCCTTGCAGCGGTGGTCGGCGATGCGCCGTTGAAGGGCGTTCGCGTGCTCGACCTGGGGCTGGCGATTGCCGGGCCCTTCGGTTGCCAGTTGCTCGCCGACCTGGGGGCCGATGTCATCAAGATCAACACATTATGGGACAAATACTGGCACGCGACGCACATTGCGTACATCGCTAACCGCGGCAAGCGCAGCATCGCGCTGATGCTGAAAAACCCCAAGGCGATGGCGGTGCTGAAACAGTTGATCGCCACCGCCGATGTCGTGCAGCATAACATGCGTTATGACGCGGCGGTGCGGCTGGGGATCGATTACGAAACGCTGGCGAAGGAGTTCCCTCGGCTGATCTATTGCCACACGCGCGGGTTCGAAAAAGGCCCGCGCATGGGCCTGCCGGGCAATGACCAGACCGGCGCCTGCCTCGCCGGTATCCAGCACGAGGATGGCGCCATCGCCGCCGGCGGCAAGCCGCTGTGGAGCCTGACCTCGCTGGGCGATACCGGCAACGGCTTCCTTTCCGCCATCGGCATCATGAACGCGCTGACCGAGCGCGAAAAGACCGGGCGCGGGCAGTTCGTCGACACCTCGATCATCAACGCCTGCCTGCTCAACACCAGCTATGCCGTGGCGAAACCCGACGGCAGTGCGGTCGCGCGGCCGCATCTCGATGCGCTGCAGACCGGATTTTCGCGGCATTACCGCCTCTATCAGGCGCAGGACGGCTGGGTGCAGGTGGCGGCGGTGACGCCGACGCAGCAGGCGGCGTTCGATGGCTTTGCCGGGGAAAAGGGCGAGGCGGCGATGGCGCAGCTGTCGGCCGCCGATGCGCTGGCGGCGCTGGCCGCGGCGGGGGTGCCGGCGGAACTGTCCGACCCAGGCGCCTCGCTGCGGCTGTTCGATAACGCCGACTATAAGGCGCGCGGCTGGACGACGGAATATCGCCACCCCTACGTCGGCCGGCTGGAACAGGTCGGGCTGACTTTCGGTTTGTCGGTCAACCCCGGCGTCATCCAGCGCCCGCCGCTGCTGGTGGGGGATTCGACCGACGACCTGCTGCGCGAACTGGGGTTCGACGAGGATGGCATCGACGCGCTGGCGGGTGAAGGCGCGGTAATGTCGGAGCCGCCGAGAAAGTCGCAGCAGACGTTGAAGTCGCCGTGGCAGTAAGGGCCTCCGGCGGCTGGGGCCCTAGGCCCCAGACCCCAATTGCAGAACGGTCCATAAAATTGGGTCTGGGCCTAAGGCCTCAGCCGCCGGAGGCATTCTATGACCCTGATCTCCAACGCCAACCCGCACCGCCCCGACCCGGTGCTGACCATCGACACGGCGTTTTTCTGGGCCGCCGCCGACGAAGGCCGCTTCGTTGCGCAGCAATGCGGTGGCTGCCAGACGCTGTGGCATCCACCGCGCCCGGTCTGCCCCAAGTGCCTGAGCCTGGAAAAGCACGCGCATGACCTGTCGGGGCGCGGCACGGTGATGAGCTGGATCATGCCGATCCACCCGCCGGCGCATGGTTTTGACGCGCCGCCGATCGTGGCGCTGGTCGAGGTCGAGGAGGGCTTGCGTTTTGTGACCAGCATCGAGGGCATCGACCCGCGCGCCATGAAGAACGGCCTGGCGGTCGCAGTGGCGTTTGCGCGCACCAAGGGCGGCCACCAGGTGCCGATCTTCGTGCCGGTGGAGGCAGGCCGATGAGCGATCCCGGCAATGAAGCCTGCATCGTCGGCATCGGCCAGACCGAGTTTTCGCGCGAATCCGGCCGGTCCGAGCAGCAATTGTGCGCCGAGGCGATCCTCGCCGCCTGCGCCGATGCGGGGCTGAGCCCCAAGGATATCGACGGCGCTATGACCTTCGACCTCGACAACAGCGACGAGGTCGACCTGATGCGCAACCTCGGCACGCCGGAAATGCGCTATTCGATGCGCACCCCGCAGGGCGGCGCCGGATCGGTGACGACGCTGGTGCATGCCAAGAAGGCGGTGGAATCGGGGCTGTGCGACGTCATGGTGATCTGGCGGGCGATGAACGAGCGCTCCCAATATCGCTTTGGCCAGCCGCATACCATGGTCAACCCCAAGGGCATGAGCAGCACCTTCATGGAATGGTGCATGCCCTATGGCGCGCAGACCCCGGCGGCGTGGGAAGCCTTGTCGGCAACGCCCTATCTCGAACGCTATGGCGTTACCTCGGAGGACCTGGGGCGCATCTCGGTGCTGTTCCGCGCCAATGCCGCGACCAACCCGGCGGCGTGGTTCTATGGCAAGCCGATCACGCTCGAGGACCACCAGAAGTCGCGCTGGATCGTGCCGCCGCATCTGAAACTGCTCGATTGCTGCCAGGAATCCGATGGCGGCGTGGCGATCATCGTGACGCGGCGCGACCGGGCGCGCGACCTCCGCCAGGTTCCGGCGCGGCTGCTCGGCGCCGAATATGCCTTTCTGTTCAACCACGAGATCATTTCGGACTTTTACGAGGGCGATCTTGCCGAACTGGCCAACAGCGTGCGCGTCAAGGAACGGCTGACGGCGGCCGCGGGGATCGGCCCGGCGCAGACGAACGTGGCGATGATCTATGACAATTTCACGCCCCAGGTGCTGCGCCAGCTGGAAGCGTTCGGCTTTTGCGGACCCGGCGAGGGCAAGCATTATGTGGCAGACGGGCACATGAATCTCGATGGCAAGACCCCGCTCAGCCCCAATGGCGGCCTGATCGGCGAGGCCTATATTCACGGCATGAACAATATCACCGAAGGCGTCCGGCAGTTGCGCGGCACCGCGGCGAACCAGGTCAAGAACGTCGAAACGGTGTTCATGTGCTCGGGCGTGGCCGGCGCGATCATCGGGCGCTAGAGTGGCGTAGCGGAGAGGAACCGAATGAGCACAGTTTACAAGGCCGGCGCCAAGCTGGGCAGCACGACCTGCGACGGGCAGATCCTGGTGTTGCGCGTGCCGGCAGCGGCGATCGATCTGCATATCGGCGGCGCGCCGGTGGCGGCGGTCGCGGCGGCGGCGGACAAGGTGGCGATCGACCCGGCGCTGGCCGGCGGCACCCAGACCGGCAAACGCTATACCGACGAGGCCGAAACCATGGAATTCCTGTGCACCAAAGGCGGCGCCGGGTCGATCAGCGTCGATGGCGTGGTGCTGGGTATCAAGGCCGCCAAGGCGCTGCCTTCTTCGGATTGAGCTGGCGATGACGGGCCTCCGGCGGCCGGGGCCTGAGGCCCCGGAACCCCATTTATGGGCGGGGCTCTATGCTGGCAGGCTGGTGCCGGGTGCGGGCGGCGTGGCGGATCATCCGGCGCTGGCGTGGCGGCGCGCCGGGTTGATGGCCGTTACCGGGCCGGCCGAGGGGCCGGGCCTGGTCTGCCCGCTGGCGCTGGCGAGCGCCGCCGATGGCGCGCTGCTGGCGCTGCGGCATCTCGAACCGAGTGCCGACTTGCCGTTGAACGGCGCGCTGCTGCTGGGGGAACGCGCGCGCGCGCTGGGGCTGACGCGGCAGGGGCGCACCTCGGCGAACGGGTCGTGCCATCTGCTCGACACCGCCGACGGCCGCATCGCCATCAACCTGGCGCGCGATGACGACTGGGGGCTGCTGCCGGCGCTGGTCGAAGATGCTGCAGCGACCGATCTGCCGACGCTGGCGGCGCTGGTGGCGCACTGGCCAACAGCGGCGCTGGTGGCGCGCGGCGGTGAACTGGGGCTGGCCATCGCTGCCGATCGGGCGGTGCGGGTGCCGCACCACTGGGCGGTGGTGCGCCCCGGGGGTGCGGCGAGGCAGCGCGAGCAGCCGTTCGTGCTCGACCTGTCGTCGCTATGGGCGGGGCCGCTGGCGGGTTCGTTGCTGGTGATGCTGGGCGCGGAGGTGGTGAAAGTGGAAAGCGCCGCCCGGCCCGATGGGGCGCGCAGCGGCCACGCCGGGTTCTTCGCGCTGCTGAACGGCGGCAAACAGCAGATCAGCCTGGATTTCGGTGACCGCGCGACGCTCGCGGCGCTGGTGGCGCGCGCCGATATCATCATCGAAGCGTCGCGGCCGCGGGCGCTGGCACAACTGGGCATCGATGCGCGGGCGGAAGTGGCGCGCGGCGCGGTGTGGATCGGCATCACCGGCCATGGCCGCGACGGGGCGAATGCCCAGCGCATCGGCTTCGGCGATGATGCCGCCGTGGCCGGCGGCCTTGCGACTGCGATGGCGCGCGGCTGGGGCGCGCCGATGTTCGCAGGCGATGCGATTGCCGATCCGTTGACGGGGATTCACGCCGCGTTGGCGGGTTGGCAGGCGTGGCGCAGGGGCCGCGGTGCGCTGATCGACGTGTCGCTGCAGCGGACCGCGGCGTTTGCGCAATGGGCCGGCCGGGCGCCGGATGTGCAGGTGTGGCAGGCGCTGGCCGAAGCGGATGCGGCGCCGCTGTACGCGATGCGGGCGGCGACATGCTGATCCAGGGTGCGGAGGTCGCCGGGCGCGCCTGCGATGTGCGCATCGCCAGCGGCATCATCGTGGCAATCGCGCCGATTCTGGCGCCGCAACCGGGCGAAGCCATCCTCGCGGCGCACGGCTGCGCGCTGCTGCCGGGGCTGCATGATCATCATATCCATCTCGATGCGACGGCGGCGGCGCTGGCGTCGGTGCGCTGCGGGCCACCCGAAGTGGCGTCGCTAGGTGCGCTGGCGGCAGCGCTGGCGGCAGTGCCGGGGTCCGGCTGGCTGCGCGGGGTGGGGTTTCATGACAGTATCGGGTGGCTGGATCGCGCCTGGCTCGATGCGCATGGGCCAGCGCGGCCGGTGCGGATTCAACATCGTGGCGGCCGGATGTGGGTGCTGAACAGCCGCGCCATCGCCGAAATCGGTGCTGGCGTGCCGGCGGACGGGCGACTGATCGACGGCGACGCGCTGGTGGCGCAGCGGTTGGGGCGGGTGCTGCCCGACCTGTCGGCGCTGGGGCAGCGGTTGGCGGCGCAAGGCATCACCGGGGTGACAGAGGTGACGCCGCGCAACGATGCGGCGGATTTTGCGCGCTATGCAGGCGCCGGGATGGCGCAGCGCCTGCTGGTGATGGGCGGTCCGGCGCTGGATGACCAGCCGGCGATGGCGCAGGCGCGGCGCGGCGCGGTGAAATTGCACTATCACGACCATGACCTGCCGGGGCTTGACGCTCTGGCGGCGGAGGTCGCGCGCGCCCACGCCGCCGGGCGGCCGGTGGCGGCGCATTGCGTGACGCGGGGGGAGCTGTTGCTGACGCTGGCGGCGATCGAGATGGCGGGCGCCCACCCCGGCGATCGCATTGAACATGCCGGTGTTGCGCCGGATGAGGCGGTGGATTGGGTGGCACGGCTGGGGCTGACAGTGGTGACCCAGCCGCATTTCCTCGCGGAACGCGCCGCTGCGTATGCCCGAGAAGTCGATGCGGCGGACCGGCCCCTGCTCTATCGTCTGCAGGCGTGGCGTCGCGCCGGGGTGCGGCTGGCGGGCGGCAGCGATGCGCCCTTCGGCGGGCTCAACCCCTGGGCGGCAATGGCCGCGGCCGTCAACCGCCCGCCCGGTTTCGGCGCGGGTGAAGCGCTGACGCCGGAGGCGGCGCTGGAGCTGTTCCTGGGCGATCCCGATGATCCCGGCGGTGCCGCGCGCCGCGTGGCCGTGGGTGCGGCGGCGGATTTGTGCCTGCTCGACCGGGGGTGGGCGGCGGCGCGCGCCGATCTTGGCGCCGTCGGGGTGCGCGTGACGCTGGTGGCAGGGGAAATTGCCTCCGGCGGCTGGGGCCTTGGGCCCCAGACCCCGGTTGTTTGAGGGGCGGCGATACCGGGACTCGCCGATTGATCACCGACGCATGGCAGTTTGCTCCGCGTGCGGCGATGTGGCAGGCTCGTCAGCGTCAGGAGCCGGCACATGGCAGACCACGAGATTTTCCACGCCGGCGATTTCACACTGCGATCGGGCGTGGTGCTGCCAGCGACGCGGCTTGCCTATCGCACCCATGGCCAACTGAATGCCGCGCGCGACAATGCCATCGTATATCCAACGCATTATATGGGCACGCACGACAGCAATGCCTGGGCGATCGGGCCGGGCATGGCGCTGGACCCCGAAAAATACTTCATCATCATTCCCAACATGCTTGGCAACGGCGTCTCGTCGTCGCCCAGCAATACGCCGGCGCCATTTGACGGGCCGCGTTTTCCCCTCGTGACGGTGCGTGACAATGTTCTGTTGCAGCATCGGCTGGTGACGGAAGTATTTGGCATCACCACGCTGGCGCTGGTCACCGGCCATTCGATGGCGGCACTGCAAAGCTTTCAGTGGGGCGCACTTTTCCCCGATATGGTGCAGCGGATAGCGCCCTTTTGCGGCGCGGCGCGCGTGTCGCGGCACAATTGGCTGTTCCTGGAAGGCTGCAAATCGGCGTTGCTTGCCGATGCCGCGTTTGCGGGTGGAGATTATGCGGCGCCGCCCCTCAGCGGCATCCGCGCCTTCGCGCGCGTCTATGCGGGATGGGCGTGGTCGCAGACGTTTTTCCGGCAGCAACTGGACCGGGAGCGCCTTGGCTTGCCGTCCATGGAAGCCTTTCTCGATTTCGCTTGGGAACCATCCTTTCAGGCGCATGACGCAAATAACCTGCTGGCGATGCTGGCCACCTGGCAAGCCGCCGACATCAGCGCCGATCCACGCTTTGACGGCGATATCGAAAAGGCGCTGGCGGCCATCACCGCCAAGGCCATCATCATGCCGTGCCGCAGCGATCTGTATTTCCCGCCCGAAGACAGCGAGATCGAAGTCAGCCACATGCCGCACGCAGAATTGCGCGTGATCCCGTCGGTCTGGGGCCATATGGCCGGCGGCGGCATCAATCCCGAAGACGCGATGTTTATCAACGCAGCACTGGCTGAACTGTTGAAGGCGTGAAACTGGTTTGAACGGTCGATACCGTTGCCGAGCGCCCAGTTTTCAACTGTCTGATGCAAGACGCTGACCGTCGACGACAGGCCGAACATCGCCAGCTACGGGCAGAAATCGCGATACGCATGATCAGGGGAAGACGATGATTACCGGCAAGATCGAGGTGGTGAATCCGTCTGATATCGAATGGACAGAAATGCTGTTGGCGCAAATCGGGCGACCATTTTATGTCAGGCCTTTACTCGATGAGCCGGAAACCGGCATGAGCGTGGCGATGCTGCGATATCCAGCCGGCTTCACCAACCCTCATCACACGCATCCTTGCAGTCATGGAATGTATGTCCTTGAGGGCAAGCTCGCAACGCACCGTGGTGAATTCGGCCCTGGAACATTTGTATGGTTTCCCGAAGGCGAACCAATGCAACATGGCGCATCGTCGGATGAAGACATGGTCGCGCTGTTCATTACAAACAAGCCGTTCAGCATCGATTATGTGGCAGGCAGCGCTGAAGACTAGCCGACTTTTCATTAGATTGAGAGAAGTCCAATCCCCATTTCGGCCCAGCAGAAACGGGGTCTGGGGCCAAGGCCCCAGCCGCCAGAGGCTTTTTTCAGCCGGCAATAGCGTCAACAAACCCCCATTCCAGCGCCATCCGAGCCGGCACGCGCGCCATCGACAGGGCCATCCATGCCGTCCGGTGGCGGCCGATGCGAGCGGGCAGGCTGGCGGTGCCGCCGGCGCCTGGGATGAGGCCGTAGCGAAGTTCCGGCAGCTGGAACCAAGCGTTGGGGGTGGCGGTGAGCCGGTTCGCGAAGGCGGCGATCTCCGCGCCGGCGCCGATGGCGGCGCCCTGGACATGGACGGTCAGGTGGGGCGCCAGCGCGGCGAGGCGGGTGGCGGGCAGGCGCAGGCTGCGCACCCAGTGCGCGGTGGCGGGGTCGCTGGCCTGGCCGAATTCGCTGACCGCGCCGCCGGTGGAGAAGGCGCGGCCTTGCGCTGCGATATGCACCGGCGCGCCGATGGCGATTGCGGTGTCGAGCGCCTCGCACAGCGCGTCGCGCATCGCGGTGCCGATGGCGTTGCGATTGGCGGGGTCGGCGAGGGTGATGTGCAGCGTGTCGCCGTGGTGGGTGATGGCGAGCGGTTCGTCGGGGGTGACGAGTAGCGGCAGTGGCGGTGCGCCGGCTTGCCAGCGGCGAAACTCCGGACCCTGCTGCAGGGTTGCATAGGCCAGGCTCTCGGCGGTCAGCGTGGCGGCGAGGCCGAGCGGTTCGGCGGCACGCAGGTGCTGGACGAGGACCATGGCAGCAATCGGCCAGCGTGCGATGTTGCGCAGCAGCGGGGCCGGGTCGGCGGTGATGACGTCACAGCCATGCGCCTGTTCCGGCGTGGCCGCGCCGGTGGCGATGACCGGGCAGGGCAGGCGGCGCAGCCAATCCGCGGCGCCTGGCGTGATGGCGGCGGCCTCGACGACCAGCGCCGGATGGGCGCTGCCAGGCCCGAAATCGTCGAGCCGCGGGTGTGCCGCCACCAGCGCCGCCAGCGCGCTGCGACCGAGCGGCGTCATTTTGCGCTGTGCGCGGCGATGATGCCGAGGAAGGGCGGGCGTTCG
>JBMOGO010000070.1:0-16806 GCA_049318305.1 Polymorphobacter sp.
GGGGCCAATCGCTGTTCAACGACGCAACGAATGGAAAAGCTCGATTCAATCCGCGCCACGCGCGGCAGCCGTGACAGAATTTTTCTGTGAAGCTGGTCATAATCGTCAAGGCCGGCAGTAGGGATGACCAAGAGATAATCATCCGAGCCGGCGAGCAAGTGGCAGCTTTCGATCGCGGGGCTGGCACAAACGGCCGTTTCGAATTCATTGAGCGCGATTTCGCTCTGTTCGGTTAGGACGATGCGAACGATCACGGTCGCGCCGAACCCTAGCTTGCGTCGGTCAAACCTTGCCGCATAGCCGGCGATGAGTCCAGCGTCCTCGAGCGCTCGCAGGCGGCGTCCGACCGCCGTGCTAGAAAGGCCGATGGCTTCGCCCAACTCGTGATGCGATGCCCGCCCATTGGCGCTCAACACCTGCAAAAGCTTTCGATCAAGCTTGTCGATCATTCGTATATATCCTGCGTTAAACAGACAAATGACGCAGAAACACTGCGCTAACGCCAAAATAAGAGACAATTTTAATCGGAAACGCAAGCGCGACGCGCGTATGATCGCAAGTGTCAAACAGGGAGGCCACAATGCGCATCGGCGTACCAAAGGAAATCAAGGTCGAGGAGTATCGGGTCGGGCTGACGCCCGGTTCGGTTCGCGAACTTGTTGCGGCGGGACACGGGCTTTGGGTGGAAACCGGCGCCGGGGCCGGGATCGGCATGTCGGACGCAGCTTATACTGACGCAGGCGCAACGGTCGTCGCCACAGCGGCCGATGTGTTTGCGGCCAGCGAAATGGTCGTGAAGGTCAAGGAGCCGCAGGCGCAGGAATGGGCGATGCTGCGTGTCGGGCAGATCCTGTTCACCTATCTGCATCTGGCGCCCGATGCCGAACAGACCCAAGGGCTGCTACGCTCGGGTGCAACGGCGATCGCCTATGAAACCGTGGTCGATGCCCAGGGCGGGCTGCCACTTCTCGCGCCGATGAGCGAAGTCGCCGGCCGCCTTTCGATCGAGGCGGCGGCAACGGCGCTGAAGCGCACGAATGGTGGAAGCGGCAAGCTTTTGGGCGGGGTTCCGGGGGTAGCGCCCGCGAGGGTGTTGGTGATCGGCGGCGGCGTCGTCGGCACCCATGCGGCGCGCATGGCGGTGGGGCTTGGCGCCGAAGTGACGATCGTTGACCGCGCCTTGCCGCGGCTTCGCGCGCTTGACGAACTGTTCGGTGGACGCGTCCGGACCCGCACATCGTCGATCGCCGCGATCGAGGAAGAACTGGCCCGCGCCGATGCGGTCATCGGCGCCGTGCTGGTTGCCGGCGCTGCCGCGCCCCGATTGATTAGTCGCCGGATGCTGGCGCTGATGCAACCACGCTCGGTGCTGGTGGATGTGGCGATCGATCAGGGCGGCTGTTTTGAAACCAGCCGGCCGACGACTCATATGGCGCCAACCTATGAAGTTGACGGCATTATCCATTATTGCGTCGCGAATATGCCGGGCGCCGTGCCGCGCACTTCGACCGAGGCGCTCAACAACGCGACCTTGCCCTATGTTCTGGCGCTTGCGCGCGATGGACTTGGCGCGATGCGACGCGATGCCGGGCTGCTGCAAGGGCTCAACATCCACCGTGGCAAATGCACCAGCCGGCCGGTCGCGGACGCGCAAGGGCTAGCGTATGCGGCCGCAGCAACGGCGCTGGAGAGCGAATAACAGTTTATCGACGGGCCGCCTCAACATTTGCCGTTCTGGCAAATTTGTTGCAACATCAACAAATGGTTTGATCGGGGCGAGTCTGATGCGGCAGCTTGATTGTCGACGCGAACGGTGGCCGCTGGCGCGACCTTTTGCCATTTCCAGCGGCGTTTATCACAGCGTCGACATCATCGTTGTCGAGATCGTCGACGGCGCGTGCAGCGGCCGCGGTGAGGCCGCCGGGGTTTTCTTCCGAGGGGAAAATGTTGCGTCGATGACTGCGGCGGTGGAGCAGGTGCGGCAAGCGATCGAGAATGGCGCCGACCGCGCGGCGATCAGCGCTATGCTGCCGGCTGGCGGCGCCCGCAACGCACTTGATTGTGCCTTATGGGCATTGGAGGCGCATCAGGCGGGTTCGACGGTGTCCGTGTTGTCGGGCGTGCCATCGGTTCCGCTGACGACCGTCGCAACGGTCAGCCTTGATTCACCTGAAGCGATGGCGCGTCAGGCCGAGGGCTATGCTGCGTTCGATCTTCTCAAGATCAAGCTTGATGCCGGTCGCCCGGTTGAATGCCTGAGGGCGGTTCGAGCGGCACGGCCGGAAGCGCGGCTGATTGTTGATGTCAATGCCGGCTGGAGCCTGGGTGAACTCCATGCGCATTCGCCGGCGTGCGCCGATCTCGGCGTCGAAATGATCGAGCAGCCATGCGCGCCCGAGCGAGATCTCGAGATTATCCAGGCCGACATTGCCGTGCCGCTTTGCGCCGATGAATCGTGCAGCACGACAGCCGACCTCGACCGATTGGCGGGACATTTCGCCATGATCAACATCAAGCTCGATAAGGCAGGCGGCTTGACCGAGGCGATCGCTCTGGCGCGAGAGGCGCACGCCCGCGGCTTTGCCCTGATGATTGGCAATATGATGGGCACTTCACTGGCGATGGCGCCCGCCAGCCTGATCGGATCGATGTGCCGCTATGTCGATCTTGACGGTCCCCTGTTGCTCGCCAGTGATCGCGAACCCCCGATGCCTATTGACGGAGCCGTAATCCCGCCCCTGGTGCCAGCCATCTGGGGCTGATTCATACCAGATCCCTTGAACATAAACCTATAGGAAGCGGCCTCCGGCGGCTGGGGCCGACGGCCCCAGACCCCATCTGCAAATTCGGTTCAACCGTAACGATGCCGCTTCTTCGACGTTAATTGATTGGGGTCTGGCGCCTGAGGCCCCAGCCGCCGGAGGCTCTGATTTCTGCGTATGAGTCATCATCACCGGGATTTGGCATCGGCTGCGATGTATTCGGCACCCGGCGAGCAGCGTCGACCTTAGCTTCAATACCGGAAGCGAACGCCTGTGGAGAAGCGCCGGCCGATCACGTCGTAGAGCTGGGCATTGGTCTGAAACGAGACAAAGGCGTTCGAAGGCGCCAGTGGCGGATCTCTGTCGAAGAGATTGTCCACGTTGAAAAACAGTTCGAAATGCCGCCGCTCGGTGTTCACCACCGCGTATTTGAACGCCATGTTGACGTAGTTCACTGATCCGATGTCGACGATATTGATGGCATTTGGCCCCTTTGTATTGTCATACTGACCGCCGCCGACAAAGCGATCTTCGACATAAGCGGTGAACGGCCCGGCCTGGTAAGTAAGGCCAATGTTGAATCGCCAATGCGGCAAGCCGCCGTTGTTGCCACCAACCTCGCCGGCACGATCGACGGACACCGTTCCGTTGGTCGTTTGCAGCTTGTCGAGATAGCTTGCCAGGCCGCGCAGCGTCAGCGACTGGTCGCCCCCGCCCAAGCCTATGGTGTAATTGGCTTCAAGATCGACGCCGCGCGCCAGAACCTCGGCGACATTGACCTGCGTCCGGGTGATGCCGGTAAGTATGCCGTTGCTTCGCGTCGTCAGCGCGCAGAGATCGGCGTTGCCGGCGAAACAGCGATTCAGCAAATCCTGCGATGCCAGTATGGCGACCGCGCCGCCGATCTTGATGTTGTAATAGTCGACCGAAGCACGGAACCCGGGCGCAAAGCTGGGCGCAACCACAATACCGGCGGTAAAGGTGTTGGCCTTCTCGGGTTCGAGGTTCGAATTGCCTCGCGTGGTTTCGGGTACATTGACTGTCGTGTTGGTGAAGGGGTCACGCAGCGTGACGAAGTTGACGTTGCTGGCGCCAAAAAGTTCGTTGAGGTTGGGAGCCCTGATGTCGCGTGAACGGGTGGCGCGAATCCGCAAGCCATCGACGATGTCCCAGGTACCGCCGACCTTCCACGAGACGACCGATCCACTCAACGAATAATCAGTATAGCGGACTGCGCCATTGAAATCGAGCGCTTGCACAAACGGCAGGTCGGCCAGTACCGGCACGAGTATTTCGGCAAAGGCTTCCTTGACATCCTGTTTTCCGGACAGAGCCTTGGGGTTGCCGAAGGCCCAATTGTTGACGGCAGAATCCGGATCGACAACCGCGTCGATCTGATCCTTGCGGTATTCGGCGCCAAAAGCGATGGAGACCGGTTTGCCGTTAAGCTGGAATAAATCACCATTCAGATTGGCGGCAACGACAGTCTGCTCGATTTTCTGGCGAAGCGCCGAATTGCCGAGGAAATAGGCCTGCGCCGCCGCACTGGGCGCGCCCTCGCCGAACAGGTTGACGGGGACGCATGCGCTGTCATCGTCGGTCGTGCTGGCGTTGGCATTGACCCGGCAGACGATCTGGCCAGCGCCGTTGCGAACCGCATCGACGGATTTGAAAAAGCGCGGGAAATTCTGGTTGTTGCTGCGATCATTGGTGGAAATCGTCTGACCATATTGGCCGTAGAAATTCCATTTCCAGCCATTGCCGAAACCGCCTTCGAAGCCGCCGGTAACCCGATCGGTGGTGTTGGCCAGCCTGACCCGCAACGGCCCGAAATCGGCAAAAAATCGACCCATCCGGAACGATGTCTGCCCTGCGCCATCCATCGTCGCAGCGACACTGGCGGGAAGAAAGGCATTATCACGCTGGATGGTGATGCTGCCGAAATTGGAAGCCGGGATGATCGGTAGGTCACCGACCGAATAACTATGGGACGCCTCGGCAAAAACAGTCACGCCCCCCAGGTCGTAATCGGCCTTGCCGTAAATCGAGTAGCGATCATAAGGAACCGCAAGGGTAATATAGTCAGCCCCACGCGCGCCGTTTCCGCCGATCTGGACAAAGCCATCCCCCGGCGCCCGCGTGAAGGGCCGGGGAACGCCGCCCGGCCCGAATTCGGTACCCGCTGCGGCGCCGCTCAGGATAAGGCCGCCCGTTGTTTGCAGCGAGAACTGGGTATTTGGCGCAAAGATCTGCGTCGGGCCGGGGCCGGGATTGCCGACGATACCGAAGCCGCCGCGACCCCAGTCACGCGTGGTTTGCAGGCCGACCCCTTCATTGCGCTCACCTTCCGCAGCGATCAGGAAATTGCCGCGGCCGCCGCCCCATTTCGTGCCCCAGGCCAGTGAACCACGATAGTTTGCATTGTCACCGAGCGCGCTGATACCGGACTGGATGTCACCCTTGAAACCATCCAGTTCGCGCGCAAGGACAATGTTCACGACGCCGGCAACTGCATCCGATCCATAAGCTGCCGAAGCGCCGCCAGTAACAACATCGATCCGTTCAATAAGGCCGCTGGGGATCACATTCGTGTCGAGCGTGCCGTCGGCGGTTGAGGCCACAAACCGTCGGCCATTGACGAGCACCAACGTGCGATTGTCGCCCAGCCCCCGCAGATTGAGGAAGCTGCCGCCGGCGCGATTTGACGTGAACGCCGATCCGGTCGGCGTGTTGACGCCAACGAAGGCCGGAAGCGCGTTTACGATCTGGCCGATGTTGGTGGCGCTGGTCTTGGCGATATCATTGGCGTTGAGGACCGTCATGGGCGTCGGCGCCTTGAAGCCGGACCGCGCGATTCGCGATCCAGTGACAATTATTGCTTCAGCATCCGCCGCCTCGGTCGACGCTGTCGCTGCCGTCGTTTCCTGGGCATGTGCGGGCAGCGCGATCAGAATGGGGATCAACGCAACGCCGGCCAAAAAGCGGCTGGAAGCGCGTTGTGGCACATTGATGCTTTTCACGATGAGTCCCCTTTTCTCGGCAGCACCATCATGTTTCCGCAGTTTTACGCTTTTCGCAATAGCTTTATCAAATTAAGATAAAATTTATCCCGATCAGTGTGAGGACAGCACGGCCACACAATCGACCTCGACCGAAATTCCCGCCAGCAACTGGCAGATGATTGTCGATCGGGCCGGATGGGGGGCAATCGCGTATTCGCTGTAGATGCGGTTGAATTCGGCAAAATTGTCGACGCGCGTCAGATAGACCCCGACGCGCGCAACATGGGTCCAATCCGCCCCTGCGGCGTTCAGGACGCGGGTGAGATTATCCAGCGTTAGCCTTACCTCCTGTTCGAAATCGCCAAGGGCAAAGCCGCTTCCGTCGGCAAGCTGCGGCCCTTGGCCCGATACAAACAGGGTCCGCCCCTCCGCCACGATGCCTTGGGAAAACGGGCCGATCGCAGGCGGCGCGCCACTGGGCTTGATTTCCTGGTGCATGTGGAATCCTTTTGTCGATATGGAAAATAATTGGCGGTTACGGACAACATCATTATGTGTGGTCGTTGACCGTTTGCAAGTCAGGACCGAATCAGATGCCCGCCGATCCCATTTTGCCTAGCCTGGAAGATCGCGATCGGCGTTCGGTCCTGCACCCGTTCACGCGGGTCGATGATTATGCCGCCGGCCGCGGCAACGCGCCCTTCGTCGTCAGCAGCGCCCATGGGATCATGGTCGCCGACGAACATGGCCGCGAACTGATTGACGGGTTTTCAGGCCTGTACTGCGTCAATGTCGGATATGGGCAGGATCGCATTGTCGACGCGATGATGCAGCAGGCGCGTACGCTGCCGTTCTTCCATTCTTTTGCCGGGGCGACGAACCCGCCGGCGATCGAACTGGCCGATAAATTGCTGCAGATTGCCGGCCCGAAGATGAAACGCGTATTTTTCGGACTGTCAGGCTCGGACGCCAACGAGACCCAAGTGAAGCTAGTCTGGTACTACAATAATGTACGCGGATTCCCCAGGAAAAAGAAGATCATCGCGCGCGACCGGGGCTATCATGGCGGTACGATCGTTGCGGGCAGCCTGACCGGCCTTGAGGCCTATCACCAGGGCTTTGACCAATTGACCGATGGCATCAAGCACACGACTGCGCCCGACCCCTTCTGGGCACCGGAAACGAATCCGGAAGACTTTGCGCGTCGCTGCTCAGACGATCTCGAAGCGCTGATCATTGCCGAGGGGCCCGAGACAGTCGGCGCCTTCATCGCCGAACCGGTGATCGGCGCCGGTGGCATCGTCCCGCCACCGCCCGGTTATTGGGCCGCGATCCAGGCTGTTCTGCGCCGTCATGACATTCTGCTGATCCTCGACGAAGTCGTCACCGGTTTCGGCCGGTGCGGCAGCATGCTGTTGTACCCGGAACTGGGGATCGAACCCGATCTGGTGACGACAGCCAAGGGCCTGACCAGCGCCTATGCGCCGCTGTCGGCGGTTCTTGTCGGCGAGCGCGTCTGGGAGGTGCTACAAGCCGGCACGGCAAAGCATGGCCTATTCGGCCACGGCTATACCTACACCGCCCATCCGATGTGCGCCGCAGCAGCGCTTGCCAACATCGCGGTGATCGAAGATGATGGCCTGTGCGCCAATGCCGCCGATGTCGGCGCTTATCTGCTCGCTGCACTTCGCACACGTTTGGGGTCGCATCCCCTGGTCGGTGAAGTCCGCGGCATCGGCCTGCTCGCGGCAATCGAATTCGTGGCGGAAGGCCCGCCGCGCCGCCGCCTGTCCGCCGATCTGAAACTTGCTTCGCGGATCAACGCGCTGTGCTTTGAAGAGGGCTTGCTGGCCCGCGCCATGCCGTTCGGCGATATCGTCGGGCTGGCACCGCCGTTGATCCTCGACCGCTCCGGCGCTGATGCAATCGTCGAAAGGCTTGGGCGCGCGGTCGATCGCGCGGTTTCGGATCTGACACCGGCGCAGCGCGTCGGGCGATAGTCATGGCCGATTATCCGTTCGTCACGCTCGACGTGTTTACCGACCAACGTTTTGGCGGAAATCCGCTCGTCGTATTCCCCGACGCGCGCGGCATGGATACGGCAATGATGATGGCGCTTTCGCGCGAATTCAACCTGAGCGAAGCGGCTTTCGTTCTGCCCGCCGATAACCCCGAAAATACCGCGCGGGTCAGGATCTTCACCGCCGATATCGAGCTCGATTTCGCCGGACACCCGAATGTCGGCGTCGCCTGGGTTCTGGCCGGTGACGGCCGCGATTCCGACGGGCTGTTACGATTTGAAGAGCAAGGCGGCCTTGTCGAGGTAACGGTCGAACGCCAGGAAGATCGGCTGACCGGGTGCAGGGTTTCGGCACCACAGGCGGTAACCGTCGCCGCAGCGCCCGGACGCGCCGAACTGGCCGCCTGTGCCGGCCTTTCCGAGGACGACATCGGCGAGGCGTTCATGGCTTCGGTTGCGCTTGCGACCGCGTGCGTCCCGGTTTCGCGTGAAGCGCTCGGCAAGGCGAAATGCGACATGGCGGCGTTCCGGGCGATCCAGCGCGCCTACCCGGAATTTGGCGATATCTTCCTGCTCTACCTTTTCGCGCGCGATGGTGATCTGGTTCATGCGCGCATGTTTGCGCCGCTTTCGGGGACCAACGAGGACCCGGCCACCGGCAGTGCGGCCTGCGCCATGACCGGCGCCTTGCTCGCGCAGGCGCCCGACCTTGATTCGTTGACCCTGTCGATCGTTCAGGGGGTCGAGATGCGTCGCCCGAGCCGCATGCGGTGCGACGCACGGCGCGACGGGGCCGATATATGGACGTCGGTTACTGGCGACTGCGTCCAGGTGCTCAGGGGCGTCGCGACGGTTTAGACCGTGATGACATTCGCTGGGATCGTCGGGACGGGGTTGATCTTGTTGCGTGGCAAGGAGCGAGGAAAGCGTCGATGCACCGCATCGCCGCCGACTACCGACGCTGCCACGCGGCAAAAGCGGCGCCGCCCCGAAGGGGTTGCCCAAAGGCCAATCACGGTGATGCCAGCTGATGTCATCATGCTCCAGCGTCAGCCGGAACGGACAATCTGCAGCTGCGGAATTCCGCGCGTTTCGCCTTCCCCGTTGGGAGCATTGCCTCCCCAATCGGCGGTCGAGCAGACAGACAGGATCCGGCAGGCGCCTTCCGAGGCGGCAACATAGCCATGCGCCATATTGCTGTCGAAATAGATCGAATCCCCGACGCCGAGCCGCACCGGGGCATAGATCTCCGAATGCAGTTCGAGTACGCCCTCCAGGACCAGAATATACTCCTCGCCCGGATGCCGCAGCAGGTCGCCGAACTCGTCACGGCTGCGTGCCTTCACTTCGGTGACGATCGGGACGATCTGCTTGTTGAGCAGGTCGGCCGCCGGATAATGCTGGGTTAGGTTGCGGGTCTGGATCATCCGCCCTTCACCCGCCCTGGTTATGCTGCGCCGGCCGCCTTTCAATGGCACGTCCGGCCGTGCCACCGTCGGCGCGACCGGTGACGCGAAAAGTACGCCGATATCAATATTGAGACCAGTCGCGATCCGCATCATCTTGTCATAATTGAGCGTCATCCGGCCGTTTTCGACCTTGGACAGGGTCGAAATCGTCAACCCGGTGCGGGCGCTGACATCCGCCAGCGTCCATCTGCGATCGGCACGAAGCGCGCGCAGGACAGTGCCTGGATGGCTCTCGGTCGCTTGGGCAGCAGCATTTTGCATTTTAGCAAACCTTAGCCGTTTGATTCAAATTTGGGAACTGCGCTTCACCGAACTGTGCCCGGCCTTGGCAAGGCCATCGATGACGACCTTGCCGTCGATAACCAGCCTGACGCCGGGAAGCTTTGCTGGCGTCGAAAAATCGTCATCGATCACCAGCGTCGCGGCCGCCGCTCGGCCGTCGCCCCAGTGACCGGTGCCGGTCAGCGCTGCCCAGCCGTCGCTGGTCTGCAGCAATCCCGGATGATCGATCGTGAAGCGCGCCCCGCCGGCAATCCCGGTTATCACAGCATGGCCATCGACGTTTCCGGCGCGGTCGTGCCCCGCCTTCACATCCAGCCAAACGCCCGCAGGCAGCGCCAGTTGCGCTTTGATCCGTGTGTCGATCGCCGGTTCCATCAGCCGTGTCGGCTCACTGCGGCCGCGCCGCAGGATCATGCCGGTATCAGGCGTGAACACGCCGTCGCGCCAGGCGAACCGGCCGTTGACGATCACCGCCGCGATGCCGATCGACGGCCGCACCGGCTGCTCGATCGTCGCGCGGTCGATGATTGTCGCCGGATCGAACAGCGTGACATCGGCGGCCATCCCCGGCCGCAGCCAGCCGCGATCGACAAGACCGATCATCGCCGCGGGAAGCGCAGTCGCGCGCCGCACCGCCTCGGGCCAGGCGGCGATGTGCCGATCGCGTACGTAATGGCCAAAAAAGCGCGGATAGGCGCCCCAGTTGCGCGGATGCCCGGTCTGGCTGGCGATCGCCCCGCAATCGCATGAGATCGCCGTCAATGGATCGCGCAAGATGCGATCACGATCGGCGTCGGTGACCGAACGCAGGATGACATGCGTTTCGCCCTGTTCAATCAGTTGCACGATGGCCTCGCCGGGCGAAACATGCCGGTCTGCAACAATATCGACCAATTCGCGCTTCATGTCGGGCAGGTAGATATTCTTGGCGCCTCGGATGCGGGTTTCGATCACGGCGTCCGTCTCCGCCGTAATACGCGCCCGCTGTACCGGATCGGCGAAACGTTGCAGCATCGCCGACTTGCCGCCGGCCTGGGCCCAAGCCGGAATCAGTATCTGTTCGAGTGCGGTCGCGGCATAGGTATAGGGGTAGGCATCGACGCCGACCGGCACGCCGCGCTGCGCCGATGCGGCAAACATGCGAAAGGCGTCGTCTGCACGCCCTTGGTCGCGGCTGAGGAGATGCATGTGCGTTACGACCGGCATCAGGCCGGCGGCCTTTGCAATCGCAATCGTTTCGGCCTGCCCGGCGAACGAGCTGAAGCCATTGCCGGCGAACAGCCTGTCATGATTCGGAAAATTCGTGCGCCATCCGCGCGCGGCGGTCACCACCTCGGTCACTTCCGCTGTCGTTGCAAAGAATCCAGGCTTGTAATCAAGGCCGGCCGACACCCCGAACGCGCCCTGTTGCAACCCCGATCGGACCAGCGCCTGCATGCGGCCTATTTCGGCGGCCGATGCTCGGCGGTCGCTGTTGCCGACCACCGCCTCCCACACCGAATTGAAGCCGATATAGGCGCCATAGTTGATCCCCGGTTTCCCGAGCGATCGCATCGGCTTGAGAATATCGTCGACCGGACCGAAGCCATCGGGATTACCGATCGCGGTGGTGACGCCCTGGCTGATCAGCCCGATCGGGCGGCCCTGCAGCCCGTCATCGGTATGATCATGGATGCTGATGAAGCCGGGCGCGACGTACAGGCCAGTGGCATCATAGGTCTGACGCCCCACCGCATCGGCGATAGTGCCGACGCGCATGATGAAGCCGTGATCGATCGCGAGATCGGCCTGCTGAGGCGCGCCGCCCGAGCCATCGAGGATGGTGCCGCCGCGAATGATGATGTCGTAAATCGCGTTCGGCTTTGCGGCGGCAGCGGCAGGCAGCGCTGCGGCGAATGCACAAAGCCAGGTAACGATGCGGCGCATCAGCTCCCGATTTTCTGTAAAGCGCTGATGATCGGTCCGGTTCCCGTCACCGCCGGATCGACGCAAGGCAAGCCGAGCCGTTGCTCGATCGCCTCCATCGCACGGGCGCGCGCTTCGGGCGATAGTGCAGCCGTGTTGAGGCTGATTCCGACGCAGCGGATATCCGGGTTGGTCAGCCGGCCATTGACCAGGTGGACATTGATGCAATGGTCGAGCGGCTGGATCGGATAGTCGGGATAGCCGATCAGCGTCTCTCGCCCGGCCTCGTGGCAAAGCACGATGGCGTCAGGCTGGCTGCCGTGCAGCAGGCCGAGGCTGACGGCGGCATAGGCGGGGTGGAGCAGCGAACCCTGGCCTTCGATGATATCCCAATGGTCGGGCGCCGCGTCCGGCGACAGGCCTTCGACGACACCCGACAGAAAATCCGCGACGACCGCATCGATGGCGACGCCGCCGCCGCTGATCAGCACGCCGGTCTGGCCGGTCGCCCGAAAGCGCGCCGTCATGCCGGCAAGCCGGGCATCGCGTTCGATGGCGAGTGCCGTGAATTTCTTGCCGACGGCACAATCGGTGCCGACCATCAGGACGCGCCTTCCGGCGCGTTTGCGACCCGATCCGACCGCCGGCCGGGTGCCCGGCGGCAGGCCGCGCACATCGTGCAGCGTGACGCCGCGGGCCTTTGCCCGGGCGGCGATTTCGCCGTGATCGGCGAGCCGGTCATGCAGGCCGGACGCGATATCCAGCCCGGCATCGATCGCGGACAGCACCGCACCGACCCATTCGGGCGGCAGCGCGCCACCGAAGGAGGCACCGCCGATCACCATCGTGCGCACGCCCGCCGCTGCGGCGGCTGCCGGGTCCATGTCCGGCAGGCCGAGATCGACGGCATCGGGTGTCAGGCGATATTGGCCGGCGCAGCGCTCGCCGCGCCATTCCAGGATGCCGAGCCCGGTTTTAACCCCCAGCCGCTCGACGATATCGCCGATGAAGATCAGGTAAGGTGCCTCGATTTGTCTGATCGCCATCTCAATTCCTCGCACGCGAAAGGCTCGCGGCGGCCGTTTCCGCGGCGATACGGCCGAAAACCAGCGCCGGTCCCAGCGTGATGCCAGCGCCCGGATAGGCCCCGCCCATGAAGCTTGCCGCATCATTTCCAGCGACATAAAGCCCCTCGATCGGCGACCCGGACCCATCGAGCGCGCGTCCGCCGGTGTCGGTCTTCAGCCCGATGAAGGTACCGATATCGCCAGGGATTAGGCGGATTGCATAATAGGGTGGTTTCACCAGCGGCGCCACGCAAGGGTTGGCAGCGTGCCCGGCACCGCCGTTGAAGCGTTCGTAAACGTCCGCGCCCTTGTGAAACTCGGGGTCCTTGCCAACCGCCGCACCATTGTTGAAACGCGCGACGGTGGCAACCAACCCGGCCTCGTCGATTCCGCATTGCTGCGCCAGTTCAGCAAGGGTGGCGGCGGATTTGATATAGCCCGATCGAACATGCGGCGCCAATCGGCCCGGGGCAGGTGGGGCCATGCCGAGGCCGAAGCGGCGGATGGCCCGCGCATCGCAGATCAGGTGGCATTCGATTTGCGGATCATCACGGCATGCCTCGATCATCGCCGGGACGAAATCATGGTAGGATGTCGCCTCGCTGACAAAGCGGCGCCCGCGCCTGTCGACGGCGATATAGCCGGCCTTGCCGCGATCGAAGAAGTGCGGAAACGGAATCGTGCTTCCATCAGGCTGCGGCGCGAGCGAAACCGGGGTCCAGGCCGCGGGATTGGCCTGGTCTTCGACAACGCCGGCGCCAAGCCTTTCGGCGATCCGCATGCCATCGCCGGTATTGGTTTTAGGCGCCAGCGATCGATGGTTGCCGCCTGTGCGGACATGATCGAAATAGCGGGCGCGCAGCGCATCAGAACCCGGAAAACCGCCCGTCGCAAGGACGACCCCGGCACGCGCGCGGATGACCCGCTCGCCATCGGCGCCAGAAACCCGCGCGCCGGTCACACGCCCGTTTTCGACCAGCAGATCGATCAGCGGCGTATTCAGCGCCAGCCGTACGCCCGTTTCGAAAGCGCTCAACGCCAGCATCGCGATCAGGGCGCTGCCGTTCGACAAGCGGGTACCGCGGGGATGGCCGAGCCGGTCACGGCCATAGCGCGCGAACAGCCGTGCGACATGCCCCGCCGACTTCCACGATCTTGTCATGCCATAGAAATGGATCAGGTCCTCGCGGCCGACCATCATCCCGCCCAGGATCATCGTCGTCGTCAGCGGCAAACGCAGTGCAGCGAACGCGGGACCGAGCCGGCGCCCGTCGAAAGGCCGGGGGCCAAGCGAGCGCCCGCCTGACGATCCGCCATCATCGGTCGGATGATAATCGGGCCAGGCGGGTGCGAGGTCAAAGGCGAGATGGCTCTTGTCTTCGAACCACGCCAGCGTTTCGGCGGCCTGGTCGGCATAGAGTTCGGCCTTGGCGCCATCGAGCCGGTTGCCGCCCTGGGCGCGAAGATACGAAAGTACCGCCTCGCGCGGGTCAGAGATACCGGCCGCCCGCGCCTGGCGGCTGCCCGGAATCCAGATCACGCCGGCCGACGAACAGGTCGTGCCGCCGAAACAATCGGTCTTTTCGATCATCTGGACATCGAGTCCGGCGGCGGCGGCGGCAACCGCTGCAGCGAAGCCAGCCGCGCCCGACCCGACGATCAGGAGATCGCAATCACGGCCTTCGGACAGGGCAGAAAAGCCGGTAGACATTTTTCGACTCATGGCCCAACATGTCTATTACGGAAAATCGTTTTTGCAAAATTAGAAAACTCATCAACTCCATCGGGCGGCGCAAATGACGATCGAGACTGACCGCACCGACAATGGCGCCCTTCGCCGCGAGATCGGCCCGACGGGAGTCGCGGCAACGACGATCAATATCGTCATGGGGTCAGGGCTGTTCGTCATCCCCGCAACGCTTGGCGCTGTCGGCGGCTGGGCGCCCGCCGTCATCATCGTGTGCGGCCTGATCATGGCCGCCGTAACCTTGTGCTTTGCCGAAGCGTCGAGCCGCGTGCCGACGGTTGGTGGCGCCTATGGTTTCGTGGGTGCGGCACTGGGCCCGACTGCGGCTGCAATCGTCGGTGGGCAGATCTGGGTTTCCGGCACGTTTGCCAGCGGCGCGATCCTGGCGGCTGCGACGGCGCAGATCGCGCCCTTTGTTCCCGCGCTGGGCTCAGGCATCGGCCGCGCGGTGCTGATCGTGCTGATCTGCGCCGCTTTTGCCGCAATCGCGATGCGCGGCGCCCGTGAGAGTGCGCGGGCCATCGAAGTGACGATCCTGCTGAAGGTCACGCCGTTGTTGCTGTTCATCGCGATTGTCGCCTTTGCGCCCGCGGGGCCGGCAGCGCCGCCGCAAGCGTTCGACCTGATCAAGACCGCGCCGCTGCTGATCCTCGGCATCTATCTTTTTGCCGGTCTCGAAAGCGCCATCGGCATCAACGGCGAAGTACGTGATCCGACCCGGTCGCTCCCGATCGGCCTGTTCGCCGCGATCGCCATTTTTGCGGCGATCGCGATCGCGATCCAGCTGGTCGCCCAACACGCGCTTGGTGCCGACCTGCCCGGCTCGGCGGCGCCACTGGTCGAGGCGGCCGGTCGCGCCAACAACTGGCTCGGCCCGGTGATGGCGGCGACCGCGATTGTCTCGATGCTCGGCTGCGTCGCGGGCCTGGCGATCAACATCCCGCGTGTGATCTTTGCCTTTGCCCGCGATGGCATTCTCCCCGCGGCACTCGGGCACGTCGATGTGCGTCGGGAAACGCCGGTCCGTGCGATCCTTCTCAATAGCGTTCTCGTTGCTGTGCTGGCGATTTCGGGCGAGTTCGGGCCCCTCGCTGCGATCGCATCGCTGGCTTCGATGGCCGTTTATATGCTGGGCTGCATTGCCACGATCGTCTTGCGCCGCCGCAAGGTCGCCCAGGCCGGACCGGTGATCGAATGGTCGATCACGCCGCTGGCCGCCGTGATCGGCGTGCTGGCCAATGTCGCAATCATCGCCAGCGCCCAAGCCAGCGATATCGCGGGTCTTGTCGGCTCGATCATTCTGTTTGCCTTGCTGGTGCGGATCATGCGCCGGCAGGTGCGCCAGGCGCCCGCTGCATAATGCGCAAAAGTCTGGCGATTCTTCTGGCGATCCTGCCTGTTCCGGTGCTGGCGGCACCACCGGGTGACGAGGGCGATTTCCGATCAACCTATCGCGAGCTGGTCGAGACCAAAACCGTCCACGGCCAGGGAAGTTGCAGCACCGCTGCCGGCCTGATCAGCGCACGCCTGCGTGCGAATGGTTTTGCACCGTCAGACCTGTTCACTTTCGCGCCGGCGGTCCTTCCCATGGAAGGCGGGCTGGTTGCGACGCTGGCAGGGCGCGACCCCGCTGCGGCGCCGATCATCCTGCTCGGCCATCTCGATACTGTTCCCGCTAATGTCGAGGATTGGGGGCGCGATCCGTTTCGCCTTGTTGAACAGGATGGCTATTTCATCGGGCGCGGGGCGGTCGACATGAAGGCGCTGATCGCGATCTGGGTCGACACCATGATCCGGATGAAGGCAGAGCCGCGCCCGCGCCATGCGGTCCGGCTGGTCCTGACGTGCGGCGAGGAAGGCGCCGGCGAAAACGGCCTGCGTTGGCTGATCAAGCACCGGCCCGATCTGACAAGCGCGGCATTCGCGCTCAACGAAGGCGGTGGCGGCCGTCTGTCACCCGAAGGCAGGCCGCTCAACCTGACGTTCCAGGTGCTCGAGAAAAGCTATGCCGATTTCAGCCTGACCGCGACCAACCCCGGCGGCCATTCCTCGGTGCCACGCGCCGACAATGCCATCGTGGCACTCGCGGCCGCCATTCAAAGCGTCGCGGCGACGCCATTTCCGGTACACCTCAACGACACGACGCGCGCTTTTTTTCAGCGCAGCGCCGATCAGGCGCCGGCGCCACTGGCACAGGCCATGCGATCGATTGCCAGCAATCCGAACGATCCGACCGCACAGGCCGTTCTGGCGACTGACCCGCAGTATAATGCCACGATGCGCACCACCTGTGTCGTTACCCGGATCGCCGGCGGACAGGCCAACAACGCCCTGCCGCAGCGAGCAACGGCGGTGGTCAACTGCCGTATCCTGCCCGGCGAGACGGTCGCACAGACGCTGGCGGCGCTGCGCGATGCCGTCGGTAACGCCGAAGTAACGATCACGCCGCTGGAGGGCGGGACGCAGGAAGCCATCGCCCAGCCGTTGCCGACCGCGCTGGTGCAGCAGGCCGAAGCGGTTGGCGCCCGCCATTTTCCCGGCGTGCCGGTCAT
>JBMOGO010000071.1:0-16606 GCA_049318305.1 Polymorphobacter sp.
GCGCTTCATAGACGCTGGGGTTGACGGTGTTGAACACGCCGCCGACGAGGAACGGGCGAAAGCACACGCCGAAATCATCCTCGCGTGCCGCCGCACACAGCGCCTCGAACCCCAGATAGGTCCAGGGGCTGGAACAATCGAAGAAGAACTCCACCGTCTGCGACATGTTGGTGTTTCCCCAAGCTGACCCCGGATGGGCATTGTGGACTGGCGGCAGGCCGCTACGGTGGTGCCATGATGATGGAGACACTCGAATGACGCAACAACAGCGCCGCCAGTTGCGGGTGCGCGCCGTGCTGCTGGCGCCGCTGGCCGCGCTGTTGCTGGCCGCCGCCCCGATCGATCCGCCCGGTTTCGAACGGCAGATCGCCAATGCCGCGATGCTGGTCGACAAGAACCAGAACGACGAAGCGCTGGCGATGCTCGATGCGCTGCTGGCGACCACTGACACACCGATCGAGCGCGGCCAGATCGAGGCGCTGCGCAGCTTTGCGCTGGCGCGGCTAAACCGCGTGGCGGAGGCGCACAAGGCGATCGAGGCCGGTGTTGCCAGCAACCCGGCGCCGTCACTGCTGCTGCTGCGGCAGTTGTTTCTGCTGCGCGCCTTTGATGGCGATCCCAATGGCGCATCCGACACGCTGCAGCTCATTGCCGCCAGTGAGCCCAAGGGTCTCAACAGCCTGCCCACCGAGGTGGTCAGCGATGTGCTGCGCGCCATTCGCAAGGATGAAAACCGGGCCTTTGAAGTCGATTTCGCGCTGGTCACCGCCGGCTGGGCGCCGCCGGATTCCACCCTGTCCGATCTCGACTGGATGCGCCTGCGCCTGATCACCGCGCTGGCCAAGCGTGACCGGTTGGAGGACGCGCGCCCGGTGTTCGATGCGATCCTCAACCGGTCATTCTGGTGCGGCTGGGCATCGACAGGCGCTTTACCGCGCTGTGGCCCGATATCGCGGCGCGCCTGGGGCCGGGCGCCGATATCGCCGACAAGGCGTTCGTCGATGCCGCCAAGGCGCGCTTCGATGCCAAGCCGAACCTGATTTCGCGGCTGGGCTATGCCGAGGCGCTCAACATCGCCTCGCGCGAGCCGGAAGCGATTGTCGTCGCCGACGTGGCGAAGACGCCGGCTGAACTGGCGGCGCTGGCGGATCGTGAGGTTTGGCTGGTCAATCTGCACGCCGCGCTGCTGGGGGACGCCGGCAAGATCGACGAGGCGCTGGCGCGCTACGCCGCGATCAATGCGTCGCCGATCAACGGCCGGACTTCGCTGATCGGCACGATCATCAACCAGGCGCTGTTCGCCGAAAGCGTCGATCGGCCCAAGGAGGCGCTGACCGCGGCGGATTTCGCCGATACGACGGCGGCGGCGACCAGTGATTATGGCAAGATGTATATTGCCCAGGCGCGGACCTGTGCGCTGACGCAATTGGGCCGCACGGCGGATGCGACGGCGGCCGTGGCACCACTGGTGGCGAAGCCGGAAGACAATGCCGAGGCCTATCTGGCGGCGATGATCTGCCTTGGCCACATGGATGCAGCGGCGGCGGCGATTATCCAGCGGCTGGGCGACGCAGAAGACCGCACCGAGATGCTGTTCGAGCTGCAACCGTTCCTGATAGCGTCGCGTGCCGGCCCGCGTGATGCCCGTTTGCGTGCGGGCTTGCGGACCTTGAAGGCGCGGCCAGATGTGAAGGCGGCATACGTGAAAGTCGGACGCGATCTGCCGGCGGCGGTGGCGCCGCCGCGGTAGCGTTTGCCGTCATCCCGGGCATGACCCGGGACCCAGTTCGGTTTGCAAGTTTGCCGAGAAAGCTGGGTCCCGGGTCAAGCCCGGGATGACGTCACAGCCTTTGCCAGGCACCGCAAGTTCAGGCGAACACCCGGTCGAAAATCGTATCGACGTGCTTCAAATGATAGCCGAGGTCGAACAGCGGTTCGAGTTGCGCCACCGGCAGCAGGGCGGTCACGTCGGGATCGGCGACCAGCAGGTCGAAGAGTTGCAGCGCACCGTCCGATTCCCACACCTTCATGGCGTTGCGCTGGACGAGGCGATAGCTGTCTTCCCGCGACGCACCGGCCTGGGTCAGCGCCAGCAGGATGCGCTGGCTATGGATGAGGCCGCCCATCTTGTTGAGGTTCTTGAGCATCCTTTCGGGGTAGATCAGCAGTTTGTCGATGACGCCGGTCAGCCGGTGCAGGGCAAAATCGAGGGTGATGGTGGCGTCGGGGCCGATCATCCGCTCGACCGACGAGTGCGAGATATCGCGTTCGTGCCACAGCGCGACATTTTCCAGCGCCGGGGTGACATAGCCGCGCACCAGCCGCGCCAGGCCGGTGAGGTTTTCGGTCAGCACCGGGTTGCGCTTGTGCGGCATGGCGCTGCTGCCCTTTTGCCCGGGGGCGAAATATTCCTCGGCCTCCAGCACTTCGGTGCGCTGCAAATGCCGGATTTCGGTGGCGAGGCGTTCGACCGAGCCGGCGACGACGCCCAAGGTCGCGAAAAACATCGCGTGGCGATCGCGAGGGATGACCTGCGTGCTGACCGGTTCGACCGTCAGGTGCATGGCCTTGGCGACATGCGCCTCTACCGCCGGGTCGATGTTGGCGAAGGTGCCGACGGCGCCCGAAATCGCGCAAGTGGCGATTTCCTCGCGCGCCGCGACGAGGCGCGCCCGGCAGCGGACGAATTCGGCATAGGCCTGCGCCAGTTTCAGGCCAAAGGTCGTCGGTTCGGCGTGGATGCCGTGGCTGCGGCCCATCGTCGGGGTATGCTTGTGCTCCAGCGCGCGGCGCTTGATGGCGGCGAGCAGCGCGTCGGTATCGGCGATGAGGATGTCGGCAGCGCGGGCGAGCTGCACGCTGAGGCAGGTATCGAGCACGTCGGAACTCGTCATCCCCTGATGGACGAAGCGCGCTTCCGGTCCGACATGTTCGGCAAGGTTGGTGAGGAAGGCAATGACATCATGCTTGGTCTCGCGCTCGATCTCGTCGATGCGGGCGACTTCGAACTTGCCGCGCTCCCATACGGCCTTGGCGGCGTCGGCGGGGACAACGCCCAGGGTGACCAGCGCGTCCATGGCGTGCGCCTCGATCTCGAACCAGATCTGGAAGCGGGCTTCGGGTTCCCAGATGGCGACCATCTCGGGGCGGGAATAGCGGGGAATCATGGGGGGCTCCGTTTCTGGCGGCGGCGTTAGCATGGTGTGCGGATGCGGGCAAAGGCGGTAGCATTGCCGGGTCGTCGCCCTTAAGTCGGGGAGGTGACTGTCAGCCCTTCTGTTCGTGTCGTCGTGTTCCAGCATGGGCTGGGCGCGCTCGATTATGCGGTGCCGGCGGGGATGGTGCTGGCGGCGGGCGATGCGGTGGCGGTGCCGCTGGGGCCGCGCACGATTACCGGGGTGGTCTGGGATGCCGGGCGGCTGGAAGGCCGCGATATCGACCCCAAGCGCCTGCGCCCGGTGGCGGAACGCATCGATATCCCGCCGCTGTCGGCCCCGATGCGGCGGCTGTGTGAATGGGTTTCGGACTATTATCTGGCCCCGCTTGCTGGCGTGGTGCGCATGGTCTGGCCATCGGTGGCGTTCCTGGCGGCGCGCGAAGTTACCGAATATCGGCTGGGCGGCGTGGCGCCGGCACGGATGACGCTGGCCCGCACCGCGGCGCTGGCGGCGCTTGCCGGACGGCAGGGGCTGGTGCGCGATCTGGCGCGAATCGCCGGCGTGTCCGATGCGGTGATTCGCGGGCTGGTTAGCGGCGGCACGCTGGTGCCGGTGCTGGTCGGCGTCGATGCCAGCCCGGCGCAGCCCGATCCGGATTTCGCGCCGCCGCTGCTGGAGGCGGCGCAGGCGGAGGCAGCCGCGGAGATGGCGCGCGCGGTCAGTGACGGCGGCTTTGCGCCCTATTTGCTGGAAGGGGTGACCGGGTCGGGCAAGACCGAAGTCTATTTCGAAGCAGTAGCCGCCGCGATCCGGCAGGGCGGGCAGGCGCTGGTGCTCGTCCCCGAAATCGCACTGACGGCGCCGTGGCTGGCACGGTTTGCGGCACGCTTCGGCTGCGCCCCGGTGGCCTGGCATTCCGACCTGAAGGCCAGCGAGCGGCGCGCCGCCTGGGCGGCGATTGCCGATGGCCGGGCACGGGTGGTGGTGGGCGCGCGATCGGCGCTGTTCCTGCCCTTTGCCGATCTGCGCGTCACCATCGTCGATGAAGCGCATGAAACCAGCTTCAAGCAGGAGGAGGGCGTGCACTACCACGCCCGCGACGTGGCGGTGATGCGGGCGCGGGAGGAAGGGGCATGCGTGATCCTCGCCACCGCGACGCCGGCGATCGAAACCCAGGTGCAGGCGGCCAAGGGCACCTATCGCCACCTGGTGTTGCCGGCGCGGTTCGGCGGCGCGCAGATGCCGGATATTTCGGCGGTTGACCTGCGGCGTTATCCACCGACGCGCGGGCATTGGCTCAGCCCGCCGCTGGCCGCTGCCGTGACCGCGACCTTGGCGCGCGGCGAACAGGCGCTGTTGTTCCTCAACCGGCGGGGCTATGCGCCGCTGACGCTGTGCCGGACCTGCGGGGAGCGCATCCAGTGCCCCAATTGCACCGCCTGGATGGTCGAGCATCGCCTGTCGAAGCGGCTGGCGTGCCACCATTGCGGGCACACGACCATGGTGCCGCCCGATTGCCCGGCGTGCGGCGCCGCGGATTCGCTGGTGGCGTGTGGGCCGGGGGTGGAGCGGATTGCCGAAGAGGTGGCGCGGGTCTGGCCCGAGGCGCGGGTGGCGCTGGTCACGTCGGACACGATCAATTCCCCGGCGCGCGCGGCGGCACTGGTCCGCAGTGTGGAGGCGCGCGAGATCGACGTGCTGATCGGTACGCAGATGATTACCAAGGGCTATCACTTCCCAGAATTGACGCTGGTCGGCGTGGTCGATGCCGATTTGGGGCTATCGGGCGGAGATCTGCGCGCCGGCGAACGCACCTTCCAGCAGGTGGCGCAGGTGGCAGGACGGGCAGGGCGCGGCGCCAAGCCGGGCACGGTGCTGATCCAGACGCACCAGCCGCAGGCGCGGTTGATGCAGGCGCTGGTGGCAGGCGACCCGGCGGCGTTTTACGAGGCGGAAACCGAGGCGCGGCGCGACCTCGGGCTGCCGCCGTTCGGGCGGCTGGCGGCGATCATCGTGTCGTCGGAGGATGCAGCGGCGGCGCTGGCGGCGGCGCGGGCCATCGGGGCGGCGGCGCCGCAACTCGAGGGGCTGTCGGTGCTCGGCCCGGCGGCGGCGCCGCTGGCAATGCTGCGCGGCCGGCATCGGCAACGTTTGCTGGTGCAGGCACGGCGCACACTGGCGTTGCAGCGGGTGCTGCGCGACTGGCTGACGGCCGTGCCGGTGGGGGGAAATGTGCGGGTTGTGGTGGATGTGGATCCGTACAGCTTTGTCTGACGCGGAACGTTTTGTGGCTTCAAACCGTCATACCGACGTGCCAGTGAAGCTTTCCATGCGTTGAACAGGGCCTGCATGCAGATTTTCCGCATTTTCTCGGCTGTACTGGTGCTGTTGCTCGCTGGCTGCGCGACGAGGCCGCCACAGACCGGCGGACGCCCGCCGGTCATCCTGGTTTCCGTCGATGGCCTGCGCCCGGACTATCTGGCGCGCGGGGTGACGCCGAACATCGATGCACTGGCGGCTAGCGGTGTGCGGGCGAAGGCGATGCGGCCCAGTTTTCCATCGCTGACCTTTCCCAACCACTACACGCTGGTGACGGGGTTGCGGCCTGATCGGCATGGCATCGTCAACAATAGTATGGAGGACCCCGGGATCCCGGGGGTCAAGTTCGCGCTGTCGAACCGGGCCGCGGTGGAGGACCGGCGCTGGTGGGATGCGGCGGAACCGGTGTGGGTGACGGCGGAAAAGGCCGGCCTGCGCACCGCCACCATGTTCTGGCCGGGGTCGGAAGCGGCGATCGGCGGCGTGCGGCCAGCGCAGTGGCTGCCGTTCGATGGCGCGCTGCCCAATCCGGCGCGCGTGGCGCAGGTGCTGGCGTGGCTTGATGCGCCGCAGCCGCCGGCGTTCCTGACGCTGTATTTCGATACGGTCGACCATGATGGCCATGAATTCGGCCCCGATGCGCCCGAAACAACGAAAGCGATGGCCGAAGTCGATGCCCGCATCGGCGATCTGGTGACCGGGTTGAAGGCGCGTGGGCTTGCGGCAAATATCGTGCTGGTATCCGACCATGGCATGATGAACGTGGCGCCTGAACGGTCTATCCGCATCGACCAGTTGCTGCCGCCGGGCAGTTTCCGCAGCATCGCCGGCGGCGCAATGGCGGCGCTGGAGCCGATGCCCGGCCGTGAAGCCGAATTTACCGCCGCGTTGCTCCGCCCGCATGATCACATGCAGTGCATGGCAAAGGCCGAAGTACCGGAGCGGTTGCACTACGGCCGCAATGTGCGCGTGCCGGCCTATCTCTGCCTCGCGGCGCCCGGCTGGATGATCGTGGCCGCGCCGCCACGCACCGATGGTCGGCTGGGCGGGATGCACGGCTATGACCCGGAATTGCCCGAGATGGCGGCGACGTTCGTGGCTGCCGGGCCAGCCTTTCGCGGCGGCGTGGTGCTGGGGTCGTTCGACAATGTCGATGTTTATCCGCTGCTGATGCAGTTGCTCGGGCTGCCGGCGCGGGCTTCGGACGGCGATATTGCGCCGCTGCGCAAAGGCCTGCGTTGATGAACATGATGCCGCGCTGACTTGCCGGCCAAGGCGGTGGCGGCTAACCCCGGCAGCGCAATGACTTCACATCGAAACCAGACTGCGATCGTTACCGGCGGCGCCAAACGCATCGGCGCGGCGCTGGTGCGCGCGCTGGCGGCCGATGGCTGGCATGTCGTCATCCATTGCAATACGTCGCGCGCAGCAGCCGATACGTTGGCCGCCGAAGTCGGCAACGCCGTGGTGGTGGCGGGTGACCTCGCTGACCCCGCGATCGGCGAGATTATTGTGGGTGCCGCCGCCGGCCTGCCGCCGCTGGCGTTGCTGGTCAATTCGGCGTCGCGATTCGTCTATGACCAGATCAGCGACTTCTCGGTGGCGGACTTCGATACCCACATGGCGGTCAACCTGCGGGCGCCGGCGTTGATCACCCGGGCCTTTGCCGCGGCGCTGGTGCCGGGTGTCGATGCCGCGCTGGTCGTCAACCTGCTCGATGCCAAGCTCGAATCGCTGACGCCCGACTATTTTACCTACACGCTCAGTAAAATCGGGCTCGACGGGCTGACCGAGATGACGGCGCGCGCCTATGCTCCGCTGCTGCGCTGTGCCGGCATCGCTCCGGCCGTCACGCTGGTCAGCGGACCGCAGAGCCGCGAGAATTTCGAGGCGGTGCATGCCATGAACCCCCTGCGGCGTGGTGTCACGGTCGACGAGATTGTCGCAGCGCTACGGTTCATCATTGCCACGCCGACGTTCAACGCCCAGACGATCACGCTTGATGGCGGCCAGCGCCTGATGGGGCTGCGCCGTGATGTTGCTTACATGGTGAACACATGATCGATGATTTGACGCGAACCCCGGTTCTGGCGGGCCTTGTGCCCCCGGCGCTGGCACCCAGAACCCGCAAGATCATGCTGGAGGATTTCGACCTGCCGGTCGATATCGGCTTTCACGATTTCGAAATTGGCACACCGCAACGGTTGCGCGTCAATATCGAAGTGTGGTTGGCCGAAGCATCGTTTCCGCGCTGTGACACCGTGATTCAGGCTTGGGATTATGACGTGCTGCGGTCGTCGGTGCTGGCGCTGGTCGCCGGGCGGCGGTTCAATCTGCAGGAAACCGTGGCGCACGAGATCTATGAACTGGTGGCGGCGCGGCAGGGCGTGACGGCGGTGCGGGTTTCGACACGCAAGCCCGATATCTACCCCGATTGCGCAGCAGTGGGCGTGGAGATCTGCAGCTTTTAGCGGCTGCGGCCGCACGGCCCCAGGCTGGCCAACGCCGCCGCCCAATCGGCGGCGAGCGCCGGATCGTCGCCGCCGGCCGTCCGCGGCAGTGCGGTGGGCAGGAAACAGGCGAGCCGATAGTGGAGCAGGGTACCTGGCCGCACCGCAACCGCTGATTCATCAATGACATCACCGCGCGCCACCGTGACGCGGCGCGCTTCGCCGGGCTTGGCGGTGACAACCATGGTCAGCGCCTTGCCGTCGGCAGCATTCAGGAAGAACTGGCTTTCACTTTCACCGGCAACCGTGCCATCGGCGCGAAAGCCGGTCCACACCCCGGTGATGACGGGCACGGCGCCCGACCGCGCTTCGGTCGCGATGGCGCGGGTCTCGGCATCGGTGGCGGCATCGAATGGCAGTTGCGCGGCGGCGCTGATCAACCGGGTCTTGCCGTCGCCAGCGGGCACCGCCAGCCAGGCCAGCACGACCTGGCCCTTGGGCTTGGGCGGCTTGCCGCGCGCATCGAGCGGTGCATCCCACAGCCAGCCTAAAGTGGCCGGAATGGCGCCTGGCGCGACGATGGCGACGGTGACGGCTGCGGTCACCAGCAGCCGGGCGCGGCCTCGTGCGAGGCCCGGGCTGTCCTTGTCGGCAATACGTTCGGCGTTGATGATGTTGGCTTGCACGATAACCGGTGCCGCAAGCGTCAGATCGGCGAGGTCGGCATAGCTGGCGGCAGCGACGGGCGCAGCGAGCAGCAACAGGGCGGCAAACACGGGGGGCACAATACGCATGTTACGGCTCTACGCCGTCGCTTCGCCGGCGGCAATCGGTACGAAAAATGCCGGTGGTGACGATTTTGCAATCGTCACGATTGGTTCCGTAACGATCGGCTGCAAGAATAATCGCGGCGGTGCAAGTCGCCTTTCTTGCCCTTATTCCGTCACAAAGCAGTTGCGGGGCCGGCCTTGATGCGGTTAAGGCTATTGCCGAGAGGGAGCGCCGTAAGGCCGATGGGGAGCAGAGGCACTCCGGCGTTTCCGTTTTTACGTGTCTTTTGGTTTGAGGGAGTCTCGCAGCGCCCATGGCTTACGCTGACGAAGGAATGAGCAAGAACCGGATGGTGGCGCTGGGCATCGTTGCCCTGCTGCACGTTTTTCTGGGCTATGCTTTCATCACCGGGCTTGCCCTGAAAGCCGTCAAGGCGATCGTCAACCCGCTCGAAACCGTCAACGTGAAGGAAGAGGCGCCGCCGCCGGACGAGCCGCCGCCGCCGCCGCCCAAGGACATCGAGATCCCGCCGTTCGTGCCGCCGCCGGAAGTTTCGGTGCAGTCCGAAGCTGCGCCGACGATCACGGTGCAGCAGCAGGTCCAGCAGGTTGCGCCGCCGGTGTTCACACCGCCAGCGCCGCCCGCTCCGCCGGCTCCGGCCTTGAAGGCGCCAACACCGGCCACGGCCAAGGGTCGCGGCAACGTCATCAGCGAAGACGATTATCCCGATGCATCGCGCCGTGCGGAAGATCAGGGCTCGGTTCGCATCAGCTACACGGTCGATGCAACCGGCAAGGTTTCGGCCTGTGAAGTGACGAAATCGAGCGGCTTTCCGCGGCTCGACGATGCCACTTGCAAGATCGTGATCCGCCGCTGGCGCTTCAACCCGGCGACGCGTGATGGCCAGCCGGTGGCCGAGAATCGCAGCCAATCGGTGAAGTGGCAGTTGACCGACGCCCGATAATCTGGCCGAGGCGGGACCAATGCGTCCCGTCATGGACCGCTGAAATACAAGCCTGAACCATTAGATCAGACACAAACAATCGAGGGAAAATAAAATGGAAACCGTCGCAGTCGAAAACCCCTATGGCCTCGCCGCCGCGCTCCAGCAGGGCGGCATCATCGCCCAGTCGGTGTTTGGCATCCTGGTCTTCATGTCGCTGGTGTCGTGGTACATCATCATCACCAAGTTCATCGATCAGCGGAAGGTGCTGACCGAAGCCAAGGAACTTGAAAAGAAGTTCTGGACTGCCCCCGACCTCAAGACCGGCGCCTCCAAGCTCGACAAGAGCTCGCCGTTCAAGCAGATCGTCGATGACGGCCTGCGTGCTGCCGATCACCATGAAGGCCGGCTGACCGACAAGATCGACCAGCATGAATGGGTTACGATGGCGCTCAACCGTTCGAACACGACGGTTGCCTCCAAGCTGCAGGGTGGCCTGTCCTTCCTCGCTTCGGTGGGTTCGACCTCGCCGTTCATCGGTCTGTTCGGCACCGTCGTCGGCATCTATCGCGCTCTCATCAACATCGGCCTTGCTGGCCAGGCGTCGATCGACAAGGTCGCCGGCCCGGTTGGTGAAGCCTTGATCATGACCGCGCTCGGCCTCGCCGTCGCTGTGCCTGCCGTGCTCGGCTACAACTGGCTGATCCGCCGCAACAAGGACGTGGTTGAAAAGCTCAACAACTTCTCGTCCGACGTGCATGGTGCGCTGGTCTCCGGTGCCCGTGTCGAGGTTCCGGTCTCGGCGCCCGTCGGTGCCGCGCCCAAGCCTGTCGCGCGCTGATCGTCCGGCTTTCAGCTCGCAACAATTCAAGGGCTTCTGACACATGTCAATGAACGTGGGATCGCCGAACGAGGACGGTAGCGAAAGCCCGATGACCGAGATCAACACGACGCCGCTGGTCGACGTCATGTTGGTTCTCCTCATCATCTTTCTCATCACCGTGCCCGTCGTTATCCAGACCGTGCCGCTGACCTTGCCGACGGTGACCAACTTGCCGACGACGACGAAGCCCGAGAATGTGTTGCTTTCGGTTGATGCCAATTGCGACACCTACTGGGGCCAGACCAAGGTCGAATCGAAGCAGGAACTGCTCGACCGCGGCGTCAAGGCACTGAAGGACGAAATCGCTCGGCAGGAAGCCAAGGGTGGAAAGATCGAGCTTCCGGAAGTCCATGTCCGTGGTGACAAGGACATGGAGTATCGCTGCGTCGGCGGGGTGATCTACACCATGCAACGCGCCGGCTTCCTGAAGATCGGCTTTATCTCGCAACCCGCCGAAGGCACGGTGACGCGCTGACGGGTTGGGGCGGGCCGTTGGCTCGCCCCACCTGTCGTGTGAACTTCAAGGAGTAGAGTGCGATGTCGATTTCCATGGGTAGTTCTGCCGAAGGCGAACCGATCCCCGACATGAACACCACGCCGCTGATCGACGTCATGCTGGTGCTGTTGATCATGTTCATCATCACCATCCCGGTGCAGACGCACGCGGTGAAGCTCGATCTGCCGGTGAATGCCAACACGCCGACCAATGTCGATCCGGTGTTCAACCAGGTCGATATCGATTTTCTGTCGAACATCTACTGGAACAAGACCGAAGTCGATTTGCCGACGCTGCGCAGCTATATGCGGCAGGCCGCCGCGCTGCCGTCGCAGCCGGAACTTCGGCTGCGTCCAGAAGGTCTGGCCAAATATGAAGTCGTCGACAAGGTGATGGCCGAGGCCCAGCAGGCCGGCATCACCAAGATGGGGTTCGTGGGCAACGAGGCCTACGCGAACTGATCGCGGCGATCTGACTGAACGACGGGGGTGGGCCGCAAGGTCCGCCCCCTTTTCGTTGGCGCAGCGTCAGCGCATTCAATGGCCTGCAGGCGTCGCCATCAATTCGATCAGCACGCCGGCGGTATCGCGCGGGTGCACAAAGATCACCGGCACGCCGTGCGCACCCATGCGCGGTTCGCCGGTGCCCAGCACGGTGGCACCGCGCGCCCGCATGGCATCCCGCGCCGTGATGATGTCGGCGACTTCGAAGCAGACATGATGCTGGCCGCCGCTGGGATTCTTTTTGAGAAACCCGTGGATCGGCGACTCGGCGCCGAGCGGCTCGATCAGCTCGAGTTGGCTATTGGCGACATCGATGAACGCCACCCGCACGCCCTGCGCCGGCAGGTCGAACGCCGGGGTGGAGACCGTCGCGCCGAACAGCCGTTCGTACATGGCAACGGTCGCATCGATCGACACACAGGCGATGCCGACATGGTTGAGGCGGCCCAAGAGCAGCGGGGGCAGGGGTGCGGTCATCGATGGGCTTTCTCAATCGGCGTGGATAACGCTAACTAGCGCGATGTTGAAAAATGCCAAGGCTGCCGGGTGATCTATATCCTGCTCAACGGCGGTCCGATCCTGGCGGCGACGCTCACTAGCCTGGTGTTCGGCGCGTTCTACATGCGGCTGGCGGCACTACCGGCGCGCGGCGCCGGCTTTGTGCTGACCGCCTTTATGGCGCAGGGCTGGTTCGCTGCCATCCTGGCCGGGGCGTTGATCCTGGCGCCAGCCAAGGCTGGTGACTGGACGATGGCGATCGGCAGTGCGGTCGTGATCTGGATCGGCTTTGTCGTGCCGGTCAGCGTACTGACGCTCCGCGCCCGGCGGGTGCCGTTCAGCGTCGCGGTGCTGGATGGCCTCTACTGGTTGGGTGTCATGCTGGTGCAGGCGGTCGTCCTCAAATCCATCGGCCTTGTGCCGCCTCCCACCTGAAGGTTCCCTAGATGCGCTTGCTCGGTCTCCTGTTGCTCGCCCTTGCTGTTCCCGTTGTCGCGGCGCCGACCTTGCTGAGGCCGGCGCAAGTATTCGATGGTGAGGCCATGCACCCCGGCTGGCAGGTGCTGGTTGATGGCGAGCGGATCGTCGCCGCCGGCCCGGCACTGGTGGTGCCGGCGAATGCCAACACCATCGACTTGCCGGGCGCGACGCTGCTGCCGGGCCTGATCGAAGGGCACAGCCATTTGTTCCTGCACCCGTATAGTGAAACGCCGTGGGACGTGCAGGTGCTCAACGAACCGCTGGCACTGCGCACGGTGCGCGCCATCGTGGCGGCGCGAGTTACGCTGCTGGCCGGGTTCACCACCGTGCGCGACCTGGGCACCGAAGGCGCCGGCTACGCCGATGTCGGGCTGAAACGCGCCATTGCGCAGGGTATCGTGCCGGGCCCGCGCATGATCGTCGCCACGCGTGCACTGGTCGCCACCGGCGCCTATGGCCCGCGCGGGTTCGAACCGGGGGTCGATACGCCGCTGGGCGCTGAGGCGGTGGATGGGCCGGCACTGGTGACAGCGGTGCGGCGGCAGATCGGCAATGGTGCCGATGTCATCAAATTTTATGCTGATTACCGCTGGGGTGCCGGCGAACCGAGCCGGCCGACGTTCAGCGAGGCGGAAATGGCGGCGGGTGTGGACGCTGCACACAGCGCCGGGCGACAGGTGACGGCGCATGCGAGCACGCCAGAGGGCATGCGCCGCGCCATCATGGCCGGGGTGGACGCGATCGAACATGGCAGCGAGGGCGACGCGGCGACCTTCAAATTGATGGCAGCGCGCGGCGTGACGCTATGCCCTACGTTGGCGGCAGGTGACGCAATCGCGCGCTATCGCGGCTGGAACGGGCAAGAACCGGCACCGGCCGATGTGGTTGCCGACCGCAAGGCGTTCGCGTTGGCGCGGGCGGCCGGGGTGACAATCTGCATGGGTGGCGATGTCGGGGTGTTTGCGCATGGCGACAATGCGCGCGAGATGCTGCTGATGGTGGCGGCAGGGATGCCGGCGATCGAGGTGCTGCGCGCCGCGACGTCAGGGAATGCGCGCAGCTTTGCTCTCGCCGACCGCGGCCGGATCGCGCCGGGATTGCTGGCGGACCTGGTGGCAGTCGAAGGCGACCCGTCGCGCGATATCGCGGCGGTAAAGGCGGTACGGTGGGTAATGAAAGGCGGGGCGGTGGTGAAGTGGTTACTTCACCAGCAACGCCAGTTTACCGAGCCAGCTGCCACCTGCTTGCGCTGCTGCGGTGCGCGGTGAGCCCATGGCGCCGCATTCAAGGCAGGCCGCCTGCATCGTCGGCCCATTCGCCATCGCCTGCATGTCACCAAGCGCTGCCAGCAGTTGCAGCCGCGATGCTGCGGTCAGCTTGGCGAACGGGTCGCGCGCCACCTGTTCCTGCTCTTCGCCGGGGCCGGCGAAGCTGTTGAGCAGTTGCACCAAGGGTGATTCCGCCCGTTCGATATCGACGGTGCGGAGTTCGCCCTTCAATCCGGCGCGGCGGCCGGCGGCGGCGACGGCGGCATCGAGCCCCCCCATGCTGTCGACGAGCTTCAGTTGCAGCGCCGTCGATCCCGACCAGACGCGACCCTGGCCGATGCGATCGACCTCGGCCAGCGGCAGTTTGCGCGAGGCGGCGACCAGCCCGGTGAAGCGGCGGTAGATGTCCTCGACGGAGCTTTGCAGGATTACGCGAGTTTCCGGCGACAGGCCGCGCAAGATGTCGGGCTCACCGGAATAGGGGGTGGATTTCACGCCATCCGCGCCGATGCCATATTCGGCGAGCGTCCGGTTGAAGCTCGGGATGATGGCGAAGACGCCGATCGAGCCGGTGATCGTGGAGGGCTGGGCGATGATCTCGTCCGCTGCCGTCGCCAGCCAGTAACCGCCCGATGCCGCGACCGGGCCGAACGACGCAACGATCGGGAGGCCGCCCTTCTTGGCATCAACCAGCGCCTGGCGGATTTCTTCGGACGCAAGCACCGAGCCGCCGCCGGAATCGACGCGCACGACCAGCGCCTTGATATCGTCATTGTCCGAAACTGCCTTGGCGATGGCGCGGGCGATGGTGGTGCCGCCGGCAGTGCCACGCGGCGCCTCGCCATCGACGATGTTGCCGGTGACATAGACGACGCCGACCGCCGGGCCGGATTCGGGCACCACTGACGTTGTCGCGGCGAGATAGGTATCGAGAGTCAGCCCCTTGAAAGTGCCGAACGAGCGTTGTTCGCCGGTGCCGACCTGCTTGACGATGGCGGCGTCGAAATCGCTGCGCGTGCCGATGGCGTCGACCAGTTTCGCATCGAGTGCGGCCTTAGCCTGGTCCCCGCCGGCGGCGCCCAGTCGCTGCGGCAGTTGCGCCAGAAAGGCATTGATGTCGATGGCGGGGCGCACGGCATGGACATCGGCGATGAATGTCGACCACAGGCTGTCAACCAGTACCTGGTTGGCGGCGCGGGCTTCGGGGGAGGCATCGGCGCGGGTGAAGGGTTCGACCGCCGCCTTGTAGGTGCCGACCTTGAAGACATTGATATCGACATCGAGCTTGGCCAGCGCGTCGCGGAAATACAGCCCGGTACCGCCGGGGCCGGTGAGCAGCACGCCGCCGAGCGGATTCAGCCAGATCTTGTCGGCTTGCGCGGCGAGATAATAGCCGTCGTCGGTATAGGCAGTGGCATAGGCCGAAATCGGCTTGCCGGCTTTCTTGAAGCGTTGCAGCGCGGCGCCGATCGATTGCAGATTGGCCTGGCCGGCGCCGACAAAGGTATCGAGATCGAGCACCAGTGCCTTGATGCGATCATCCTTGGCAGCGGTATCGATGGCGCGGATGATATCGCGCGCCTGGCGCTGGCTGCCGATGTCGCTGCCGCTGGCGAGTTCGAACGGCGTTTGCTCTGCGGCCTGGTCGACGATTGCACCGCCGAGGTTGAGCACCAGTGCGCCGCCGGCCGGCACATTGAAGGTGGCGCGACTGTTCAGTGCCGACCACAGGACGACGAAGAACAATACCAGCAGCAACAGGACGAGCAGGTCCTTGACGCCGACGAGGAAGCGCCAGGCATAGCGAGCATAGGTCATCGGGCGGCCTTGATCGGAAACATCGCCCGGTCATAGCGGGGTGAGGGCGTCGGCCGCAACCGCTCATGGCGCCACAGTGGTGCCATGAGCGGTCAGCGTCAGCCGAAGGTGAGTTCGACGATCTTTTCGGGTGTCGCGCGGCAATACATCGGAATGGCGCGGGTTTCATCGGGATAGACGCCGATGAGCGTCAGCCGGAAGCGATAACCGCCATTGCCCTGCTCGACCTCGACAACTTTGTCGATGCGGATTTCAGAGCCGCCGGTGGCGCCGATCTGCCGCGCCGCCTCTGTCAGGCAGACGCTGGCGGAGGGCCGCGCGGCCGCGGTCATCGACATGATATCGACGTTGATGGTTGCCGGGGCGCCGGTGGTGTTGCGCGGCGGTGTGTAGGGCTGAACCGGCGGCGGCGGCGGTGGCGGGGCGCCTTGCACGATGACGGTCTTTGGCTGGCTGGCCGCGCTGAGGATCGCGAGCAAGCTGGTGGTCACGGCGACGCCGAAGAACACTTCACCAACCGAAGGTCCATCATTATAGTAATAACGTGGCGGCGGATAATAGCCGCCTGTCCAACCACCATAAGGCGGGCGCGGCGGGCCGTAATAACCACCGTTCGGCGGACGGTAATAGCCGCCACCCGGCGGACGATAGACAGGATAGCGGTTGTTGCCAGAAACGTTAATATTTGTATTGTTATTGATATTTATATTATTGTTTCCGCTGCCATTGTTTGTCGGTCGATTGTTATTGTTGTAATTATTTCCAGGTCGGTTGTTGTTATTATTGTATTTGTTGTTTGCCGCGTTATTGGGGCGTGTATTGGCGGATTGCAGCGACGAATTGGCGGCTGCGGGGCGACCGGCCGATTGCATTTGATTGCTGGCCGGACGCGCCGAACGGTCAATGCTCGTGTCGCGCGTCTGCGGGGCCGGGCGGGCTTGCGGCGCGGGACGACTTTGCGGCGCGGGACGACTTTGCGGTGTGGGGCGGGCCTGCGCCTGCCCCTGCGCCGGCCGTGC
>JBMOGO010000072.1:0-16552 GCA_049318305.1 Polymorphobacter sp.
TCGTCGCTTTGGGAATCCCCCGCAGTGAGTCAGGCTCCAAGAGACTTGGTATAAGCTGCGTAGTCGGGACAACGCCTCCCGCGCCGGGCGCGTAATCGACCGCACCCAGCTAATCTCCGGAAATATGGCTAGTGATACCGGCGCGGGGAGCAAAATCGACGACCTTGGGGAACCGTACGAATCGGCAAAACTTTCACATTCTCTTTCACAAAATGATTCTTGCAGGAATCTGCATCGTAAATAACTAATATATTACAATGGATTAGTGCATTATTGACAGGGGCTCGTCAGGCTCATAACCTGAAGGTCACAGGTTCAAATCCTGTCCCCGCAACCACTTTTTTGAAACGCCCCCCGGCCATTGGTCGGGGGGCGTTTCTGTTGGTACTGCTGTCACCCGCGAACCGTCACCGCAACAGGGGATCCGAGGTTGATCGCTGATCCGTTGTTCTATCTCGTTGCCATCCCGGCGGTGATCATCTTTGGCCTCGCCAAGGGTGGCTTTTCCGGGGTCGGCGTGCTCGGCGTGCCGCTGATGGCGCTGGTGATTTCACCGGTGCAGGCCGCGTCGATCGTGCTGCCGATCCTGATTGTTCAGGATGTCGTCAGCGTCTGGGCGTTCCGGCGCAACTGGGACGGGCGAACCCTGGCCTTCATGATCCCGGGCGCCGCCGTCGGCATCCTGCTCGGCTACCTGTTCGCCGCGCTGATTTCGATCGCCATGGTGGAAATGGCTGTCGGCGTCACCTCGATCGGCTTTGCCGCATGGCAATTGTGGATCCGCCGCCACGCGCTGCCGCCGGCGCCCGGCCCGATCACCTGGGTGGCGTCGATCTTTGGGCTGGCGTCGGGCTTTACCAGCCAGATTTCCCACGCCGGCGGGCCGCCGTTCCAGATGTACCTGCTGCCCAAACAGCTGCCGCGCGATGTCTTTATCGGCACCAGCGCGATCTATTTCGCGGTCATCAACTGGCTGAAGGTGCCGGCCTATGCGGCGCTGGGCCAGCTTGGACCCGAAAACCTGTGGACGGCGGCCGTACTGCTGCCGATCGCGATCGCGTCGACCTGGGCGGGGGTCATCCTGATCCGGCGTGTTGCGGTCGATCGCTTCTATACGCTGATATATGGCTTGCTGCTGCTGGTCGGCGCGCGCCTAGTCTATGCCGGCTTGGCCAGTTGAGCCGCGCTGATGCCGGCGATGCGGCCCAGGGTGATGGCCGACCCCAGCCCCATCGCGGGCAGATAGCCCCAGTAGGACGGCCCGGATACGCCGCGCGCCGCGCCGCCGCCGGCGAACAAGTTGGCGAATGAACTGCCATCTGCTCGCAGCACCCTGGCTTTGCCATCGATCTGCAGGCCGCCCTGCGTGTGATAGATGGCGCCGCACACCTTGATGAGATGGAGCGGAAAGCGCGGCGGATGCTCCTGGCTCCAGATGCGACCAAAAGCGTCGGCGGTTGCAGCGCCGGCATGCACTTTGAGGTCCATGAGCGTCTGAGTGACCGTGCCGGGTTCGGCGCCGATGATCCGGGCGAGCGCCGCCGCATCATCTGCAACGCGAATCGCCCCGGTTTCGCGCAGCGCCTGCACCTCGAGCGTATAGGCGCAAAGCGCTTCGATCGCGGCGTCGAACACTACCCAGGCGGTGCCGCCGGGCTGTGCCATCACCGGATGAACCATGCCGGCGATATCAGCGACTTCATCGACGAAGCGCTGGCCATCGCTGTTGAGCAGCACACCGCCTTCGACGAGAATGCCCGGCGGAACGGTGATGCCATGCGGATCGGCAAGCATTGCATAGCCCTGATAGCTGCCCATATCGCCGAGCGCCGCGCCTAGCCCGGCGCCGAGCCGGATGCCATCGCCGCGATTGCCTTCATGGCCGTTGTGCCTTGCCGTCGCGGCTTCGGGCATGTGCGCGCTGACCATGGCGTTATTGGCGGCGAACCCACCGCTGGCGAGGACCAACGCATCGCATCCGATGGCTTCGCGGGCGCCATCCGGCCGTTCGACAATGATGCCGCGCACCGTGTCGCCATCGGCGATGATGTCGGCCAACCGCGCCTGCATCAGCACGTCGATGTCGCGATCGGCGAGTTTCTGGTGGAGCAGTTGCACCATGTCGGCGCCGCCATGGCCGGGCCAGCCGTGCATGCGTTGCCGGCTATGGCCATAGGCAGCGCGAAAGCCCAGGTCGACTTCGAACGGATAACCGATCTCCTGCGACAGCCAGTCGAGGCAGGGGCCGGAGCCATCGGCAATAGCGCGGGCTATGGCCGGGTCGGTCTGCCCGCGAGTCTTGGTGATGATGTCGGCGTAAAGCCGGTCGGCGTCGTCATCGATGCCGAGTGCGGCCTGTTGCGCGGTGCCGGCGGCGCACATCAGCCCTTGCGACATCGCGGTGGTGCCGCTGGGCTGTGCGTCCTGCTCGACCAGCAGCACCTCTGCGCCGGTGGCATGGGCGGCAAGCGCGGCGACCGCCCCGCAGGCACCGCCGCCGACGATCAGGACCGGGACTGTGAATTCGAAAACCGTCACAGCCTGTACATCGCCGATCCTGTGGATTGGTCAAGCATGGCTCTTGACATCACGGCGTTCAGAATCGTTCGAGCAAGCTGCCCTTGCCCCAGACATGATCATCGATGCCGAGCGCGCGCAGGCTATGCCACCAGGTGGCGGCGTTGATCGAGATGACCGGCTTGCCTAGGACTTTTTCAGCCGCTGCGCACAAATCGAGCATCGACAGGTTGGTGCCGACCTGGACGATGGCATCGACATCAGGACCATCGAGTTCAGCCAGCACGGCGCGCAGCCGGTCATCGGGCACTTGGGCGATGGCGACGGGCGACACGCATTGCAGGCAGCGGTCACGGACGACGCTGAAGCCCGATTCTTCGAAGAAATTGCGGACTTCGGCGTTGGCATTGGGGAAATAGGGGGACAGGAACGACACGCGCTTCGCCCCGAACCGGCGCAACGCCTCGGCGGTCGCTATGGCGCCGGTGGACACGCCGAGCCCCGACAGTGCGGCAACGCGGGCGCGAAACGCCTCGGCACCGGCGATGCCGCCGTAAAAGGTGATCGCCGACATGCCCATGACGATATAATCCGGCTGGCAGGTCAGCACCGATTTGACCGCCTCATCGACCGACAGGGTGATGGCGTCGGTCAGCGCCTTGAAACTGGCATTGTCGCCGACCGCCAGGTTTTCGACGAAGATCCGTGAATAATGCGCAGTGACGCCGGGAACGCGCAGATCGTCCATATCGGGCTGCACGATGGTGTTGGTCGACGGGCCGAGCACCGCCATCTTCGCGCGCCAGCCGCGGGAATCGCTATTTGTGGCGGTGCCGGCCCGCGCCCCCGCACTATCGTCAGTCACGCGATCACCGCCGCGTCATCCAGGCTTTTGAACATCGCCTGCGTATACATATAATCCCGCCGCCGGTCGGCATCGGCGTTAAGCGCCCGCATCCCGGCGTAGTAGTCCTCGCGCGCAACCGGGTCGCTGGCTTCCATCAGTTTCTTGTTGGCGATGGTCTGGGCCTGGATGAAATTGTGCATCACAGTGCGGCGTTGCCGGTCGAACCGCGCCAGCAACGGCGCGGCCTCGACGCCATCGAGGATGATCAAGGGCAGTTTTTCAGCCAGGTTGATCGCATCATGGATGCCGCTGTTCATGCCCAGCCCGCCCAGCGGATTGTTGAGGTGCGCCGCATCGCCGATGAGAACCACGCGGCCATGGTCATAACGTTCGGCGACGCGCTGGTGGACGCGGTAGATGGTACGGTGCACGGTTTCGACATCACTGCCGCCACCGCCGAGCAGCCGGTCGAAGATCGCTGCGGTGTTGGCGTCGGACTTAAGGTCGTTGTCCGCTGCGGCTTCGGCCGCTGAAACCAGCACTCGCCACAATCGCGGCACCCGCAGCAACACGTGCCAGTCATCCGGATCGGCGACATAATTGACATAGGCGAGCCGGTCGAAATGCCGTTCGAGCGGCAGGGTCGTCGACAGGCAGAGAAATTTTTCCGGATAGGTGAAGCCTGAAAAGCCCACCCCGAGCCATTTGCGGATGATCGAATTGGCGCCATCGGCCGCCACCAGATAGCGGCAGCGGTGCGTTTCGATCGCGGTCGGGGTTTCAAGGTCGACGGTGACGCCATCGCTGTCCTGGGTGAAATGCACAACACGGCGCGAAAACTGGATATCGATATCAGGCAGCGCGGCGATCCGGTCAGCGACCAGCCTCGCCAGCATCCACTGCTCGCACTGCAGCCGAAACGGATAGGCGATGCGGTCGGCGAGTTCGCCCAGGTCGAAGGCCAGGATCTCGCCGGTCTGGCGGATGCGATATTGATAGACTGGCGCCTTGAGGCCCATCGGCATCATGGCGTCCAGCAGCCCCAGCGCATCGAGCATTTCCAGCGTCGGCGGGTGGAAGGTGGAGGCGCGCAAATCTTCGGCGCAATGGCTGTCGGATTCGACGACAAGCACCTTCAGCCCGGCGCGCGCCAGCGCATAACCGGCGATGGCGCCGACGGGGCCGCCGCCGGCGACGATGACATCATGGTCAACCATCAGCCGGCAATCGGCCCGGGACGGGCTGCTCGTATCATCGAAACCAGCCCATTGGCCATCCGCAGTCCTTCCCTCGATCGGTTGCGGTCTTTGCTGTCGCCGCGAGCCGATGCAAGGATGACTAGCGGGGTCGGGCGGAGGCGGCAGGCCATGGAGTGCACTCTGACCGCCAAGCGGACACAGATGGCGGGGCAGCGACAGCCCGCCGCAGCGCCGGGCTATCAGGGTTTTGAAGGGAACAGCGATTGGGCGATTCACTCGGATACCGGGCCAAATTTGCGGTGGTGGCGCCATCAACCAACACCAGCGTCCAGCCCGAATATGATGCGATGCGCCCGCGCGGCGTCACCAACCATTTTGCGCGGATCAGCATTCCCGATACGCGCGTCACCGATGATGCCAGCTTCATGGCGATGCTGAACAATATTCGCGGCGCCACCGGCGCGGCCGTGGATGTTGCGATGAGCATGGCGCCCGATGCCGTGGTGATGGGCATGTCGGCGGAAACCTTCTGGGACGGCGCCGACGGCGCCGAGGCCATGCACCAGCGGCTGGTCGCGCAGACCGGCAAGCCGGTGATCATGGGCAGCCATGCCTGTGATGCCGCCATCAAGGCGCTGGGCGGCGCGAAACGCATCAGCATCATTACCCCCTATATGCCGGTCGGCGATGCCCAGGTGCGGCGCTTTTTTGAAGATTCGGGCTATGAGGTGATGGCGATCAAGGGCCTGCAATGCCCCAGCCCGATGCTGATCGCGCATGAAAGCGAACGCACGCTGAAGCGCGCGGTGGAGGAGGTCGATGACCCCCAGGTCGATGCGATCATCCAGTGCGGCACCAACCTGGCGTTTGCGCGGGTCGCCGGGGTGGCGGAATTCTGGCTGGAAAAGCCGGTGATCGCCATCAACACGGCGACCTACTGGCATGCGCTGCGCAGCCACGGCATCATGGACCAGTGCGACGGTTTCGGCGCGCTTTTGGCGGATTATTGACCGATGGATTATCCCTATATCCCGATTTCGCGGCGCCAGCCGCTCAAGTGGCCGAACGGCGCGCGCGTCGCGCTGATCATCACCTTCAACCTGGAAACCTGGGACCTGACCAAGGACACCGACAAGGCCTATTATGCCGGCGGGCCGCCGATCCTGCCCGATGTGCTGCCGGGTCGGGTGCCGGATTTTCCCAATTACACCTGGCGCGAATATGGGCAGCGCGTCGGCATCTGGCGGCTGTACGATCTGTTCGATGCGATGGGGGCCAAGGCGAGCTGCACGACGAACGCCGTCACCTTCGACCGGCGGCGGCCGATGGTGCAGGCGGTGCTCGATCGCGGCTGGGAATTGCTGGCGCACAATTGGGAACAGGGCGAACTGCTAAGCGACTATGCCGGCGACCCCGCCAAGGAGCGCGAGATCGTGCTGCGCACCCTGGCGAAATATGAAGCGGAGACCGGCCGCAAGGCGCGCGGCTGGCTGTCATCGAGCCTGCGCGGCACCTTGCAGACGGCGGACATTCTCGCCGAACAGGGTTGCAGTTTTTACTGCGACATCATGAACGATGATCAGCCATATTTGCTGAACACCCCGTCGGGGCCGATTGTCTCCATCCCCTATAGCAACGAAATCAATGATTTCACGCTGCTGACCCGGCGCAATTATACCACCGACCAGTTTCGTGACATCCTCATCGAGGAGCTCGACGTGCTCTACGAGGAAGGTGCGACGACCGGCCGGATCATGAACATCGGCCTGCATCCACATGTCTCGGGCCGCGCGCACCGGGTGCGCGCCATCCGCGAATTCATCGCCCATGCGCAAAGCCTGCCCGGCGTGTGGTGGGCGACGCGCGCCGAGATTGCCGACTGGTATCTCGCCAACCATGAATCGCACATCCCGAACCAGTTGGGGGACGCCCGATGACCGCGATGCTCAACACCTTTCAACAGGGCGCCCACCCGGTGCTGCCGGCGCCGGACCATGACGAGCGGGCGCGGCAGGAGTTCACCAAGTCGCTGAAGGGCTTTGTCCAGTCCGGCCTGCTGCCGGGGCTTGGCCCGGTGTTCAAGGCGAGGGCCGGCAAGCGCTTCGAGCGCGAGCACGGCCGAGCGCCCGCCAACCGCCACGATATCCGCAAGGCGATGGTGGGCGACCCGTATTTCCAGCACTATGCCGCGACCAACCGCATTGCGCAGGAACGCATCTGGGATTCGGTGCTCGATACCATCGAGCGACAGCTGCCCGAGATCGAGGCGCGCGCCGCGACCTTGTCGGCGGGTAGTGCTGCGCCTCTGGAAACCAGCGATGATTTCGTGGCGCCGCGTTATGTGACGGCGCTGGATATCCATTGCATGCCGGGTGGTTATGCCGGCGATTTGGAGAATGCCGGCTCCGCCGGCGGGGGTGGCATTGCCGCCGGCGCGCTCTATGATCGCGGCGTCTATCTTTATGCCATGGGCTATATGGGGCCGACGAACGACGACATGGGGCGGTCGGTCGCCAATTATCTGCGCCGCAAGCTGCCGGATTTCGCACCGAAACGCATTCTCGACATGGGCTGCACTGTCGGCCATTCGACGCTGCCCTACAAGGAAGCGTTTCCGGAGGCAGAGGTGATCGGCATCGATGTGGCAGGGCCACAGGTGCGGTACGCCCATGCCCGCGCCGCCGGTCTGGGCGCCGAGGTCGGCTTTCTGCAGCGTAATGCCGAGGCGACGGGGTTCGCGGACGGCAGTTTCGACCTCATCGTCAGCCATATCCTGCTGCACGAAACCAGCGGCAAGGCGATGCCGGCGATCATCCGCGAATGCCACCGGCTGCTGGTGCCGGGCGGCCTGATGATTCATGCCGACCTGCCGCCGTTCGATCTGATGGACCCGTTCACCCAGTTCATTCTCGACAATGAAACCTGGTACAACAACGAACCCTTTTGGGGCGCAATGCGCGAAGTCGACCAGATCGCGCTGGCGACGGCGGCGGGGTTTGCCGACGTGCGGTTCGATACGGCACCAATGGCGATCATGGAGTTCGCCGCCGCCGATGCCAGCTATACGGCCGAGGCGGCGGAGACGCTGGCCGAGCGCGACTTTACCGCTGGCGAATATGCGCCCGGCGGCGGCTGGGAAGTGCTGATCGGGGAAAAGCGGTGAGTTTGCGGCGCGACGCGCGCGGCAAGCGGCCGCATTTTTATGCCGACCCGGCGATGGACCAGGCCATGTCGATGATCCTGGTGCTCGCCGAGGAGTTCAGCGTGCTGCGCGACCGGCTGGATACGGTGGAGCGGGTGGCGACGGACGCCGGGCTGGCCGCGGCGATCGAGGCCTATGTACCGCCGCAGGCTGTGCTGGAGGAACGCGAGGCGCGGCGGCAGGCGTTCCTGACCCGGCTCTACTATCTGGCGCGCAAGGACGCGGCGGAGGCAGCCGAGAACGACACCGCCGACCGCTACACCGCCACCATCGACGATATCGCGAAAGGCTGACCCATGGCGACAAGCCTGCGCAATGCGCCATCCCTCCTCGAAGCGCTGGTTGCCGCCATCGGACCGGATCATGTGCTGACGGGTGAGGCCGACCGGCGTTTCCACGCCACCGACGTATTCAATGCCCGCGAAATCCCGGTGGCGGTGGCGCGGCCGGGCAGCATCGGCGAATTGCAGGCGGTGGTGCGGGCGTGCGCCACGGCCGGCGCGCCGATCACCGTGCGCGGCGGCGGCGCCAGCTATACCGATGGTTATCTGCACATTCGGCCGGGCGGGGTGACCATCGACACCGGGCGCTTGCAGGCCGTCCACATCGACGAGCATAACGCCATCGTGACGGTGGAGGCCGGGGTCACCTGGGCCGGGCTCTATGAGGCATTGAAGACGCGCGGGCTGCGTACGCCGTTCTGGGGACCGTTTTCGGGGCTGGCGGCGACCATCGGCGGGTCGATGTCGCAGAACAGCATCAGCCATGGCAATGGCGTGTCGGCGGAAAGCCTGCTCAACCTCGATGTCATCACCGGCACTGGCGAGATGCTGTCAACCGGCAGCGCCGGCGGCGAGAACAGCGCGGCGTTCTTCCGGCATTTCGGGCCGGATCTCGCCGGGCTGTTCACCGGCGATTGCGGTGCGCTGGGGGTGAAGGCGCGCATCACGCTGAAACTGACGCGGCGGCGCGAGGCATTCGAAGCGGCGAGTTTCAGCTTCTCCAGCTTCGACGCGATGCACGAGGCGATCCGGCTGATTGCAATCGAAGGCGTCGATGACGAAAATTTCGGGCTCGATGCGGCCCTGCAACAGGGGCAGATCGGCCGGCAGGAGGGCGTTTCGGCCAAGGCGGAGATTGCCCGCAGCGTCATGAAATCGGCGACATCGTTCGGCAGCGGGGTGAAGAGCCTGGCGCGCATGGCAGTGGCCGGTGATCGCGAATTGAAGGCCGCCAGCTATGCCATGCATTACCTGACCGATGGCGTCGACAGTGCCGAGGCGCGCGCCAAGATGGCTGTCATCAAACGCATCGGCGCCGCGCATGGCGAGGAAATCGCCAATACGGTGCCAACGGTCGTACGCGGCATGCCGTTTGCGCCGCTGTTCAACGTGCTCGGGCCGAAGGGCGAACGCTGGGTGCCGATGCACACGCTGTTGCCGCACGACCGGGTCAAGCCGTTCCACCGCGCCATCAGTGCCTATTGGGCCGACAATGCCGATGTGATGGCGGCGCATGGCATTTACACCGGCGGCATGTTCATGGCGGTGGGGGCATCGGCGTTCGTCTATGAACCTGCCATCTATTGGCCCGATGCGCGTACCATCTTTCACGATCGCATGGTGCCGGCGGACCATCTGGCGACGTTGCCGGCATACGCCGCGAGCAGCGCGGCGCGGGCCGAAGTCGACCGGTTGAAGGCCGATGTCATTGCGCTGATGCACGCCCATGGCGGCGCGCATCTGCAAATCGGCAAGGTCTATCCGCTGCTCCCCGGCCGCAATCCGGCGAGCGTCGCACTGCTGCGCGCGATCAAGGCGGTGCTCGACCCGCAGGGGATCCTCAATCCGGGCGCGCTGGGGCTCTGAGTAACTCCCCTCTGAAGGGAGAGGAACTCTACACCTCGCCCTTTTCGATGCTCGCGATTGTCGCCCAATAGCGGTCATCGGTCGCGCCGGCTTCAAGGTCGGCGATTTCTTCGGACATGATGGCGAGGACCCGGCCGATCATGGCTTCGCGGCCGGCCTCGCGGCGTTGGCGGACGTCGAGCGGCGCGACATAGGCATCGATGGCGCCGGGTTGCAGCCAGCCGGCATCGGTCGCCAGGATTTCGAGCGTGTCGACCCGGTCGCGTAACACCGAATTTTCGCGAGTCAGCGCCAGCACCATGGCGATCAGCCGGTCGATCGCCGGGTCGGCGTGGAAGGCCGGGCGAGCGCCGGAGACGTGTTTGGGCAGCGGTTTCATGCGGCTTTCCGCGCCAGCAGCACCGAAAATCCGCGCTTCTTCACCGCGTCGGCACTGGCCTTTTCATTGTTCTGGCTCTGCTGGACGACGGCGGCGCTCAGCACGTCGAGATCGATCATCGCCGGGTCGAATCCGGCCGTGGCCGCAGCGGCTTCCAGGTCGATGCGGCGATACTGCCGCCAGAAGGGTTCGTTGTTATACCAGGTCTCGTTTTCCTGCAGGAAGGTTGCATAGGGGTCGCTGTCGTCGAAGCGCGGCTGGTCGATGTGCAGCATGACACCGCCGGGTTTGAGCAGGCGGTGGCATTCCTTCAGGATCGCCGGCAGGGCGCGGGTGCTGGTTTCGTGCAGCACGATATGGCTGGTGACGAGGTTGAAACTGGCGTCGGCATAGGGCGTTGCCTCGGCATCGCCCTGCTGGAAATGCACCGGAATGCCGAGCGATTCGGCGCGGCGATGGCCATAGCGCAGCAAGGCGGCGCCGCAATCGAGCCCGTGCAGCACCGCATCCGGATAGATGCCGGCATAGGCCAGCCCGGAATGGCCGACACCGCAACCCAGATCGAGGATGATGGCGGGTGCGAAATCGGGCAGGCGGCCTTTCAGCCAGCGCGCCGCCAATTGGCCGACGCCATCGTTCATCGGCCCCATCAGGCCCGACATGTAGAGATAGACGCCGCGATCATAGACAGCGCCCGCGGCTTCGTCGCCGGGGCCGCGGTCGGCGCAATAGCCGCCGGGCATGCAGTGGATGTCGATGGCCGAGATATAGCGCGGCGGCATGAACCCTTCGGGCGCCAGCGTCAGTGAGCCGCCGGCGGGTGCCGGGGTGGCAGCCGGCGCGCCGGTTTCAACCGGAGGGATGACGCTCGACCAGATCAGTTCCTGCGATGTGCGCCGCGCCGACAGATAGAATTTGTACCAGCTGTCGGCGCCCATCGCATCGCGCACCTGCGCCGGGGTTTCGGGCGGTTTGCCTTGGGCGCGCACGAACGCCGGTGCAACGCGGCGGTCGAACACTGTGCGATTGGCCGGCATCAATTCGCCCGTGACATGGTTGCGCAGCGCGAAGGCAAAATCCTGCGCGGCGCGGTCGTCGTGACTGCCCTTGATCAGCGCGGCGTGATCGGCCTGGTCGGCGATATTCTTCATCGTTGCGCTCCTGTCTGTGCGGCGGCGGCGATGCCGGCGAGGCGGCCGAGCCCGGTGGCGGTGAGCAGGCCGTTGCCGGCAATATAGCCGGCGGCCCCGGCGCCGGACACCCCGCGCGCCGCGCCGCCGCCGGCGAACAAATTGGGCAATGGCGAGCCATCGGCGCGCAGCACGCGCGCATCACTGTCGACGACAAGGCCGCCCTGGGTGTGGAACAGCGCGCCGGTCACCCGCGCGGCGCGATAGGGCGGCGCCAGCGGCGGCTTGCCGGTGAAATCGCGCCCGAACGGGCAGGCGGCCGTGCCCAAGGTCATCGCCTCGACATCGGCGAGCGTTGCCGCCAGCGTCGCCTCGGGCAGGCCGGTGCGCGCGGCAAGGTCTGCGATGCTGGCGGCTTCGATCACTGCGCCGGCGCTCAACGCATCGCGGTAGTCGTCAAAGCCGAGCATCAACTGGTGCAGGCGTTCGTCGAAAATGCTGAAGGCGATGCGATCCGGCTGCGCGACGATTTTCGCCGCCTGTTCGGAATATCCCAGCGCCTCGTTGGAAAAGCGCTGGCCGGCGCGATTGACCTGGAACCCGCCCTCCATGATCAGCGGCCACAGGATGGGGATGCCATGGCCGTGTGCCAGCCCGCCATGGCCCTGATAAGCGTCCATATCGGCCGTTGCCGCACCCAATGCCAGCCCCCAGGCTATGGCATCGCCCTTGTTGCCGGGGTGGCCGTGGAACACCGCGCCTTCGATCTCGGGGATGTGGCGCGCCACCATATCGGCATTGCCGCCGAACCCCGAGCAGGCGAGCACCAGCGCGCCGCAACCGACGGCTTCGCGCGCGCCATCGGGGCGGGTGACGATGACGGCTTCGATGCGGGCATCGCTGGCCACCAGGTCGGTCGCGGCGGCGTCGGTCAATATGTCGACGCCGGCGGCGTTGCAGGCGCTCAGCAGAGCCGCCATCAATTCCTCGCCGGTGCGGTTCGGCGTGCCCATCATCCGCATGACGCTATGACCGGGATAGAGAAAACCGGTCACGAGGCTGAACGGCACGCCGTGGGATGTGCGCAGCCAGTCGATAGCGGCGGCCGATTGCTCCGCCAGGCGAAGGGCAATCGCTGCATCGCCGCCTTTGGCCTTGCCCTTGATGTCGGCGGCGAGCAGCGCGGCGGAATCGCTGATGCCGGCAGCCGCCTGATCCGGCGTGCCGGCTGCCGGTACCAACCCGGTCGACATGGCGGTGGTGCCGCGCGGGCTGGCGTCGCGTTCGATGACCAGCACGTCTGCCCCCGCATCGCGCGCCGCCAGTGCCGCCGTCAGCCCGCAGGCACCGCCGCCGATGATGACGACGGCATAATGGGCGATCGGCGCCGATGGTGATGCGGACAGGACGGGCACGGCACAGCGATAGCCGGTCGCGGCGCGGCTGCCGAGAGGGCGGTGGAACTGTCCGCAGAGTGGATGTTTGACGCGGGCGGCGCGCACCGGCACGTTGCGGGGCGAAGGGTGGGGCATGGCAGCACAAGCAGAATTCCGGCGCGGATGGCGCATCGTCGTCGGTGGTGCGATCGGCGCGGCTTTTTCGATTTCGGCGCTGCCCTTTTACACACTCGGGGTGTTCCTCAAGCCGGTGGCGGCGGCGACCGGGTGGAGCCGTGAGGCCATCCAATGGGGCTTTGCCGTGCAGATGCTCGGCGTGCTGGGGGTCACCTGGATCTGGGGTGCAGCCATCGATCGCTGGGGCGCGCGGCCGGTGGCATTGCTGTCGATGGCCGGGCTGGCGCTCGGGCTGATCGCGCTGCCGTTGATCGCCACCAGCATCACCGGCTGGTACATCGGCTGGATGATTGTTGCGCTGCTCGGCTCGGGTACCGGGCAGGTGACCTGGACCCGCGGCATCAGCGGCTGGTTCGACAGCGCGCGCGGTATGGCGTTGGGGCTGGCGCTGTTCGGCACCGGCATCGCCGCCGTGCTGGCACCGCCGGCGATGACCGCGGTGATCGCGGCGCGCGACTGGCAGACCGCCTATGTGTTGCTCGGTGGCTCGGTGGTGGTCATCGCCATGCCGCTGGTGGCGCTGTTGTTCCGCGATGCACCGGCGCCGGCGCACGATGCGCCGCCGCTGGCCGGGGCAACGCGCGGCGAGGCGCTGCGCGACTGGCGGTTCTGGTTGATCCTGGCGGTGTTTTCGGCCGTCACCTTCGGGGTGGCGGGGATCATTCCCAACCTGGTGCCGCTGCTCACCGATCGCGGTCTCGATCCGGCGACGGCGGCGCTTTATGCCGGCTTCACCGGACTTTCGGTGATGGGCGGGCGGGTGTTTGCCGGCTTCCTGCTCGACAAGGTGTGGGCGCCGCTGGTGGCGGTGGGGTTCCTGGCGTTTCCGGCGCTGGCCTGTTTCCTGCTGGCCGGCACCACCCTGCCCTCGGGGCCGGTGATTGGGCTGGCGGCGACGCTGGTCGGGCTGGCGGCGGGGGCGGAATTCGACCTGATCGCCTTCATGTCGGGCCGCTATTTCGGCATGAAGAACTATGGCTTCATCTATGGCGTGCAGATCGGCGGGGTGCTGGCGGCGACCGGGCTGGCGCCACCGGTGTTCGGCCATATCCACGGGGTTTATGGCAGTTATGATCCGGCGCTGCTTACTGCCGGGGCGATTTTCCTGGTGGCGCCGCTGCTGTTGCTGACGCTGGGGCGCTATCCGCAAGGGTGGCAGGACGAGCCGACCGGAAACCCGGCGCAGGCGCTTTGATCCCTAAAGCGGCTTCGCTTGCATCGCCTTGAACCACGCCGGCAGTTGCGGTTCAGGCGCACGCGGCACCGGCTGGCCGGCGGGCACTGGCGCCGGGGTCTGGGTACGGGCGTACAGCTCAAGGCTCGACAGGCTGGGTTCTTCCCATTTGTCGGGGGCCTGCATGTATTTGGGGAAGTTCTTCTGGACATAATCCAGCGTCTTGCGGTCGACGCGGTTGATATCGTTGTAGCTGCCCATGAACGTTGCATATTGGGCATGGCCGGGGGTCGGCCCCATCAATAGCCAGGGCAGCCACGGCGTCGTGCGTGCCCAGGTGCCGCTATATTCGACGCCGGTCTTCTTGGGGTTCTGCATGTCGGCCCAGGGGATCTGGTACAGGAAGGTTTCCGTTACCTGATTGAATGGGTTGGCGTTTTCGCGCGGCCATTTCGCTGGCGGCAGCGATGACGGGTAGAACAGGTTGATATGGCTGAACAGGTTCAGCGTGTCGCCGCGCCGTGTCCAGTCGAGTTGCAACGGCTTGGGCGGCGGTGCGGCGCGATTCAGCCCGCCATAGGAGGGCGGTGATGGCGCAAATTCGGTGATGGTGTGGTTGAACGGATCATTGGTGATCGGCACCACTTTCACGGTCTCGCCCAGATAGGGGTTGACCATCTCCTCGACGATCTCGCCGGTCTTGAGATCGGTATAAAGCCCGATTTCGCGCAGTATCTTGCGATAGCCGGTGCCGCTTTCATGCGGCAGCAGCCGCGCGCACGACAGCATGGTGAAGCCGCAGATGTCGCGGATTGCCTCGCCGGGCTGCACACCCTGGATCAGCCCCTGCGCCCAGCCATATTTGGTCGATGTCATGTCGGTATTGCCGAGCAGGCGCGCCCAGGCCTGCATGTTGCCCCTGGGCGTCATCAGGTCGACGGCCGGACCCTTCAGCGACGTGGGGTCGCCCTTCATGGTGGCAGCGGCGGCCCCGGTGGCGGCCATTCCGGCGGCAAGGGCGCCGCCAGCAAGCAGGAAATCGCGGCGTTCCATCAGGGGCCTCCATGGCAGCGTGTTCGGTCTGCGGACAATGCGTGAGGGACAGGGGACCATTACGCGCCTTTGACATCAAGCCTGCGCGGGTTAGTCTATCCATCAGCCGGATAGAGAGGGGCGCGATTGGCCACAGTGTCTGCAACGGAGGTCTTGCCGGAACGCGACGAAAACGTGCGCGCCATCAGTCGCGGGCTGGCGGTGCTCCAGGCGGTCAATCGCGGCGGCTCGATCACCATGATGGAAATCTGCCGCGGCGCCGGCATTCCCTACCCCACCGCCTGCCGCATCGTGCAGACGCTGATGGACGAAGGCATGATCGAGCGCGAACCAGCGCGCAAACGCTATCGACCGACAGCGCTCGTGCGCACGCTCAGCTTTGGCTATCAGGAAGATGGCGACCTGGTGGCCGTGGCACGGCCGCATATCGTGGCGCTGACTAACATGCTGGCCTGGCCGGTCAGCGTCACCACGCGCGTCGGCCCGGTGATGATGGTGCGCGATTCCACCCACAAGCTGACCAGCCTGACGCTGCACAATTATGTGCCGGGTTTCACCCTGCCGATCATCGAATGTTCGACCGGCAAGGCCTATCTGGCGTTTTGCGGCGAGGAGGAACGGCGCGGCGTGTTGCAGGGCTTGCGGCAACTCGATGGCCCTGCCGAACGCATGGCGGTGCTGCTGACCAGCAACGAACGCATGCTCGACGAGATTCGCCAGCGCGGTTTCGCGACCATGGCGCGCAATGCCTATACGGCGACGCCGGGCAAGACGTCCTCCATCGCGGTGCCGCTGTTCCAGGGCGATCGGGTCATCGGTGCGCTGGCACTGATCTTCTTTGCCTCGGCGGTGAGCATGAGCGAGGCCGAGGGGCGCTTTGTCGCCGCATTGAAACAGACAGCCGCCGCCATCGCCGCCGACCTCGCTGGCTAACACTATCCGCCTATCGGATAGCGCGCGCGATTTCGCCGCAGTCGTTGCGGCATCGTGCATCTTGATCCCCGTGTGACGCGCCGAACGCATGGACGAATGTCCCGGCGGCGCAGTTGCAAGCAGGAGGGGTCATACAATGAACAGCCGCACAGCCTACCGGATCAGCGCCAGCGCTCTCGCCCTTGTCCTGGGTGCCACGACCATGACGACAGCAGCGCAGGCCCAGACCAGCGCAGCGGCCGAAGCCGAGGATGCCGGCGATATCATCGTCACCGCCCGGCGCACCAACGAGCGCCTGCAGGACGTGCCGGTCGCGATCAGCGTGTTTTCGGCGCAGGACCTGCGCCGCCTGGGTCTCGATGATCTGATGGACGTCGCCCAGCGCACGCCGGGTTTTGCTTTCGAAGCGATTTCACCGCTGGTCGTGCAGACCTCGATCCGTGGACAGCTGAACCTGCGCACCACATCGCCGGTGCAGAACGTGCCGGTCAACATCGATGGCATCTACCTTCAGCGCGGCTACATGGTCGACCAGACGCTGGTCGAATTGCAGCAGGTCGAAATCATCAAGGGGCCGCAATCGGCACTGTATGGCCGCAACGCCTTTGCCGGCGTCATCAACCTGACCACCCGGGCGCCCAGCCTGGACAAGATCGAAGCCGAAATCCAGGGCACC
>JBMOGO010000073.1:0-15807 GCA_049318305.1 Polymorphobacter sp.
CCCCACTCTACCGCCTGCGGCGGTGGGGGGAGGGAGAAGGGTTGCTTGCCGCCTCCTTTCGCCGCTCGTAAGACAGCCCGGCAGGAGGCACACCCATGAAGATCATCATCGGAACCCGCACGCTTTCAAGCTGGTCGCTGCGCGGCTGGCTGGCGGCGAAACAGTCGGGCCTGCCGTTTACCACCCAGTGTATCGAGATGGATAGCGCCGAATGGCAGAGCGGCGCGGCCAAGGCAGCGCTGCCGTCGGGCAAGGTGCCGGTGCTGTTCGATGGCGCGGTGCCGGTGTGGGACAGCATGGCGATGATCCTGTGGCTGTCCGACAAGGGCGGGCATGACCGCTACTGGCCGCGCGAATGGCCGGCACGCGGCCTCGCCTATGCGATGACGGCGGAGATGCATTCGGGCTTCCAGGCGCTGCGATCGGCGTGCCCGATGAACTTGCAGGAACAGTTTCCGCACTTCGAACCGAGCGACGCCGTGCGCGCCGATGTGGCGCGCATCGATGCGCTGTGGAGCGAAGCGCGCGACCGCTTTGGCGCCGAAACCGACCTGCCCTGGCTGTTCGGCGCGTTCAGTGCCGCCGACATCATGTATGCGCCGGTGGTGTTCCGCATCCACCATTACCATTTGCCGGTCTCGGCCACCGCCCGCGCCTATGTCGACGCCATGCTGGCGCACCCCTGGATGCAGGAATGGAACCGCGACGCGCATGCCGAGGTGCTGCGCTTCAACCTGTATCCGGTGCCCGGCGGCATCCCGGCTTGACGCGGCGGGCGGCGGCGTTAAGCCCGCGCCAAGGGATTGGGAGTTTTTGATGCAGTTTTTCACGCGCGCCGTCATCACCGGGATGATGGCGACAGCCTCGGTTGTGGCCCTTGCCGAAGAACCGGGTTTTTCGGCCGATCGCGTCAAGGCGCATGTCGCCTTTCTCGCCGATGACCTGCTGGAAGGCCGCGGCACCGGTACGCGCGGGCATGAAATCGCCATGCGCTATGTCGCCAGCCAGTTCGCTGCCTATGGCCTGGTCCCCGCCGGCAAGGACGGCAGCTGGTTCCAGCCGGTGACCCTGTCCGAAGCCAGCCCCGGCAGCGTGCCGGCCAGCATCACCATTACCGCCGGCAAGGCGGCACCGGTCACCTTTGCCCAGGCCAGCGAGATCATCGTCGGGTCGAGCCAGATCGACAAGGTGACGGACGTCGAAGCCGCCGCCGTGTTCGTCGGCTTCGGCCTCGATGCGCCGAAACAGGGCTTCAACGATTATGCCGGCGTCGATGTGCGCGGCAAGATCGTCGTCATGCTCGGCGGCATCCCCAAGGGGCCGCCGAACGAAGTGCTGGCGCATCTCAGCCGTCAGAAGGGCAAGATGGCGGAAGCGCGCGGCGCCATCGGCATCGTCACCATCCCGACGCTCGAATCGAACCGGCTGCGCCCCTGGGAGCGCCAGAAGCAATATGCCGGCACCCCTTCGATGACCTGGGTAAAGCCCGATGGCAGCCCCTATGTGTCGGCGCCGGGCATTCGCGGCGGCGCCGGTTTCAGCATGGTCGCGGCCGAGGCGCTGTTCACCGGCGCGAAAGTGCCGCTGGCCAAGGTGCTGGCCACCGCCGACAAGCAGCTCGGCATGCCCAAGGGCTTTGCTCTGCCGGCGACGGTGCGCATCACCACGACATCGCAGCAGCGCCTGGTGCAGACAGCCAATGTCGTCGCCAGGATCGAGGGCAGCGACCCGGTGCTGAAGTCCGAATATGTCGGTATCATGGGGCATCTCGACCATTTGGGCATCGCTGCGCCCAAGAATGGCGATGCCATCTACAATGGCGCGCTCGACAATGCCGCCGGGGTGGCGGTGATGCTCGAAGTGGCGCACGGCTTTTCGCACGACAAGGTCAAGCCGAAGCGTTCGCTGATCTTCGTCGCCAACACCGCCGAGGAAAAGGGCCTGCTCGGCGCCGAAAGCTTTGCCAATGATCCGCCGGTGCCGATTGCCGATATCGTCAGCGTCGTCGATCTCGACCAGCCGATGCTGCTGTATGATTTCACCGATGTGATCGCCTTTGGCGGCGACCATTCGTCGATGGGCGAAGCGATCGGGCGCGCGGCGGCCAAGGCCGGGGTGGCGGTGTCGCCCGACCCGATGCCGGCGGAAACCATCTTCGTCCGGTCCGATCACTATACCTTCGTCAAGCGCGGCGTGCCGGCGTTGCTGCTCGCCACCGGCTTTGCCAATGGCGGCAAGGCAGCCTGGGAACATTATCTCGCCACCGATTATCACCAGCCCAGCGACGACATGAAGCTGCCGATCAACTGGGCCGCCGGGGCGAAATATGCGCGGGTGAATTATCTGATTGCCCGCGAAATCGGCGATGCCGCGGCGCGGCCACGCTGGTATGAAGGCGATTATTTCGGCGCGACCTTTGCGGCCGATGCGCCCAAGGTGGCGCGGGCCCCGGTTAAAGGAAACTGATGATGGCGACTGGCAACCCCGGAAAATGGACCCAGCGCATCGCGCGGGCCAGCATCGCTGCTGCCATATTGGTGGTGCTGGCCGGGCCGCTGATCAAGTTCGGCATCCTGCCTTGGGCGGCGGGGCTGGGCATGTTCGCCATCGGCGCGATTTTGGCGGGCCTTGGCGGCATCTTCTGCCTCGTTCGACTGCTCAAGCGGCAGGGCGGCATCGTCACCGTGGTCGGCGCAGCGGCCGGCCTGGCGGCGCTGGCCGTGCCGGTGGCGATTGTCGTTGAAGCCGGCGACAAGCCGCCGATCCACGACATCACCACCGATACCGCCAACCCGCCGGCGTTCGTCACCATTACCCCGGCGCTGCGCGGGGCCGATTCCAACCCGGTAAGCTATGACCCGGCGCTCGCGCCGGTGCAGGCCAAGGCCTATCCCAAGGTCAAGCCGCTGGTCATTGTCGACGAACCGCGCATCGCGTTCGAAAAGGCGCTGGCCGCCGTCACGGCGATGGGCTGGACGCTGGTCGATAAGGACGCCTATTCGGGCCGCATCGAAGCCACCGACACGGTGCCGTGGTGGGGTTTCAAGGATGATGTGGTGATCCGCCTGACACCCGAAGGCAACGGCACGCGCATCGATGTCCGCTCCAAATCGCGCGTCGGCAAGGGCGATCTTGGCGTCAACGCCGAACGCATCGGCAAGTATCTGGCCAAGATTTCCGGCTGATGGCGGTCGATCCGGCCGCGCTGGCGCGCGATCCTCTTGCGCTGGCGCAGGAGCTGATCCGCTGCGCCAGCGTCACGCCCGCCGATGCCGGCGCGCAGGATGTGCTGGCGGCGGCGTTGACCGGGCTGGGGTTCGAAATCCACCGCCTGCGGCTCGGCGAGGCGCCGGACGGCCCGATCGACAATCTGTTCGCCACCATTGGCAGCGGCTACCCGCATTTCGCCTTTGCCGGGCATACCGATGTGGTGCCGACCGGTGATGTGGCGGCTTGGAGCGTCGATCCGTTCGCCGCGACCATCGCCGATGGCCGGCTGGTCGGGCGCGGCGCCGCCGACATGAAGGGCGCCATCGCAGCGTTTGTCGCCGCGGCAGAACGTCATCTGGCACGGGGGGCGAAGGGCCGCCTGTCGCTGATCATCACCGGCGACGAGGAAGGCCCCGCCACCCATGGCACGGCGCCGATGCTCGACTGGCTGGAGACGCACGACCTGGTGCCCGACCTTTGCCTGGTTGGCGAACCGACATCGGCGCGAGTGCTCGGCGACATGATCAAGATCGGTCGCCGCGGCTCGGTCAACGCCTGGATCACCGTCAACGGCGCGCAGGGGCATGTGGCGTACCCGCACCGCGCCGATAATCCGGTGACGCGCCTCGTGGCCATTCTGGCGGCGCTGAAGGCCCGGCATCTCGATGCTGGTACCGACTGGTTCGACGCCTCCAACCTGGAAATCACCGATATCCAGGTCGGCAACCCGGCGACCAATGTCATTCCGGCACAGGCCCATGCGCGGATCAACATCCGCTTCAACGACCGGCACAGCGGCGCTGAACTCGAAGCCTGGGTGCGCGCCGTGGTGGCCGAGCATGCGCCGTCCGCCGAGGTGACGGTCAAAATCTCCGGCGAAGCCTTTCTGACCGAGCCGGGGGCGTTTTCCGCCATCATTGCCGACGCGGTGACCGCGGTGACCGGCCTGACCCCCGAATTGTCGACCAGCGGCGGCACATCGGACGCGCGCTTCATCCGCCGGCTGTGCCCGGTGGTCGAATTCGGCCTGCCCGGCGCATCGATGCACAAGGTGGATGAAAGCGTCGCCATAGCCGATGTAACGGCGCTCGCCGCGATCTATACCGGCGTTTTGCAAAGGGTTTTCGCGGGCTGACTTCCCCGCCCCCGGTTCACCGGCTATACCGTTGGATGAAGGCAAGATGGGGTCGGGGTGAGCATCTACGCAGAGGCACGGCGGCGGGGGGTCTTCAAGGCCGCGGCGACCTATATCGTGGTGTCGTGGCTGATGCTGGAAGTCGGCTATGTGCTGTCGACGATTCTGGGGCTGCCCAAGCCGGTGATGAAGACGCTGCTGGCGCTGCTGGTGCTCGGCTTTCCGCTGCTGATCGGTTTTGCCTGGAATTTCCGGATGACCGGCAACGGCCTGTTCCGCCACCCGGAGCTGCCCGAAACCGAACCCGCTGCCGGGATGGAGCACGACCTGCACGAAGCCGGGCACGAGGGCGGCCATGGCGGCCACGGCGGTACGGTTGGCGGCATCGACCCCTTGCCGATCATCGTTGGTTTCATGGTGGTCGGCGGCTTGATGATCTTGCTGGTCAACAAGTTCATGGGCGTGCCCGAGGCTGAAAAGCCAGCCGACGGCGCAGTGGCCGCCATCACCACCGCCGCGCCGGCGACGCCTGCCGCTACTGCCATCGCGGCGCGGCCAGCAGCGCCGAACAGCATCGCGGTGCTGCCGTTCGACAATCTGTCCGGCGACCCGGAACAGGCGTATTTCTCCGATGGCATGGCGGAAGAGTTGCGCAGCTCGCTCGCCGGCGTGGCGGGGTTGAAGGTCGCGGCGCGCACATCATCGAACAGTTTTCGCGGCACCAGCACCGATGTCGCGACGATCGCCGGCAAATTGGGCGTCGCCTACACGCTGGAGGGCAGCGTGCGCCGTGCCGGCAAGGTGATCCGCGTCACCGCGCAACTGATCGAGGCGAAAACCGGCTTTGAACGCGTCTCGCAAACATATGACCGCGAGGCCAAGGACATTTTCGCCATCCAGAGCGAGATTGCCACCAAGGTCACCGACGCGCTGAAGGTCGAACTGCTGCCACAGGAAGCCGCGCGGATCAGCGCCGGCGGCACCCAATCGACAGTGGCGCACGACGCCTATCTGCGCGGTCGCCAGCTGTTCGACCTGTCGGGCGACGAAGCCGTGTATCGTTCGGCGCTGGCGCAGTTCGACGCCGCCATCGCCACCGACCCGCGCTATGCCTCCGCCCATGCGGCGCGCGGCTACACGCTGGCCATCATCGCCGGGCAGTTCGATCCGGCACAAAAGTTCAAGGCGACCAATGCCGCGGCGCTTGCCTCGGCGCGGCAGGGCGTTGCGCTGGCACCGGGGCTGGCGGATACGCAGCTGGCGCTCGGCTATGTGCTCGGCCGCACCGATTTCGACCTGAAGGGCGCCAACACTGCCTATGAAAGCGCATTGCAGGCAGCCCCGGGCGATGCCGATGTGCTGATCAGCTATGGCCTGTTCAACGTGCGGGTGGGCGATGCCGCCAAGGGGCTGGTGGCGCTGGAAAAGGCCGTCGAGCTCGATCGCTTTAACCCGCGCGCCTGGAAGGCGCTGGCCGGCGCCTATACCGCGACGCGGCGTTACCCGGAGGCATTGGCGCACCAGCGCCAGGCGCTGGCGCTCAGCCCCGGGCTGGCAGTCGGCCATTATGACATGGGGCTGACGTTGTTGATGATGGGCAAGCCCGAAGAGGCAAAGGTCGAGTTCGGCCGCGAGAAGCAAAGCTGGGCGCGGCAGACCGGCCTGGCGATCATCGCCTGGAAACAGGGCGACAAACCGACGTCGGACCGGCTGCTCGCCGCGCTGGTGGCGGAAAATGGCGATACCGCGCTGTATCAGCAGGCGCAGGTCAGGGCACAGCGTGGCGACAGTGCCGGCGCGCTGGCGGCGCTGGAGCGGGCGCTTATGATCGGCGATTCAGGGCTGTTGTCGCTGCGCAACGACCCGTTGCTCGATCCGCTGCGCCGCGAACCGCGTTTTCAACGGCTATTGGCACGCATGTCGGTTTAGCGTTAGGATTTGCACAACCGGCGGGCGGATGGACCGCACCGCCGTACAAGGGGGTCGTACCGATGAACAAGCTTGCCGTTTTCGCCATTGTCGCCGTTGCCGGCGTGTCGCTCACCGCCTGCGGCCAGACCCGGCAGGAGGCCGAGGCACCCGCAGCGACCACCGAAGCCACCACGGATGCCACGCAGGACAACAAGGGCACCGACCCGGCCGCCATGGTCACCCAGGACAACAAGGGCACCGACCCGGCGGCGGTTGACGGCGTGCAGGACAACAAGGGCACCGACCCCGCGCCCGCCATGGGCGTGCAGGACAACAAGGGAACCGACCCGGCACCCGCGACCGGGGTGCAGGACAACAAGGGCACCGATCCGGCGTAACGCCACATCCCTCCCCCCCCCGTGGGGGGGAGGGATAACATCACCTCAGCGCAGGTCGGGCGGGGTCGCCTCTGCCACCAGCAACGCCACCGCCTCGGCCAACGGCAGCACCTTTTGCTCGCCGCCGGCCAATGACCGCAGCGCCACGGTGCCTTCCTCGGCCTCGCGGCGGCCGCAGACGAGCATGTAGCCGGCCTTGGTCAGGCTGTGCTCGCGCACCTTCAGGTTGATCTTTTCGTTGCGCAGATCGATTTCGCTGCGAATGCCGGCCTTTTGCAACGCTGCCAGAACGGTGCCGGCATAATCGTCCGCATCCGACACGATCGTCGCCACCACCGCCTGCACCGGGGTCAGCCATAGCGGGAAGCGCCCGGCATAATGTTCGATCAGGATGCCGATGAAGCGTTCGTAACTGCCGAGGATCGCCCGGTGCAACATCACCGGCCGATGACGCGCGCCATCTTCGGCGACATAGCTGGCATCGAGCCGTTCCGGCAGCACCGTGTCGGTCTGGATGGTGCCGACCTGCCACGTCCGGCCGATCGCGTCGGTCAGGTGGAATTCCAGCTTTGGCGCATAAAATGCCCCCTCGCCCGGCAGTTCTTCCCAGCCCCAATCGGCATTGTCGCGGCCAGTCGCCGCCACCGCGTCGCGCATCGATTGTTCCGACCAATCCCACATCGCATCGCTGCCAAAACGCTTTTCAGGGCGTAGTGCCAGTTTGATCGAATAGTCGAAGCCACCCAGATCCTTGTAGACGACATCGAGCAGGTCGCAGAACTTGGCGATTTCGCCGACAATCTGGTCTTCGCGGCAGAAGATGTGCGCGTCATCCTGGGTGAACTGGCGCACCCGCATCAGGCCATGCAGCGCGCCATGCGGTTCGTTGCGGTGGCAACAGCCCATTTCCGCCAGCCGCAACGGCAGGTCGCGGTATGACTTGATGCCCTGGCGGAAGATCAGCACATGCGCCGGGCAGTTCATCGGCTTCAGCGCCATCCACTGCGCCTTGTCCGAAATCACCGGGCCTTCGTCATCGACGTTCGGCACTTCATCGGGAATGACGAACATGTTCTCGCGATATTTGCCCCAATGGCCCGATTGTTCCCATTGCCGCGCATCCATGATCTGCGGCGTCTTGACCTCCAGATAGCCGGCGGCATCGAGCCGGCGGCGCATATAGGCCTCCAGCGCGCGATAGATGACAAAGCCGCGCGGGTGCCAGAACACGCTGCCATGCGCTTCGGCCTGGAGGTGGAACAGGTCCATCTCCGCCCCCAGCTTGCGATGGTCGCGCTTGGCGGCTTCCTCCAGCCGCGTCATGTGCGCATCGAGCTGTTTCTTGTTGAGCCAGCCGGTGCCGTAGATGCGCGACAGCATCGCATTGGCCTGGTCACCGCGCCAATAGGCACCCGACACCCGCGTCAGCTTGAACGCCGCCGGGTCGAGCTTGCCCGTCGACGGCAAATGCGGACCGCGGCACATGTCGAGCCAGCTGTCGGGCTTGTCGCCGGCGCGGTAGATGGTCAGCGGCTCATCACCGGTCAGCTCGTTCGCCCATTCGGCCTTGAAGCTTTCGCCATGAGCGTTGAAATGCGCGATCAGTTGTTCGCGCGTCCATTCCTCGCGCACCAGCGGCGCGTTGCGCGCTATGATGGAGCGCATTTCGGCCTCGATGGCGGGCAGGTCGTCATCGGTGAACGGGCGTTCTGCCGGCGCGAAATCATAGTAGAAGCCATCGTCCGTCGACGGCCCGAAGGTGATCTGCGTGCCGGGAAACAGCGACTGCACCGCCTCGGCGAGCACATGCGCGAAATCATGCCGCGCCAGGTCGAGCGCATCGGCTTCGTCCTTCGCCGTCACCAGCGCCAGCGTCGCATCGGCCATGATCGGCCGCGACAGATCGACCAGCTCGCCATCGACCCGCGCCGCCAGCGCCGCCTTCAACAGCCCCGGCCCGATGCTCCCCGCCACATCGGCGCCGGTGGTGCCGCGCGCAACACTGCGCACAGAGCCATCGGGAAGCGTGAGGGAGATGAGATCGGACATGGTCGCCTTCTGGTTTGGTTGCTGCCACCGACCCGCGGCGGCCCGCTGCGCTTAGCCAAATCCGGCGCTTGCCGCCACATGCATCTCGACTCCGTGTTGGCCTAACCTTAACAATTGGCGGACATCGGGGGATGGGGACGTTTCGTGGCGACGGTAACACGACATCATCTGCTCGCAGCGATGCGAGCGGGCAAGGCCTTTGATGGCGCTGCTTTTGTGCCGGACAATTCCGGCTTCGCTACGTTTTCACCGCCGATCCTTCAGGCCAGCTTTGAAATGCCTAACCCGCGAGGAGATCTTCAGCGCGAGGTGATCGAGTCTTTTGAACAGCGGAGCAATGAAGCGCGCACTGCGATGACAACAGCATCGAAACAATTTACGCTTCCGACTTTGACGCCCGCCGAACTAATTGCAGCGATCGCAATTGCGATAGTAGAAATCGAGGGGCTGCCGCCGGCTCATCGCGCCGCCCGCCGATTGACAATGCGCGCCGGGCTCCAAATCATCGGGGTCTGTATAACCGATGGCGCGTCTCCAGAGCATCCCAGCTCGCCGATCCGTCTGAGCAATGCGCGGCTGCCGTTCTCGCTCAGGCTTATCGGTTGCGTCGTCAAAGCCCCATTGGCGATGAGCAATTGTGAGCTCGTGACGCTCGACTTATCGGGTTCATCGCTCGCCGGGCTTGATGCCAGTTTCCTCAAGGCTTCTGGCAGCGTGCGGCTGCGCCGAGCCTATATGCAAGCACCAGCAGATTTCGGCGGCGCCCGTATTCACGGCTATTTCGATGCGACAGACCTGACGATGAAGCCATTCGGCTCGTGTCCGCAGAACCAAGCGTTCGACGGCGATCGAGGCATGTTGAACCTTTCGGAAGCCACGATCGACAACGATATTCGACTGGAACGCGCTGTTATCTGGGGCGGTCTCGCCATGCGCGGCCTGAAGACGCAGCGCACGATCTTCCTCAACGAGGCGGTACTGCTGTCACCACTTGCCGTGCTGGAAGCTATGGCGGCAGAGGAGATTCGCAATGACCGGTCGACCGGCCACCTGATCTGGCAAACCGGCCAGTCGCCCACCGAACTGGGTCAATTCCCAACGCTGGCCAAGCCGGAGACCTACTGCGCCGGCCGCAAGCGGCTGGCGGAACTATTGTTGAGCCATGGCACGCATGAGTTCGCCGCCGGAGGTCCCGCAGTGTGGCGTATTAGTACGCTCGATGGGCTGATTACCGACACATTGCGCGTACGCACCTCCGCGGTTCGAGCAGATGGCATTCAGGTCGGCGGCAGCATCTTCGCGCGGGCAATTGTCTGCCATGGCAGACTCAGAATGAAGTATGCGGCGGTCGCCGGTGGAATGTCGCTGGCCGGATCCAGGCTGCGCTCCAACGAAGCCGTGCGACGAATGTTTGACGATATCTACGGTGCAGAACAAAAGGTCACACTGCGCGTCAGAATGATCGAAGCCTATCGGCGCGCCACCTACGCAATCACGGTTCAGGAATCGGACCTCGTATCCGATACGATCGCGACTGGTGCGGATGATTTTGCGCTGGATATCCGTGAATCACGTTTTGGAGGAACCGTTCGAATTGGCGCATCGCCGAAGGAAGCGGGCAAGCCGGATGACAGCACATGCATCGATGGCGTTGTCGCAGCAGACCGCGCGCATATCGACGGCGAACTACACTTCGCACGGGCAAATTTTCGCTGGGCGATACGGGTTAATGAGAAGCAACCGGCTGCTGATCAGCAATATGCAAAAACCGACAGTTATGCCGACAAAGCCAAAAAATGCGCCGATTCCCATTTCGAAAAGATACGGCTGGGCCAATTATTTGCGATCAATCTTGGAAATATCACGGTCTTGGACAGTGTGACATTTGACGGGTCATCGGGAGTATGTGGCGTAAATCTTCAGAACGCCAAGATTTCAGGAGATATTTCGTTTTTCGAAGCGATCAGAATTGCCCCTTCGACGTTTTTTTACTCGGTTTCAGTGGCGAATTCGGCGCGGCGACCGAGTGGCCAAATCAAATTTGCTGGTGCGGAAGTCGCCGGTGACTGTCGGCTCGTGTTCGACCGCAGCAACGGCCCTTCGATCGACGGTGAGTTCGCCAAGATCGCCGGCGAACTGGAGATTGCTCCGCTCGTCGCGCCCGACGGCACCAACAAGAATATCGTCACACTCGATCCGGATGTATTCGACAAGGATGTCAAAGCATCAGATGCCGCCTGGCGCGCGGCGCAGATTGAGGCACATGCCGGACCGGCGGCGTGGGAAACCTGGATCGCCAGACAGAAGGCGCATCCCAAGATTGATCTTCGCAATGCGCGTGCCACGGCGTTTGCGCACATGCCCGCAGCTTGGCCACACTTCGGCAGGCTCGAAATCATCGGCTTCCGCTACGATCGCGGCAAAGGTCACGGTCCCTTGGCACCGCATCCGAGCAAGCTCGACAGTGACGGCCGCAGTCTGACCAGTTGGCTGGTTGCAGCCGTGCTTGCGCTGGTCGCCGTGGAACTGCTGATCAATATGGCTGATGGCAATCTTGACACTTTTGGCGGTAACGTCGGTTGGCTGGCGCTGCTTTGCTTCGTCGCCGCTGCCGATGTCTTGTTACCTGAGATCTGGCAACCTCTGCGTTCGCAATCGCGGCCGATGGCGATCCCCTACCTCAACCTGCAGCGTGTCGAGATCAATCGCTACAGAACCCGGACATCGCTGTCGGCACTTTGGCAGTTCGCGCTGTCAACGACCGTGCAATCAGTCGGACGAATACTGGCCTGGGGCCTCGGCGCCCAACCAAAGGCCACGCCAAAGCCGCGACGTGGCAACATATACCACGCGCTTGAGCCCTATGTCGCTGCCGCGAAGGCATTGCGCGAGGAAGGGCGCTGGCTGTCTGGCAATCTAGTGGAGGAACGCCGACTTCACGTGCGCACAGGGCAATTGTCGTGGCGGCTGCACCTGTTCGCCAAGGCGAGCTTTAACATTGCCCATATCACGGTTCGTTATGGCTTCAGCTATGTCCGTCTGGGTTACATGACCGTGGCATTGGTCCTGCTCGCCGGCTTGGTAGGCGAACATGGGGTCAATACGCGCGCCTTGGTTCCCGATGGGAACAAGGTTGCCTTCGATGCAGCGCTGGGATCAGGCGATATTGGGGAAATTCGCAAAATCAGTCAGTCGCGACCACTTGTCTGCGAACTCGCGACGAAAGCGGAAATTGAGAAAATGAACGGAAATTGCAGCAGATTTTCGGCGCTCGCCTATGGAATCGACGCGGTCGTTCCGACCATTTCGATGGGTGAGATGGAAAAGTGGGAGTTTCAACCGGAAGCAAAAGGTCCTTTCAGGATCGGTCCATGGACGCCCGGCTACAAGACGTTGATCCTTACCGCGCGGCTAATTGGGCTGGCACTTGTCGGGCTGTTGATTATCGGCATCACCAGCCGGCTTGGCACCTTGATCGGGCGCTATCGCGACTAGGCCGTGCAACGCTTCTTGCCTTGGAGCGACGCTCCGCCCGATCATTCTACGCGGCGGCTGCGATTGTTGTTATAGCCGCTGCGCAACGCCCCCGAATCGGAACACGCCCTCATGTCCCTGCGCATCGCTGTCCAGATGGACCCGATCGAAGCCGTCAACATCGGCGGCGATTCGACCTTTGCCCTGATGTTGGAGGCGCAGAAGCGTGGCCACAGCCTGCAGCATTATCTCGCCACCGCATTGTCCGCCGAATCCGGCCGGGTGCGAGCGCGGGCGCGGGCGCTGCGGGTGCAGCCCGAACAGGGCGCGCATTTCGCCTGGGCCGGCGAGACCGCGACCATCGACCTGGGCCATGATGCCGATGTCGTGCTGATGCGGCAGGACCCACCGTTCGACATGGGCTATATCACCGCCACCCACCTGCTCGAGATGGTGCAGGGCGAGACGCTGGTGGTCAACGACCCCGCCGAGGTGCGCAATGCGCCGGAAAAGCTGTTCGTGCTGCGCTATCCCGACCTGATGCCGCCGACGCTGGTGACGCGTTCGCTGGACGAAGCGATGGGCTTTCGGGCTCGCCACGGCGCCATCGTCGTCAAGCCGCTCTACGGCAACGCCGGGACCGCGGTGTTCCTGATCGACAAGTCCGATGGCAATCTGCCGGCGCTGGTCGAACTGTTCGGCACCGTCTGGAACGAACCCTTCATGGTGCAGGCGTTCCTGCCGCAGGTCAGCGAGGGCGACAAGCGCATCGTACTGGTCGATGGCGAACCGACCGGTGCGATCAACCGCTTGCCGAAATCAGGGGAAATCCGCTCCAACCTGGCTGCCGGCGGCGAGGCCAAGCCCACCGACCTGACGCCGCGCGAGGCCGAAATCTGCGCCATCATCGGCCCGGAACTGAAAGCGCGCGGGCTGGTGTTCGTGGGTATCGATGTCATCGCCGGCTGCCTGACCGAGATCAATGTCACCTCGCCAACCGGAATCGTCGCCATCGACCGTTTCAATGGCACCAACACGCCAGCGCGGATCTGGGATGCGATCGAAGCGCGGCACGCGGCGCGGTAATTATTGCGCAAACCTGCGGTAAATCATTTCGGTTTGGCCGGCGGCACCGCGTCGTCATCGACCTTTTCCCAGGCGCCGAGCACGCAGGAACCATATTCGACCTTGCTAAACGCATCGAATACCATGACCAGGTCGCCTTCGCATTGCCGGTCGTTATAGGCGCGGGTCACCAACGAGCGGTTGGGGCCATAGGCCGGGCAGGACTCGCCGGCGTTGTGCCACCAGCCGCTGCTGGTCTGGGCGTAATAGCCGGTATCGGCAGCCAACCGCTTGGCGCGGATCTCGCGGTTGTTGAGGCAGGACTTGGCGCTCGGCAGGACTTGCGCTGCGGCCGGGGCGGCGGCCACTGCTGCCAGCACCATGATCGACATTAAGATGCGCATCGCGTCACTCCCTTCGAAACGAACATAGCAGAAACCGCCTGGCCTTGTCAGCGTCGCCGCCGCAAATCCGTCGCCGCAACACGGTCAAGCGCCGCGACGATGGCATTCACATGGGTCAGGTGCAGCCAGCGCCCGCCATCCGCCAGAACTTCGATCGCGGCGCCCGGCAGAGTCTGCCGCCAAAAGGCTTCGGCGTCGGCAAAATCATACAGCGGATCGCTGGCGCCGTTGATCACCAGCCAGTGCCGCGCATCGGGCAACGACGGCGGCACGGCGCCGCGGCCGTGCGCCTGCATTTCCGCCAGGAAGCCCTGCATCCCCAGCGCCGCCTGGCGCGAGGCGCGCACAATGTCTTCACAGATTTCCGGGTCATCGATGGCGGCTTCGTCGATGGCGCTGCCGGCGACGCTCTGGCGCTGCATGCGGGCGATCTGCGCCGAGCTGGTCCGCCGCGACAGGATGCGCGCGAACGCCGCCGCCAGCACGCTGTTGCCAAAGAACAGCGCCTTGCCGCGCCCCATCATGCCGACAAAACGCCGATCGAGCGCCGCCGGCGGATCGGGCGCCACCAGTATGCCGCCCGCCACCCGATCACCGAGAAGCACCGCGGTCGCCAGCGCTGCGGCGCTGGCGGTGCGTCCGAACAGGGTGACCCGGTCGATGCCCAGTGCATCGAGCACGTCCCGCGCATCGAGTGCTGCTTCGCAAAACGGCCCATCGCTGCCCGCGATCATGTCGGTCAGCCCGAAACCCGGCCGGTCAAAGCTGACCGGCCGCCAGCCCGCCGCCTGCAACGCGGCGACCAACCGGCGCGGTTGGTGACGACCGCCAACCGCTGCGTGGAACATCAGCAGCGGGCGACCCTTGGCCGGGCCATGGTCGGTCACCGCGATCCGACCCGGCGCGGGAGCGCCCGCTGTTGATGGCGCTCTCTGCTGCTCGATCAGCCGCAGCGGCTCGGCCTCGGCACCGCGTGGTTCGATTTCGACGCTGCACGCCCGCGCCAGCCCGGCCAGCGCATCGACTTCGGCGACAATGCGCGCCAGATCGACGGCATTGGCGACGCCGCAGGCCTGGAACACGACTTTCAGATCGGCCTTGGCCGCCTGGCCGGAAATGCCCAGCGCCGCCGCCGCGGTATCGCGCGTGGCGCCGTGCGCCAGTGCCAGCGCCAGCCCGGCCTGGCGCTGGGTCAGCCCGAACAGATCGGCGAACAACCGCGTGCCACCTTCGGGCGCCACCACACCGCCGGCTGCGGCCGACAGGATGCGGTGGACCAGGTCGGTCTGCCGCGCGGCACCGGTCTTGCGCATGGCGGCGCCGACCAGCTTGCGGGCGGTTTCATAGGCTACGCCGGTTTCGACAGCGGCTTCCTTCAACTCCCCGCGCCGCGCCAGTGCCGCCGCCAGCCGGCTTTCGGCCATAGGCGCGGGCGGCCTGGTCCCAGGCGGTGACATCGGGACGAAAGGCGATGACGGCGAATTCACCGGAGCCAGCCTCCAGGGCGGCGCGAACATCGGCGGCAAGCGGCCAGTTGCGCGCCATCGCCTGGGTGGCAGCGGCGACGGCGACCGGTCGCCCGGTGCGATCATCGGCGATGGCCGACACGCTGGGCCGGTTGATGCCAACGCGGCTGACGACCGCCGCCAGCGGATCGGGGCCGCCCAGCCAGTCCAGAAACCGGTCCTCGGCAATGATTACCCGCCCGGCACGGTCACACACGGCCGAGGCAAAGCTGTCGGGATACAGGTCCGCGGGCGGGCCGGCAGCGGCCACCGCCGCCTCTGCTGCGGCAAGCAACGCGTCGGGCGCCGCCGCAATGGCCGCGGCGAGAACGTCATGATCGTCAACCAGCACGTGCAACAGCGCGTCCTCGCGGTCAGCCCGTTGGAAGCGATCAAGAAAGGCGGCTGCGCGACTTTTCACCCCATAAGCATAATATTTTCCACGCCTTGCGCAACTACACCCAAATGGGGATGCGCGTCTGATTAACACCGCGCTAATCGATAGCCCCTTGATTCAGTGCAAGGGGGAATTTCCAATGCGTTCCGTGCTTCTTCTGCTTTTGATGGCCGGCACTGCGATGCCGGCTACCGCGGTCACACTGATGTGGATCGGCGTGCAAAAGGGATCCTGTTAGCGGGGTGATCGGCGTCCAAAA
>JBMOGO010000074.1:0-15781 GCA_049318305.1 Polymorphobacter sp.
GGCGCGCTCCAGGTCCGAAAGTCGGCTGTTGGTGCAGCTGCCGATGAACGCCGCATCGATCGGCAGCCCGGCGAGCGGCTGGCCGATGCTGAGCCCCATATAGGCCAGCGCCTTGTCGAACGCGGCGCCGCTGCCGTGCGGCACGACGCCGGTCACCGCGACAGATTGCGCCGGCGACGTGCCCCAGCTTACCATCGGCGCCAGCCCGCCCGCATCGATGGTGATGTCGCGGTCGAACACCGCATCCGTGTCGCTGGCCAGCGACCGCCAGTCGGCCACCGCCCGGTCCCACATCGCGCCGATGGGGGCATAACGCCGGCCCTTCAACCAGTCGAACGTCACCGCATCAGGCGCAATCACTGCCGAAAACGCCGCGAACTCGGTCGCCATGTTGCACAGCGTCATGCGGCCCTCCATCGTCAGCGCGCATACCGCCGCGCCGGCAAATTCGATGGCATGGCCCTGGCCACCGGCGGCGCCGTGCGCCGCGATCAGCGCCAGCGCCATGTCCTTGGGCGTCACCCCCGCCGGCAGCGCGCCATCGAAGGTCACCCGCATCGTCTTGGGCCGGTTGATGCGCAGCGTGCCGGTGGCCAGCGCGTGTTCGGCCTCGGTCGAACCGATCCCCCACGCCAGCGCGCCGACCGCACCCTGGGTGCAGGTGTGGCTGTCCGGCGCCACCAATGTCAGGCCGGGCAGCACAATGCCAAGCTCCGGCGAGACGACATGGACGATGCCCTGGTCCGGATCGCCGATATCGAACAACGTGATGCCCGCCGCCCGGCACGCCGCGCGGGTTTCGGTGATGAACGCCGTGCCGCCCGGCATCGTCGTCACATCGCTGCGGCCTGGAAATGTGTCGACGATATGGTCCATCGCGGCGAACACCCGCGCCGGATCGGCCACGCTGCGCCCGGCAGCGGCGAGGCTGTTCAGCGCCGCCGCCCCGGTGCGTTCGTGCAGGAACACCCGGTCGATGGCGATGATCGTCGCGCCGCCAGGCGTTTCGGCGATGGCGTGGCGGTCCCAAAGCTTGTCGAACAGGCTGGACATCAGTGGGCGGAGCGGGTGGCGACCATCGCGCAACTCTACCGTGCTGGCGCGGCTGCGGCCAGTCATCCGCCGCCAGCCTCCACAGCGCGGACAAAACCCAGTGGTTGAATTGTGCCGCCTGCTGCCAACGGTGTTTAAGCGACTTCCGACCCAACTGTGGTCATTGGTGGCACCGCCGGTTGATGGCCGCTTTGGGCAATCCCGGACGGTTCAATTAACTTGCTCGAGTTGGACTCAGCGGCTGATGCCCCCTGCAGACCCGGCGCGGTTGAGTCTGCAGCGCGCTGCTACTGCAGGCGCGCGTAGCAGGTTTAGCGGCCAGAGACGCCGGGAAAACAGCAAAAAAAGGGCGCGCTCCGTTACCAGAACGCGCCCCATTTCAAATCGAAAGCTGAAGCTTAGGCGACAATGGCAGTCTTGCGGCGGCGAGCGACAACGCCGACCATCCCGAAACCGACGATCATCATGGCCCACGTCTCCGGCTCCGGCACAGCGGTCAGGCTGACCATGTCCCAAGTACCCTGCGGGCTCGCCGCGTCGAGCAAGATGGTGATCGCTTGGCCATGGTCGGCCGCAGTTGCCGCATAGGTCGCCGTAAAGGGCGACCAGTTTCCAACCGTGGGTGCAACGCCGGTGGCAAGCACCGTATTTGAGCCGACGATCAGGCTGACCGTGCCGGGATTGGCAAAACCATCGTTGCGACGGCCAACCATGGTCGTCAGCGTGTAGGTATAGCCCTTTTTGGCAACGGCGCTGACGGTCTGCGAGAGCGAGCCGGCGTTCGAATAGGCGACCGTTATGCCATCGGGAACAAAGTTGAAGCGAAGCGGCACAGCGGGCCGAAACAGGCCGGTTTCACTGAGGGGGCTCCTGATCCAGCCAGGAACGTCACCGTTCGGACCAAAAGTGAACAAGCAACCGCTAGCGCAATCAGAAAACGTACCCGACGGCGTTGCTTCGAACGACGGATTGGTGACCGCAATGTTAACGATCGCGGCGGCAGGTGCAGCCGCGAAAGCTGCAGCGACCAGTGCCAAAGTGGTAATAGTTCTCATTTTCGAGTCCTCTCGGTACCACTACCCACCACGGGATGGTCACAAACCCCAAGCAAGACCCATGCCAAAACACCGAGACGAAGTATTTTCAATATGATGGCATTTCAGCCATATCTGAGGTGTAAAATCTACCGACAGTTTTGGCGGCAATAAAGCTAATTTTTCTTCATAATTAGTGTCTCGACCATGGTGCCGACCCTGTCAAAACCTGGCCAGAAACCCCACGTAAACCAACACAAAGGGTCGCCATCAACCTCCCGTAAAATTGTTGCGGAAAGGCAAAACCCGGCGCAACCGTAGCCACCCGCTGGCGCGGGTCGATGACGCACGCGCTAGAGTCGGCTTCTGCCGAAAGCGGACGATCGACTGGCCAAGTTGAGATGACCGCATTGTCCCAGTTCCCGTCGTTCGCAGACTTGGCCAGACGGGCGCCAAGCCTCAGATCCTGACCATCAGTGCAGCTTCAACTTGGGCCGCACCACCTGGTTGACATGGCCGACGAGCAGCAGCGACAGGCCTTTCATCCAGCCGTGGATGGCGATCAGGTGCATGCGGTAGAGCGAGGTATAGACCAGCCGCGCCAGCCGGCCTTCGATTGCCATGCGGCCGCCGACGAGATTGCCCATCAGGCTGCCCACGGTTGTATAGCGCGCCAGGCTGACCAGCGATCCCTTGTCCTCATAGCGGAAGCGCCGCAGCGGCTTGCCGTCGATCAGCGCGCGGATGTTGTGATAGGCAGTGGTCGCCATCTGGTGCGCCGCCTGGGCGCGCGGCGGGATCGGCTTGTCGTCGCCTTCCGGCACATAATAGGCGCAGTCGCCGATGGCAAAAATTCGGTTATCCAGCGTCGTCTGCAACGTCGGGCCGACAATCAGCTGGTTGTTGCGGCTCGTTTCCAGCCCGCCGATGCCGTGCAGGAAATCGGCGCCCTTCACCCCCGCCGCCCAAACCTTCAGATCGGCCGGGATGACTTCGCCGCTTTTCGTGTTGATCGCGTCGGCCGTTGCCGAGGTGACCTGCGTGCCGGTCAGCACGCGGACGCCCAGCGCCTCGAGTTCCGCCGTCGCTGCCGCCGCCAGCTTTTCGGGCAGCGCCGGCAGGATGCGCGGGCCGGCCTCGATCAGCGTCACTTGCAGGCGCTTTTCGTCGAACACCTCCAGCCCGTAGAAACCGAGCGCGGTCGCTGCGGAATAAAGTTCCGCCGCCAGTTCGACACCGGTGGCGCCGCCGCCGACGATGGCGACCCGGGCATAGGTTTCGGCGTTCGGATCGCTGGTCATTGACCGCGATACCCGCAGGCACTGGTTGAGCAGGCGGCGGCGAAACCGGTCGGCATCGGCGCGGCTGTCGAGCGAGAGGCAATGCTGGCGCACCCCGGGCGTACCGAAATCATTCGACACCGAACCGACCGCCATCACGAGATAATCATAGCGGATGCGGTGGCGGCCGATGACCTCGCTGCCGTCCTCGTCGTTGATCGGCGCGACGACAATCTGCTGCGCCTCGCGATCGATCGATTCGAGCGCACCGTCGAAGTAACGATAGCCCCAGCGATAGGCGTGGCCGCGATAGCCGACTTCATCGAGATTGGCATCCAATGACCCGGCGGCGACTTCGTGGAGCAGCGGTTTCCAGATGTGGGTGGCGTTGCGATCGACCAGGATGATGTCGAAATCGTCGCGCGACAGATGCCCGCCGAGCTTGGCGACCAGCTCCAGCCCGCCGGCGCCGCCGCCAACGACGACGATCTGGGTTTTCTTGCCGTCTGCCCGTGTCCGCGCCATTAGGTGTCCCTTTGCTGCATCGCAGCTTTAGCCGGGCAGCGCGCTTTGCCCAAGCGGTGAGTTGTGCAGGATTGCAGCGAGCGGCCGGGCGCTGGGCAGCAGCGCATATGAGGTCGCAGGCGGGCGGAAGGCCGGCAGGACTTCGCGGGTGATCAGCGCCGCGTCGACAAGACCGGACAACGACATGGCGAGCGCGCGGTCCGTGGCTTCGGGTAACGCGCGGCGCAGCGCCCCGAAACGCAGCGGTGTCTGCAAACTGGCGATGACGGGAAGTGCCCAGCGGTTGCGCAACAGCGGCGCGACGGCAAGATCATCGATCACCCGTGCCAGATCATCGGCGGCAGCGGCAAGGCGTGCGCCGAGGTTGGTCAGGACGAGCTCAGGTTGCAGCGGGTGCCGCGGCGGCGGCGTGCGAGCGAGCAGGCCAAGTTCGACAAGCGCATCGAGCGCTTCGGCGACGCCGCCACGACTGGCGCCAAGCGAAGACGCCAGCACTGGCACTCGCGCCGGGGTCCCGCGCTGGAGTGTCGCCAGCACCGGCAAAAGCCAGCGCCGCCGTGTCAGGGCCGCAAGTGCGGGCGGTCTGGACTCTATTGCCATTTTTTATAGTTAGTATAATTATTGTCACTTCTCAACAACAGATGGAGATAAGGCAATGATCGAATTCGACGGCACGCTGACCTTGAGCATGAGCGTCACCGACCGAGCACGCAGCACAGGCTGGTATGAACGTCACCTGGGATTCACCAAGGCGTTCGATGCCGACGAGATCGGCTGGAGCGAGATGAACACCAGCGTTGCCGGCGTGACGATAGGGTTCGGCGACGCCATGCACGTCGAACGCGGCAATTGTGTGCCGGTCTTTGGCGTGCGGGACATCGCAGCGGCGCGCACCAGTCTCGAAGGCGCCGGGGTAGCGTTCACCGGGCCCACGCTGGTGCATGACGGCATGGTCAAACTGGCAACCTTTGCCGACCCCGATGGTAATCTGCTGATGCTCGCCGAGAATCTGGCCGGCGACCAGGGATAGCGCGAGCAACGCAGGGTGACAGTAGGGAGCGCCTCGGCTATCGGGCGCAGCATGACCGAAATCACCGCCAAGATCGTTGCCGAGCACGGCTTCACCCCCGACGAATATGAACGCGTCGTCGCGTCGATGGGCCGGGTGCCCAATTTGCTCGAACTCGGCATTTTTTCGGTGATGTGGTCGGAACATTGTTCCTATAAATCGTCGCGCATCCACCTCGCCAAGCTGCCGACCAAGGCGCCCTGGGTGATCTGCGGGCCGGGGGAAAACGCCGGAGTCATCGATATCGGTGATGGCGACGCCGCCATCTTCAAGATGGAAAGCCACAACCACCCCAGCTTCATCGAGCCTTACCAAGGCGCCGCCACCGGCGTCGGCGGCATCCTGCGTGACGTGTTCACCATGGGCGCCCGCCCCGTCGCCAACATGAACGCGCTGCGCTTCGGCGAGATCGACGCGCCGAAAATGCGCCATCTGGTCAAGGGCGTCGTCGCCGGCATCGGCGGCTATGGCAATTGCGTCGGCGTGCCGACGGTTGGCGGCGAGACCAATTTTCACAAGGCCTACAACGGCAACATCATCGTTAATGCGATGACCGTCGGCGTCGCGAAACAGGACAAGATTTTTTACTCGGCCGCCGCCGGCATCGGCAATCCGGTAGTCTATGTCGGGTCGAAAACCGGACGGGACGGCATCCATGGCGCCACCATGGCGAGCGCCGAGTTCGATGACGCCAGCGAGGACAAGCGCCCCACCGTCCAGGTCGGCGACCCGTTCACCGAGAAGCTGCTGATCGAGGCGTGCCTTGAACTGATGGCATCCGACGCCATCGTTGCCATCCAGGACATGGGCGCCGCCGGGCTTACCTCCTCGAGCGTCGAAATGGCGTCGAAGGGCGGGGTCGGGCTGCGCCTCGATCTCGACAAGGTGCCGGTGCGCGAGGAGCGCATGACGCCATACGAGATGATGCTGAGCGAAAGCCAGGAGCGCATGCTGATGGTGCTCAAGCCCGGCCGCGAGGGGTTTGCCGAAGCGATTTTCCGCAAATGGGAGCTGGATTTCGCGGTGATCGGCGAAGTCGTCGAAGGCGGCAATCTGACCCTGATGTTCCACGGCGAGAAAGTCGGCGACATTCCGCTGGCACCGCTCGCCGATGCCGCGCCAAAGTACGACCGACCCTGGGTGCCGACACCCAAGCGCGCACCGCTGACCGATGTGCCCGAATCGACCGACATCGCTGCCGATCTTCTCAAGCTGATGGCCTGCCCCGACCTCGCGTCGAAGCGCTGGATCTGGGAGCAGTATGATCACATGGTCGGCGCCGACACGGTGCAGCGGCCGGGCGGTGACGCCGCCGTCGTGCGCGTCCACGGCACCAAGAAGGCGCTGGCGATCACCACCGATTGCACCCCGCGCTATTGCTTCGCCGACCCGGTCGAGGGCGGCAAGCAGGCCGTAGCGGAGGCGTGGCGCAACCTGATTGCGGTCGGCGCGCTGCCGCTGGCGATCACCGATTGCATGAATTTCGGCGCCCCGACGCGGCCGGAGATCATGGGCCAGTTCGTCGGCTGTATCGAGGGCATGGCCGAGGCGTGCACGGCGCTGGACTTCCCGGTGGTGTCGGGGAATGTCAGTTTGTACAATGAAACCAATGGCGTCGGCATCCTGCCTACCCCGGCCATCGGCGGCGTTGGAATCATACCCGACTACAGCCGGCAGATGACCTTGGCCTTCAAGGCGGCCGGCGAAGCCATCTGGCTGGTCGGCGCCGAAAGCGCGCATCTCGGCCAGTCGCTGTGGCTGCGTGAGGTCCTTGGCCGTGAAGACGGGCCACCGCCGCCGGTCGACCTGGCCGCTGAACGCCGCGCCGGTGACACGGTGGCGATGATGATCGACATGGGCGAATTCACCGCCGTTCACGATGTTTCAGGTGGCGGCGTCCTCGTCGGACTGGCGCGCATGGCACTGGCCAGCGGCATCGGCGCGGCGTTGGAACCCGGCGCGCTGGCGACCGCAGCGGCAGCCTTCGGCGAAGGCCAGGGCCGCTATATCGTGACGATGGCGAGCGACGCGGTGCCCGATGCAGCGGTCCCGATGCAGCGGATCGGGACGACCGGCGGCACCAGCGTCGGCGGCGTTGCGCTCGACGTGCTGCGCGCCGCAAACGAAGGCGCGTTGCCGGCGATGCTGAAGGGCGAGATCTGAAAAACACGGTCAAGCCCGGGATGACGATCAGGGCGGCAATCTTGAATTCCGCACAATCCGGGCCACTTGAGTCAGGCGGCACCCTGCCGCCGGAGTACGCCCTGCCCAATGGCCGCCACTTACAGCTTTGACCGTGATGCCGCCCGCCGCCTCGTCGGCACCGATCCGGCCGCGGCGCGCATGCGTATCGAGATGATGGAGCGCGTGCTGGAGCGCGCCTTTGTCATCCCGGGCCTCAACCGGCCGATCGGGCTCGATGCGCTGCTCGGCGTGTTGCCGGTGGCGGGTGATGTCATCGCCGGCGCCATGGGGCTGTATCTGGTCTGGGAAGCGCGCAATCTGGGGATGCCCAAGGTCACGCTGGTGCGGATGCTCGCCAATGTCGGCATGGACACCGCAGTTGGCGCCGTGCCGCTGGTCGGCGATGTCTTCGACTTTCTGTTCCGCTCGAACAGCAAGAATTTGCGCCTGATCAAGCGCCACCTCGACAAGCACCACCCCGGCACCGCGCTGGTCGACGCCCGCTAACCAAAAACCTCTCCCCTCGCGGGAGAGGGGGGCTTCAGCCGAAATCCAGCCCGATATCCGCCGCCGGCGCGCTCTGGGTAATTCGCCCCACGGAGACAAACGTCACCCCGGTTTCCGCAATCGCGCGGATGGTCGCCAGATTGACCCCGCCCGACGCCTCGGTCGGCACGCGCCCGGCGATCAGCGCCACCGCCTGGCGCAGCACCGCCGGACCCATATTGTCGAGCAACAACCGATCCGCCCCCGCCGCCAGCGCCGGCGGAATCTGGTCGAGCGTATCGACCTCCACCACCACATCGGTCAGCCCGGCCGCCTTGGCCGCCCGCACCGCCGGTTCCACACCGCCGGCGACGGCGATGTGATTGTCCTTGATCATCACGCCGTCATCCAGCCGCATCCGGTGGTTGGTCGCCCCGCCCATCCGCGTCGCATATTTTTCCAGCACGCGCAGCCCCGGCAACGTCTTGCGCGTATCGAGCAGAATCGCGCCGGTGCCGGCAATCGCATCGACATAGTGGCGCGTCATGGTCGCGATGCCGGTCAGATGCTGCACCGTGTTCAGCGCCGAGCGTTCAGCCGTCAGCAGCGCCCGGGCGTTGCCGGTGATGCGCATCAGGTCGGTGCTGGCGGGAACTTGCGCGCCCTCCGCCACCAAGGTCTCGATCTTGCATCCCGCGTCCAGAGCGCGGAAGAACGCCGCAGCGATCGGCAACCCCGCCACAACCACCGGGTCGCGGCTGTCCATGATGGCAGTCAACACCGCATCGGCGGGGATGACGGCAGCCGAAGTGCGGTCACCACCTTCGCCCATATCCTCGGCCAGCGTCGCGCGAACAAAGCCGGCGAGATCGAAGCCGGTAATCATGCGCAGCGCGCCACGGCCGCGTCGCCGATCGCCTGCGCGCGCTGGCGCAGCGCGCTGCCACCGGCGGCATCGACGCCGTGGCGAGCAAGGAGCGCGGCGTAAGCCGGCATCTGCTCACCATCGGGCAGCGCGGTCAGTCTGGTCATATCGAGAAAAAAGCGACCGCCGGGGTCGGCCGCCAGCGCTTCGACGACGCAGGTGCAATGCGCGGCGCTGCGTTCCTGCCGACAGGCAGCAGTGAAGTGCGGCGCCGGGTCGGCAACCATGCCGGCCAGGCCGATCAGCAGCGGCAAGAACATGGTTAATCGCCCTTGATCGGCACGGCGGAAACCGCCGCCGACATTTCCAGCATCCGGTCGAGACTGACCTTGGCGCGCAGCCGCACATCCTCCGGCACTTCGATCTGCGGCGTCAGGTCGCGCAGCGAAAGATAGAGCTTTTCCATCGTGTTGAGCGCCATGAACGGACACATGTTGCAGCCGCAATTGCCGTCGGCGCCCGGCGCGCCGATGAAGGTCTTGTGCGGCGCCTTCAACTGCATCTGGTGGATGATGTTGGGCTCCGTCGCCACTATGACCACCGGTTCGGGCGAATTCAGCGCATAGTTCAGGATGCCGCTGGTCGCGCCGACATAATGCGCCAGGTCGAGGATCGCCGCCGGGCATTCGGGGTGTGCCAGCACTGGCGCCGCCGGGTGCAGCGCCTTCAGCTTGAGCAATTCCGTCACCGAAAATTTCTCGTGGACGATGCAGGTGCCGTCCCACAACAGCATGTCGCGGCCGGTCTTGCGGTTGAGCCAGGCGCCGAGATGCTTGTCCGGCGCGAACAGGATCTTCTGGTCGGCGGGCAGTTGGTTGATGATCTTTTCGGCTGACGACGACGTGACAATGATGTCGCTTTCCGCCTTCACCGCCGCCGAACAGTTGATGTAGGTCAGGCTGATATGGTCCGGGTGGGCGCGGCGGAAGCGGGCGAATTCCTCCGGTGGGCAGCTGTCTTCCAGGCTGCATCCGGCCTTCAGATCGGGAAGCACCACGGTCTTGTTCGGGGACAGGATTTTCGCCACTTCAGCCATGAACTTGACGCCGCAAAAGGCAATGACCTCGGCATCGGTTTCCGCCGCGCGCCTGGACAAATCGAGGCTGTCGCCGACGAAATCGGCGATGTCCTGCAACGCCGGCTCCTGGTAATAATGCGCCAGGATGACGGCGTTGCGGTCCTTGCGCAACCGGTTGATCTCGGCCTTCAAGTCGAGTGCCGGGATGCCAAGGCCGCCCAGCGGGTTGAGTCGTGCGTCCATGCCAATAAAATCCTTAAGCTTTTTCACCAGGGAAATGCACCTCCACGCGTGCGTCGATCCCGGCGGCCCTAAGAGGAAGTTCCAAATTGTTGGTAACCGCTGCGCGCCCAGATTCCTTCGCCATATTTAAATAGAGTGGATTTCTAGCCGCAATGTACATTTTTGAGTAAATTTCATTCCACGCTTTTTTTGTTATTGCCCGTTCGTCGTATACAAAAGGAATTTCTAATCCCTTTTTATACTCAACCATACTTCGCATATCAGGAGATGGTTGAGAGACAATTATTCCAGGCACATTCACAAACAGTGTTTTCTTAACAGAATCCCATCTGATATTTTTATCTGTGAGTTTGCTTAAATCAAGATCGTATCTCACTGTTCCTGCCACTATAATTGTCTTGTAATTGGCACCAATCTCTGCACCAAAAGGACCAGCTTGCCTGATAGTAGTCACTCCAGAAACGCCAGCAGCAGAAACCGTGAGGCGATTTATATTTCGAAAACTTACGAGCGCTGTATTTAATATTTTTGATGAGTCTGTATCTTCAGATATTTTATCCTCAAGAATTTTCTCTGCAATTTCGCCGCGCTTTTGCCAAACACTATAGCCAGCAATTGTTATACCAACTCCCGTCAGAGCCGCCAAAATAATTTTCCCGCTCACAGAGCAATCCCCCAAGCATCAAACTTGCGCGTAACCATGCCTCGACGTTCAAGATCGATCAGATGCGCGAGCACCGAACGGCCTGCCGCCGGGTGCAGCCTTTTGTCGACCATCGCATACATCACGGCGACCATCGCCGGAATGTCGTGCGGCGCCTCGCCGAGCAGCTTCAGAATCTGATTCTCGCGCTGCTTGCGGTGGGTAATCAAGCCGCGCACGAAGCGCTGCGGGTCGGTCACTGGCTCGCCATGGGTGGGGTGGTAAATGGCGTCGTCGCGATCGAGCAGCTTGCGCAAGGATGCCATGTAATCCGCCATATCGCCATCGGGCGGCGCCACCACGGTGGTCGACCAGCCCATGACATGATCGCCGGTGAACAGCGCCTTTTCCTCCGCCAGCGCATAGCAGAGATGGTTCGACGTGTGCCCCGGGGTGGCGACGGCGGTCAGCGTCCAGCCCGGCCCCGAAACGCTGTCGCCATCCGCCAGCACCGCGTCGGGCGCATAAGTCGGATCGAAGCCGGCATCGGCGCGTGGGCCATCGTCGGACAGTACGAGCGGCACGCAGCCGATGATTTTTGCGCCGGTCGCCGCCTGCAGCGCCGGGGCCGCCGGGCTATGGTCGCGGTGGGTGTGGGTAATGACGATATGGCTGACGATTTCACCGCGCAAACTATCGATCAGCGCGGCGATATGCGCCGGATCGTCGGGTCCGGGGTCGATCACAGCCACATTGCCATTTCCGACGACGAACGTCCCCGTGCCGGTGAAGGTAAACGCCGACGGATTTTGCGCCAGCAACCGCCGTACCAGCGTTGATCGACGGTCAAGCCGACCATAGGCGGCGGCGTCGGGGTGATTGGCAAGATCCATGGCGGTGATGTGGCATCGCACGGCCCCAATGTGAAGGGCGACCGGGCCGGCAAGTTTGCCGCTGGAATGCGCTGGGCCGGTCGTCCATGGTGGCGATGCAGCTGGGAGCCAACGGTGACATTGACGCAATTGATCTATTATTCGCAGCCCTTCGGCTTTGACGAAGCGATGCTGAATGGCATCCTGTTGCAGGCGCGACGCAACAATGCCCGCAATAATCTGACCGGTGCGCTGGTGGTGCGCGCCGATCTTTACCTGCAACTGCTCGAAGGCCCGGAGGCCGCCGTCACGGCGACCTTCGACAAGATCAGGCAGGACAATCGCCACCTCGCGGTACGGCTGCTGGCCCGGCAAAGCGTGGCGGAGCGGCTGTTCCCCGACTGGACGATGCGCGACGACCCCGCGCAAAGCTGGCTGTGGAGCGCGGAGGACGTGGGCAATGGTGCGCTCGACCACGCCGCGCCGGCGGAATTGGCGGCGGTTTTCGAACGCGTGGCAGCGGACTTGCCCTGAACTCCAGTTGCGCTTAGCGAAACTCGCAAACAAGGGGCTGGCGCCGTGCAGAATTTCGATATCGTCATCGTCGGAGCCGGCCATGGCGGCGCACAGGCCGCAGTGCAATTGCGGCAACTGGGCTTTGCCGGCAGCATCGCGATGATCGGCGAAGAACCCGAAATTCCCTATGAACGCCCGCCGCTGTCGAAGGACTTCCTCGCCGGGGACAAAGCGTTCGACCGCATGTTGATCCGGCCGGAGAATTTCTGGCCCGACCGCAGCATCGCTATGTTGACCAACTGCGAAATCGTCACCGTCGATGCCGAGGCGCATATCGTCATCGCCAGGGACGGCCGGCGTTTCGGCTATGGCAAGCTGATCTGGGCGACCGGCGGGAGCCCGCGCAAACTCGCCTGCGAAGGCCATGACCTCGCCGGCATCCACGCCATCCGCACGCGCACCGATGTGGAACTTTTGAAATCCGAACTCGCCGGCACGACCCGCATCGCCATCGTTGGCGGCGGCTACATCGGGCTGGAGGCGGCCGCCGTGCTATCGAAGCTCGGCAAGCAGGTCACCGTTCTGGAAGCGATGAGCCGGGTGCTGGCACGCGTCGCCGGGCCGGTGCTGTCCGCATTCTATGAAGCCGAACACCGCGCCCATGGCGTCATGGTGCGCACCGGCGAAGTGGTCACCGCGATCACAGGCACCAATGGCCGGGCCAGCGGCGTTGTGCTCGCCGACGGCGAGTGCATCGCCGCCGACATGGTGATCGTCGGCATCGGCATCATCCCCGCGGTCGCGCCTTTGCTCGCCGCGGGCGCCGAGGGCGGAAACGGCGTCGATGTCGATGATCATTGCCGCACAAGCCTGCCCGACATCTTCGCAATTGGTGACTGCGCCGCCCACACTAATAGCTTTGCTGATGGCGCACATATCCGCCTCGAATCGGTCCAGAACGCCAATGACATGGCAACCACGGTGGCGCGGCTGCTGACCGGCAACCCGAAACCCTATCACGCGGTGCCGTGGTTCTGGTCGAACCAGTATGACCTGCGACTGCAAACCGTCGGCCTGTCGATGGGGTATGATTCCACCGTGTTGCGCGGCGACCCGGCGACGCGGGCGTTCAGCACCATCTATCTGCGGGATGGTCGGGTGATAGCGCTCGATTGCGTCAACAGCGTGCGCGACTATGTCCAGGGCAAGGCGCTGGTCGAAGCGGGCGCGGTCATCGACCCGGCGGCACTGGCGGATACCGAAGTGCCCTTGAAAAGCTGGCACATGGCTTTGCCGGCCTGATATTATGCGGCATTCCCTCAGCGCCTCGCGTCGGCTAGCAACGCGCAAAGCGATTTGGGGAGTTTGCCGGTGACCACTACTGGCGCGGACATCTGGGATTTCATCATCGTCGGGGCCGGCTCGGCCGGCTGCGTGCTCGCCAACCGGCTGTCGGCCGACCCTGGCACTCGCGTGCTGCTGATCGAAGCCGGCGGCAACGACACCAGCATGATGATTCACATGCCGGCGGGCATCGCAGAACTGATCTCGCCGGAAAAGACCAGCCCGTACAATTGGGGCTTCTGGACCGAGCCGCAGACGGAGCTTGGCAACCGCCGGCTGTTCTGGCCGCGCGGCCGCGCCATCGGCGGGTCATCGTCGATCAACGGCATGGTCTACATCCGCGGCCATGCGTCGGATTACGACCGCTGGGCGCAACTCGGGCTGACCGGCTGGGGCTGGGCCGATGTGCTGCCTTATTTCCGCAAGTCCGAAGACAGCGACCGCGGATCGGACGAGTTTCACGGTTCGGGCGGCCCGCTGCACACCAGCCGCAAGGGCGCGCTGCCCCATGTGCTCAACAAGGTGTTCATAGATGCAGCGGTCGAGGCGGGCTACAAGAGCACCGATGATTTCAATGGCCCGCAATTCGAAGGCGCCGGCATCTATGACGCCACCATCAAGGACGGCAGCCGTTTTTCCGCCGCCAAAGGCTATCTGACGCCGGACGTTCGCGCCCGGCCCAACCTGGAAATCAGAACACAAGTCCAGGTCGAGCGCGTCACCTTCGAAGGCAAGCGCGCCACCGGTATCGCCTATAAACAACGCGGCAAGGCCGAAATCGCGCGCGCCCGTGAAGTCATACTGTGCGGCGGCGCGGTCAATTCGCCGCAACTGCTGATGCTGTCCGGCATCGGCCCGGCGGCACATCTGAATGCGATGGGGATCCCGGTGGTCCACGGCAGCGCCGATGTCGGCGCCAATCTGCAGGATCATCTCGACATGATCGTGCAGTGGGAATGTTCGCAGCCGATCACGCTCAACGGCAATTCGAAATTCATCAACAAGCTGAAGGCGCTCGGCCTGTGGGTGTTCGCCAAGACCGGCAATGGCGCGCATATGCCGACCTCGTCGGGGGCATTCCTGTCTAGCCGCGAGGGGCTGGCGGCGCCCGACCTGCAGATCCATTTCATGCCGTACCGCGGTGAACCACACGGCCGTGGCCAGATGAACCCGGCGCACGGCTATCAGATGCACATCTGCCAGTTGCGCCCGGAAAGCCGGGGGACCATCCGGCTCGCGTCGCCCGACCCGCTGGCGCATCCGGCGATCGACCCGCGCTATCTGTCGGCACCCGAAGACGTCGAAACGCTGTATCGCGGCGTCGAGATAGCGCGCGAAATCGGCCGGCAATCGGCATTCGATGCCTATCGGATCAGCGAAACCTGGCCCGGCGCGGCCGGCAAGGATCGCGAAACGACCATCGCCATGATGCGGCAATGGGGTGAAACCATTTACCACCCGGTCGGCACCTGCCGAATGGGCGCCGATGAAAAGGCGGTCGTCGATGGCCATCTGCGCGTCAACGGCGTCGAAGGGCTGCGCGTCGTCGATGCGTCGGTGATGCCGTACCTGGTATCGGGCAACACCAATGCGCCGACGATCATGATTGCTGAAAAGGCCAGCGACCTGATCGCCGAACGCCTGTCGCTCGTGCGCAAGCTGGGGGTAGCGGCATGAGCGTCACGCCGTTCGAAATCCCGGTCAACCCGCTCGAAATGGCGCTGGTCCGGGCGCGGGTCGGCGCATTCCGGTTTTTTGAAGAGCCTGAAAACGCCGGCTGGAGCCATGGCGCCAACCGCGACTATATGGAACGGCTTCGCTCTTATTGGTTGGAGAGTTTCGACTGGCCCGCTGCCGTCGCCCATCTCAACCGCCTGCCGCACGTTCGCGTTGACGTCGGTGACGGCTATCACCTCCACGCCGTCCACAAACGCTCGTCCCGGCCCGATGCGCGGCCGCTGCTGATCGCGCATGGCTGGCCCGGCTCGATCCTCGAATTCGACGCGATTATCGAGCGCCTTGCCGAACCCGAGGACCCTTCGCACCCGGCCTTTCATGTCGTTGCCCCGTCGCTGCCCGGCTATGCCTGGTCGGACCGGCCCAAAAACCCCATCGGCCCGCGCGGCGTGGCGGCGCTGTACGACACGCTGATGGGCAAGCTGGGCTATGACTCCTATGTCTATCAGGGCGGTGACTGGGGCTGTGTCATCGGCGGCTGGATCGGGCTCGATTCGGCGCGGGTGTCGGCCATCCACATCAACGGTTTCGGCCTGCGCCCCGCCGACATGCACCCCGAGACGCCTGAGGATATCGCCTGGCTGACCAAGGCGATGGCGGTCCGCGATACCGAAACCGCCTATCTGCAACTGCAGGGCACCAAGCCGCAGTCGCTGGGCTTTGCCATGATGGATTCACCGATGGGCGTGGCGGCGTGGTTCGCCGAAAAATTCGCCGGCTGGTCCGATATCGGCCCGGCCAGCGACCCGCCCTTCCCGATGGACACGATGCTGACCAACATCATGATCTATCTGACGACACGCAGCTTCCTGACCGCCACCTGGATCTATCGCGGCATGTTCCTCGAAGGCG
>JBMOGO010000075.1:0-15739 GCA_049318305.1 Polymorphobacter sp.
CATTGGGTGATCCGCACCGCCTGCGCCTGGGCGGCGCGCTGGCCGGCGCAGGTGCGCATCGCGGTCAATCTCTCGCCGGCGCAGATCGGCGATCCGCAGTTGGTCGCAGTGGTGGAGGCGGCGCTGCGCGACAATCGGGTCGACCCGGCGCGGCTGGAGTTGGAGATCACCGAAAGCCTGTTCCTCGATGAAAAGGCGTCGACAATCGCCACGTTGGCGACATTAAGGGCGCTCGGAGTGCGCTTCGCACTGGATGATTTCGGTACGGGCTATTCGTCGCTGGGCTATCTGCACAAGGCGGCGTTCAGCCGGATCAAGATCGATCGCAGTTTCGTTTCGCGCGCCCTTCAACCCAACGGCGAGGCGAGTGCGATCATCCAGGCGATCGTTGCGCTGGCCCATTCGCTCGACATGGCGACGACGGCGGAGGGGACCGAAACCCGCGCCGAGTTCGAGCTATGCCGCGATCTGGGGTGTGAACAGGTGCAAGGCTATCTGTTCGGAAGGCCGATGCCGCCGGAGGAAGCAACGGCGCTAGTGGTTGGCGAAGTGGTCGTGGCAGCAGCGTAATGCCGGACATGCCGCATCAAACGAGCGCCAGCGCCACCACCAGCCGGCAATCGATGACCAGACCGTTGCGGCGCTGTGCCGACAGGAAGTCGGCGAGGTTCGCCAGCGGGACGACATGAACGTTGATGTCCTCACCATCGACGCCGCCACCGGGGCCGGTGCGGGTCAGGCCGGTGGCCTTGAAGAGCTCGAACATTTCCGATGACATGCCGGGCGAGGTGGCGAAGCTGCCGATGTGGTGCCAATGCGCGGCGCTGAAGCCGGTTTCTTCGGCCAGTTCGCGGGCGGCGGCAGCGATGGCAGTATCGTCGGCGCTGGTGTCACCGATCAGCCCGGCGGGGAGTTCGATGCTGCGTGCGAAATGGGGGACGCGATACTGCTCGACCAGCACGATCTCGCTGGTGTCGGTGAGGGCGAGGATGACGGCGGCGCCCATGTTGCCGATGCGAGCAGCGTATTCCCAGGAGCCGGCCCTGTGGACTTCAAGATATTTGCCTTGCCATTCGAGAGTCATCGGCTGTCTCCACTCCTGCTTTGGCGCCTGGAAATCCGCACCCACCCCCAGCCCCTCCCGCAAGCGGGAGGGGAGCCGTCATGTCGGGTTGGCAAAGGCGCTGCCACTGCGCAGAAGCTGCGTCGCAATGGCGAATTTATGGACTTCGGTGGGGCCGTCATAAAGCCGAAAGCCGCGCATATCGCGGAAGATCATCTCCACCACCGTTTCGCCGGTGACGCCGATACCGCCCAATATCTGCACGCAGCGATCGGCGACCTTGAAGAGTTCCTCCGACACGAACGCCTTGACGATGCTGCTTTCGTGGCGGGCACGGACGTCGTTGTCGAGCAGCCAGGCGGTGTGGCGGATCGCCAGCCGACACTGGTGCATGGCGATTTCATTGTCGGCGAGCATGAAGTTGACGCCCTGATGCTCGACAAGCGCCTTGCCGAAGGCGGTGCGGACACGGGCGTGCTCCAGCGCGATGTCCTGCGCCCGGGCGGCGGCGCCGAGCCAGCGCATGCAGTGCGTCAGCCGCGCCGGCGCCAGCCGCATCTGGGCATAGCGCAGCGCGCTGCCGACCTCCCCCAGTACCTGCGTCGGACCAAGCCGCAGCCCTTCGAAGCGGACAACGGCATGGCCTTCGACATAGTTGCGATCCATCGAATCCATGACACGCTCGATCGCGATGCCGGGCGTGTTGCCATCGCACAGGAACAGCGTCGGCCCCGATGGCCCGTGCGGATTTTCGGGCACACGCGCCATGATGATCCAGGTTTTCGCGCCATTGGCCCCGGTGATCAGCCATTTCAGGCCGGAGATTTCATAGTCGTTGCCGTTGAACACCGCGGTGGTCTTGAGCTGGCCGGGGTCGCTGCCGGCGCCGCCTGGCTCGGTCATCGCGAACACGCTGCGGCGGTCGCCGGCGATCATCGGTTTGAGGAATTCATCGATCTGGTCCGGCCGGGCGATGCGGCCGAGCAGGTACATATTCCCTTCGTCGGGCGCCGCGCAGTTCATCGCGACCGGGCCGAGCGTGGACCAGCCGGCAGCTTCGAACACCGCCGCCTGCGTGGCATGGTCGAACCCCATGCCGCCGAGGGCGACTGGCGCCTGCGGAGTGAGCAGCCCTTCGGCGCGGGCCAGCGCAACGAGTTCGTCGCGCAACGCATCGGTCGGGCCATGCTGGGTCAGGCGCGGGTCCTTTTCAAACGGGATGATCTTTTCGATGACAAAGGCGCGGACGCGATTGGCAAGTTCGATGGTTGCCGCCGGGATGGTGAAATCGGTCATGTTTGTCCCTTGTTGAACGCTGCAAGCGCCTGTTCGAGAATCGCCAGCGCGAGTTTTTCAAAGCCCGCATAGCGGTCCCCGACCATTTCGCCGCGCTGCCATTTTCGATAAAGCTGCATCCAGGCGATGGCCAGCCGGACGCGCGCCAGTGCCAGCGGCCAGGCCAGTGGACCGGGGTCGGCACCACCAAGCGCGCGGTAACGTGCGGCGATATCGGCGCGACCGGGCGCTCCGGGGGTTAGCGACGGCACGGCATTCAGTGTCTGGACTGCAACCGGATCACTGGGCTCGATCCAGTAGGACAGCAGCACGGCGAGATCGAAGCCGCGGGGTCCGCGCGTTGCCATGTCCCAGTCGATCATCGCCTGCGGTGCCATGCTGGCCGGATCGACGAGCAGATTGTCGGGTTTCAGGTCCATGTGGAGCAGCACTGGTGAGGTGTCGTCGGGTGGCGGTGTGACGGCGAGCGCTGCCAGCAATGCGGCGGCGACGGGGGGCAGGCCAGCAGGCCAGACAGCATCGGCGCGGCCGGCCCAGCCGCGAAGCTGGCGCGCGTAAAAGCCATCGGGCTTGCCGAGATCGCCAAGGCCGACAGCGCCGGCGTCCAGCGCATGCAGCGCGGTTATCGCGGCAAGCGTCGTATCGAGCAGTGCATCCACGTTGCCGTCCGTTGGCAGGCTGCCGCCGATCGCTACGCCGGCGCGATGTTCCAGGATCAGGAATGGCGTGCCGAGCACCGCTGTGTCGGCGCAGAACGCCAGCGCGCGCGGTGCCAGCGGGAAGTGCGGCGCCAGTGCCGAGATGACACGCCATTCGCGCGCCATATCGCTGGCGCCGGCCGCGAGAACACCGGGCGGCGGGCGGCGCAGGACGGCCGGACCTGATGTCAGTTCGATACGGTCGTTGCGATTGGCGATACCGCCCGAGAGGCGGGTCATGTCGCTGCCGGGTTCCAGCGTCAGGTCGTGCGCGGTGAGCCAGGCCGACAGGATGTCGATTTCGATCAAAGCGGCAGCACCATGGCGCAGCGATGGCGCGGGTCGAAGCCGGCGGCATACTGCGCGGCCAGCCGGCGCTGCGCATCGATCGGAATGGCTTCGCCTTCGACGATCATGAAGCCTAGCCGTTGGTAAAATGGAGCATTCCAAGCGAGCGTGCGGTCGGTGGTGAGCACCATTTCGCCATCGCCGCGCCAGCGCGCGGCTGCCGTGCAGGCCGCCATGAGCGCAGTGCCATGGCCTCGTTGTTGCTGGTGCGCGGCGACGGACAATTCCCGCACGTAAAGCCCGGTTGCGCAAGGCTCCGCAAAGAGGAAGCCAACGACAGCGTTATCAGCACACGCCACCCACATAAGCCCGGTAGCGATGGCGGCAAGCAGGTCGGCCGGATCGTTTGGTGCGTCGTTGGCGGCAATCTCCATATGGGTGCCCGCGAATATTGTCGCCGCCGATGTCTCGACACGGCGCACGGCCGGCAGGTCATCGGGGCGGGCGAGGCGGATCATTGCGCCTGCGCTAGCATGATCGCCCGCCCGCGACTATTGCTGGGGGATGAACGAACGCCGCACCATCAACACGCCTCGATTGAGCATGGCGCCGCACGCCCATGTCGATTTTCCCGATCTCGCGGCGATGTGGGCCGACCCGGCGGTGGTGCGCTTTCTGGGCGGCGTGCCCAACTCGGAAGAAGACAGCTGGGCGCGGCTGTTGCGCTATGCCGGCTGCTGGTCGGTGATGGGGTTCGGTTTCTGGGCGGTGCGCGATCGGGCTACCGGTGCCTATCTGGGCGATATCGGCTTTCTGGAGGGGCGGCGCAGCGGCGTCGATGGCTTTGCCGGTGACCCGGAAATCGGCTGGAGCCTCAATGTCTGGGCACAAGGCAAGGGTTATGGCAGCGAGGCCGTGCGCGCCGCACAGGCCTGGGGCGCGCGCCATTTTGCCGGCCGCCACCGCCGTACCGTGGCGATGATCCACCCCGATAACCTCGCGTCGACGGCGCTGGCGGCACGCTGCGGCTTTCGGCACTATGCCGTGGCTCGCTACAAGGATGCGCCCACCGGGTTGTGGGAGTATCGCTTTCCGGGATAATTGTCCGGACAAACCCCGGAGGTATGCCGTGCAGCAGGAACGCATCGACTGGCCGAATGGTTCGGTCTGCGCGCTCTCGATCGTCGTAAATGTCGAGGAAGGCAGCGAAATGACGACGCTGCGCGGTGACCGCGGCATGGAGCCGGTGGACGAACTGGGTATCCACATCAAGTCGCCGATCCGCAACTACGGTAATGAATCCAATTATCTGTACGGAATAAAGGCCGGTGCGCCGCGTGTTGTCGACCTACTGGAACAACACGGCATCAAGGCGAGTTGGACCGTGGCGGCGCTGAGCCTCGAGAATCACCCCCAGATCGCTGCCGCTATTCGCGACCTAGGGCATGAGCCGGTCAGCCATGGCTGGCGCTGGATCCACCAGTTCAAGATGGACGAGGCTGCGGAACGCGACTTCATAGGCAAGGCCACCGCCAGCATTGCGCGCACCACCGGCACACGGCCCTATGGCTGGTTGAGCCGTTATTTCCACACCGACAACACCCGCCGCCTGCTGATCGAGGCCGGCTATGAGTATCATATGGATGATTACTCGGGTGATGTGCCGTTCATGGACCACGAAACCGTGCCCGGCCAGCCGATCGCCATCGTGCCCTATCAACTCGATACCAACGACATGAAGATGTGGACCGACCCGGCGTACACCCCGCGCGATTGGCTTCAGTACGCCATCGACAGCTTCGATCAGATCTATGCCGAGGGCCTGGCCGGCAACCCGCGGATGATGTCGCTGGGGCTGCATCTGCGCATCATCGGACGGCCGGGGCGCATCGGCGCCTTGCGGGCTTTCCTGTCGCATGTTGCGCAGCATGAGCGCGTGTGGACGGCGACACGGCGCGAAATTGCAGGCGTGGCGCGTGCGGTTTTGGGTTAGCGCGGCGCCGGCCCGCGCTATCGCCAGTCGCTTTAACCCACGGTAATCCTAACCCCGCTTCACCATTTTTCCGCATAACATCTGCCGCTGCGTCGCCGTTGATGCTGATGTCGGCGCGATCGACCTACCGGATCGAAAGCGCCGCCGTGTCACTAGTAGCGGAGCGTACCCCATGATCGGCAAGACCACTCTCGTCACCAATGCTGCACAGCTCATCAAGGCCGCCAGATCGGCACAGGGCGGCGATACCATCCTGCTGGCCGCCGGCAATTATGGCGAGGTGGCGCTGTCGTCAATGCGGCCCGCCGGCATGGTCACCATCAAATCGGCCAACCCCGATGCTGATGCCGTGTTCGACAATCTTTACCTTACCCGCGTCAGCAATTTCACGATCATGGACATCGATGTCCACCATATCCTCAAGTCGACGGAACGTGAATCCGACCCGGCGCTGCGCGTGCTGCTGTCTGACAATGTCAATCTGGTCGGCATCGATTTCACCGGTTCCCTCAACGGCAATCACTTCGATGATGGTAATGGCCTTGTCGTTGATAGCAGCAGTCGCGTCACCGTGCTCGATTCCACTTTCCGGCAGTTCAACAATGGCGCTGTGTTTACCCGCAGCAGCGACGTGATCTTTGCCGGCAACAGCGTCAAGGAGGTGCGCGAGGGCGTCAACATCTCGCAGGTCGACGGTGGGCTGTTCGAACGCAATTTCATCACCGACATCGGCGGCGACCGGGCCAAGGGTGACCATACCGATGCTTTCCAGGTCCATGCCGGTGGCAATTCCCGGTCCAGCAACGATCTGGCGTTCCGGTCGAACGTCATCATCACCGGCACCGATAGCGGTGGGCAGGGCATTTATATCCACAATGAACAGGGTGCCAGCCGCGGCCTGACGCACACCAACATCAGCATCGAAAACAACTATTATCAGGGAAACTTCCGCAACGCGATCGCGGTCAACTATACCGACGGCGTCGTGATCAGCGGCAACACAGTGCGCGATGGCGGTGGCATCGGCATACCGCCCGCCATCATGATCAGCAATCTGTCGAACGCGACCATCGACCACAACATAGCGCCGTTGCTGCTGACCCGCGCCGGGTCGGTGAACAGCAACGTCATCTGGTCGGACAACATCGATGTCTGGGATTCAACGACGCAACGGGGTGTCTCGGTGGCATCGGTGTTCGGCGCCATGCAGGGCACTGGCAACTTGGATTTCAGCGCGCTGGAAGCGCGGGCGGGCAGCACAGCGCAAAGCCGCGATATCGGTTTCGAAGCGGTCGCCGGCATCGGCAATCTGTCCGGATCGGCCGCAGCCCAGCTTGCCGCCTATGTTCCGCAGTTCGACAGCCATTTTGCCAGCAACTTCTTCGCTTGAGCGCACCCTGCACCCGATAGCCAGCCGCCGTCCCGCAGCCCTCGGTAACCCGGCTGACTTGCCCGCCGCCGCGCGCACCCCTCGCGCGGCGGCGGAACTGCGCTTATAACCGGGCAGCCGCACCCTGCGGCCCGAAAAGGCCACAGATGCGCCGTTTACTGATTGCCGGAGTGCTTGCCCTGATGTCGGACCTTGCTGCCGCCGGACCCCTGCCGCCGTCACCACCGCCGCTACCGCCGCCGGCGCCGCCGATCATCATCGCGCACCGCGGCGCCAGTGCTGACCGGCCCGAACATACGCTCGCCGCCTATGCGCTGGCGATCGAGCAGGGGGCCGATTTCATCGAGCCGGACCTCGTGCCGACCAAGGATCACCGGCTGGTAGCGCGCCATGAAAACGAGATTTCGGGCACCACAGACGTGGCGGCGCACCCGGAATTTGCCGCACGCAAGGCGACCAGGACAATCGATGGCGAAAGCATGACCGGCTGGTTCACCGAGGACTTCACCCTGGCCGAACTGAAGACGCTCCGCGCCAAGGAGCGGCTGCCGATGCTGCGACCGGGCAACATGGCATATGACGGGCAGGAGAGCATCCCGACGCTCGAGGAAATCATCGCGCTGGCCAAGGCAGCGACAGCCCGGACCGGTCGGACGATCGGCATCTACCCTGAAACCAAGCATCCGGGCTATTTTCGAAAGGCCGGTCTTCCGATCGAGCCGGTGCTGCTGGCCGCCCTGTCCGCCGCCGGCTGGACTCGCGCCGACAGCCCGGTGTTCATCCAGTCGTTCGAGGTCGGCAATCTGAAAATGCTGCGCAGCGAAACGCAGGTGCGGCTGATCCAGCTTGTCGGCGATGGCGCGTCGGCCGATGGCCTGTCTTATGATGACATGTTGACACGGGCCGGACTGGCTGCCGTAGCCAATTATGCCGATGGGATCGGTCCGATGCGCGACCGGGTGATTCCGCGCGATGCAGCGGGTGTTCTGGGCAAGCCGACGACACTGGTCGCCGATGCGCATTTCGCCGGGCTGGAAGTGCACCCCTGGACGTTTCGGCCAGAAAATTACTTCCTCGCGGCACCGTTCCGCAAGGGTGCCAACCTGCAGGAGCGCGGCCGGGCTGCTGACGAGATCAGGCTGTATCTGGAAGCCGGGATCGACGGGGTGTTCAGCGATTCGCCGGCGGCAGCGCTGGCGGCGCTGGGCCGGGCGGAGTAGCGTCCCGTCATGCCGGCTTTTCCGGGTAGTCCAGCAGGAAATTGATGTTTGCGGCCGCTATCGGCCGGCTGCGATCATATTGCCAGGCGCGGCTGCTGACGTTGACGATGCGACGACCCAGCCGGGTGACTTCGGCGGCGGCGAACGTGTCGATCGGCGTGCCTTCCCGCATGAAATCGACCGTTACCGTGACCGGGCGGATACGTGGCAAACGGTCGGCATCGGGCTGGGCGACGATAACGGCAGCCAACCCGGCGATTTCGAGTAGGCCGGCTAGTGCACCGCCATGGATGCGCCCCGGCGCGCCGACCAGGCCGATAGCGAACGGCATGATCAATCGTACTTCGCTGCCATCCTGATCGAACCGCAAATCAAGGGCCTGGCCATAGGGCAGCATGTCGAGCCGACCATGGCGTTCGTCGCGCAGCGCGCGGGCGAGGGCGAGGCTCGTCATGCGGTTGCAGCCTCCGGTCGCGCCGTAAACATGAACGTTCCTGCCATGTTGGCGATCGGGTTGGCCGGGTCGCCATCATGGGCGACGCCGCGGACAAAAGCGATCTGCCGGGTCAGCCGATAGCATTCGGCGCGGCCGATGACGGTGGCTTGCGGCGCCGGGCCGCGCAGGTAATCGACGCGCATGTCGAGCGTGGCGTGCGGGGACATTTCGCCTCGTGCCACCAGCACCGCAAACCCCGCGGCATTGTCGAGGAGGGTAAAAATCGCGCCGGAAGCAATGATGCCATAATCCGGGTCGGCGAGCTGCTGCGGCGCAAACGGCATCTCAAGCTCAGCCCAGTCGGTGCCGTGGTCGCGATACAATATGCCCATCAGCTTGAGGTGCGGCACGCCGTCCATGAAGCGTTGCAAGAAGCGGCGTTGGCGGGCAGCAGCGTCGAGGTCGGTCATGTGGCCTCCCGCGCGAGGTCGCCGATGCGCGCCACCATCGATGCCAGCCCCTGTGTGCGGTTCGACGACAGGTGCTTTGCCAGGCCCAGCGCGTCGAGCCGGGCACGAATTTCGGCGGTGTCGATCTCGGCCGGGGCGCGGTCGTTGGCGAGCATCAAAACCAGCGCCACCAGCCCCTTGACGATAGCGGCATCGCTGTCGGCGGCGAAATGCAGCCGGCCTTGGTCGTGGCGTGGATGCAGCCAGACCTGGCTAGCGCAGCCACGGACGCGGGTGGCGTCGGTCTTCAGGGCATCGGGCATGGCGGGCAAGGCGCGGCCAAGGTCGATCAGCAGGCGGTAGCGGTCGTCCCAATCGTCAAGGGCATCGAATTCGGCCTCGACATCGTCGAAAGTTGCGATGGTCATGGCCCAGCGTTTGCGCGGGCCGCGGCCTTGCGTCAAATCAGAAATCGACACCTGCGGCGATGGCTTCCAGCTTGCGGATGCGTTCCTTCAGGTCGGCAAGGTCGATGCGTTGCCCGATGGCGGGCAGGTCATCGACCGGGCGGCGTGACAGTTCCAGCTCCCGGGCGCGCAGGCGGAGCCAGCCGGCCCAGGCCCAGGCGCCGAAGCCGGATAGAAGCCCGATGCCGGCAAGGCTGGCGCTGGAGAGTATGACGAGCGATTCAACGGGTGGCATGTTCGGTCCTCCCAGGTTGGATGGTTGCGGGTCTCAGTGGTTCTTCAAACTGTCGATTTCGTCGGAAAGCCGCTTCGCAGGGTCGACGGCGATGCGTTCCAGCACCGCCAGCCGGTCGTGCAGCCGGGTGATTTCCGCCTTCATGCGATCGGCTTCTTCCGCACTAACGCTGCCTTGTGGTTGCAGCATCTGCGCGAGTGCCGCGCGCTTGGCATCCCGCTTGGAATCGCCGCCGCCATAGCGGTTGGAAAGCACCTTGCCGATGGTAATGATCGCTACGATCATCACGACCATTTCAAAAGGGTTCATCGGGTCTCTCTGACTAGAAGGGGGCGATTTGCGGAATTAGTTGAGGGACTTGGTCGGAAGGCTGTCGATTTCGTCGGCCAAGCGGGTGCCGCGATCGACGGCGATCCGTTCCAGCACCTGCAACCGGTCTTTCATGCTGCCGACTTCGGCACGCAACTGGGCATTTTCCTGCGCCAGCAGCTTGACGCGTTCCATGGTTTCATTGCTGTGCGAGGGGAGTAGCGGCTTGCCCCAGCTGTTTTCCAGCGGGTAGCCGTGGCGCATCCGCATCCATTGGGTGGTTACCCAACCGATGGTGCCGATCATGACAGCGCTGACGCCGACGGGGGCAATAGCTTCGATAAGGGCGGGGTCGAGTGGCATGGATTGGCTCCTCAGTTGATCTTGCCGGGCAGGGTCGGGATATCGCGCAGGCCTTCGATCTGGGCGGTCAGGCCTTCGTTGCGATCCGTCACGATGCGGTTGAGCACGGCGACGCGCTCCTCGAGCCGCTCGATCTTGGCGGCATATTGTGCCGCCTGTTCACCGGCGGTGCGCGCCGCCACCTCGGTCTGCTTTTCCTTCATCGCGATCCATTTGTTCGCGACACCGGCGCTGATCGCGACAATGGGAATTGCCATGCCGAGCAGTGGGATCAACAGGGTCCAGTCAAACATTGTCGGGCTTCCTTGTGAAAGGCGCGGTCAATCGCGCAGTTTTTCGATTTCAGCGGTCAACCGGGCTGGGGCGTCTGTGGCGATGCGTTCCAGAACCGCCATACGCTCCTCAAGCCGTCCGACCTTGCTGCGCAGCATGGCATTTTCACGTTCCAGGCCGGCGTCCTCGCTGTCCTGTTCCGTCGCCACACTTCGGCGACCGCGCTTGCCCTTCAGGCTGAACCCGCTCTTGCGCGCCTCCAGTTCGATCCCGGCCCGCACAATCCGGCCAACGGTGACGATCCCAACGATTATGATGATGAAGATCATCGTCGACGACATGACGTTTGCTCCCTCTCCGGTGCCTAGCGCAGCTTGTCGATCTCAGTGGCAAGCCGCGTCGGCGCGTCGGTAGCGATGCGTTCGAGCACTGCCGTGCGCTCCTCCAGCCGACCGATCTTGCCGCGCAACAAGACGTTCTCGCTTTCCAATATGGCGTTCTGGCGCTTCAGTTCGTCAGCGTCCTTGTTCACCGTGCCGCCCCATTCATTTTCAATCGGGTAGCCGTGGCGCGCCCGGATGGCGGTGGTAATGATCCAGGCGATGAAGCTCATCGCGATGATCAGCAGGACGAAAACCGGTCCACCGAAACTCATGGCTTGTCTCCCCTGTCAGCCGCTCAACGCAGCTTGTCGATTTCGTTGGCGAGATTGCGGTTCGACGAGGTCACATAGGCCTCGATATCGCGCAGCCGGCGGTCGGATTCGCGGAAACTGGCGTTGACATCACGCACCGTGCGCTGCGGCGCGACGCGAACATTCTTCCAGAACTGCTTGTCCTCAAGACTCTCATTGTACAGCATCGAAGGCTTGGGATCGGCGATCCAGCCGATGGCGAAATAAACGAGCGGCAGGAAGCCGACGCCCATGAACATCGCGGCGACAAAGCCGATGCGGACCCAGGTCGGCTCCCAGCCGAAATAATCGGCGATGCCGGCGCAAACCCCCATGAAGCGCTTGTTGCGCTTGTCGAGGTAGAAGCGGGTGCGACGAACGCTCATGTGACGTGTCCCCAGTTGGCGCCAGCGGCGCTGTTGTCGTCTCGCGCCAGGCGCGGTTGAAGCGGCCGCGCCTAGCGCGCGGTATTGCGGTCGGCGACAAGGCCGATGAGCAGGTAGAGCAGGATCGGCATGCCGAAACCGAACAGCGTGGCGCCGACAAAGGCGAGGCGGATCCAGATCGCTTCGATCCCGGTCCAGGCGGCGATGCCGGCACAGACGCCCATGAACTTGCCGCGGGGCTTGTCGAGATGGAAGGAACGACGGGTGGTCAGCATCGGAATTGTCCTTTGTCTGCAGGCCGCGGTTCAGCGCAGTTCCTTGCGATTGGGAAGATCGGCATTGCGGGTGGCGGACAAGTCCGTCAGGCGCGGTTCCTTCCACTCCGGATTGTCGGCGGCGATGATACGCTCGATCGAATCGAGCCGGCCATCGAGGCGCCGCGCCATTTCGTGGAGATCGTCGAGCAGCACTTCATCCTGCTGGGTGATGCCGCGGCCGGATTTCCACTTGGTCAGATAGTGGAGGATCAGCCAGGGCAGCCCGATGAAGAGCATGCCGACGACGCCGATGGGGACGAGCACATCTTCCATCGCCTCAACCTTCCGAACGCGGCGACAGGCGGGCCTTCATGGCGGCGAGTTCCTGCGACACCTCATCGTCCGCCGACAGGTCGGCGAATTCATCGGCCAGGGTGCGCGGCGGTCCGCCCAGCGACAGCGCATCGGCGCGGCCTTCGGCGAGATCGGCACGGCGTTCCATCACCTCGAAGCGGGCAAAGGCTTCATCGACGCGCGGGCCCTTGGTCATCTCGATCAGCTTGGACCGCTGGGTGGCGCTCTCGATGCGATTGAGGATGACGTTCTGGCGAGTGCGGGCTTCGCGCAGCTTGCCTTCCAGCTTGTGGATGTCAGCTTCGTTGAGCGCCAGGCCGTTATCGAGCGCTGAAATCTCGCCGCTCATCTGGTCGGCAAAGCTCTTCGCCTTGGACTTTTCGACAAGCGCGGCCTTGGCGAGATCCTCGCGGCCCTTCGACAGGGCGAGTTCGGCCTTTTCGGCCCAGCTCGACTGCGCGGCTTCGGCGCGGATGACGGCGCGGCGCATCTCCTTTTGATCGGCGATGGTGCGGGCGGCGCTGGCGCGGACTTCGACCAGCGTTTCTTCCATCTCCATGATGATCATGCGGATCATCTTGGCCGGGTCTTCAGCCCGGTCGAGAAGGTCGGTGACGTTGGCGGCGATGATATCGCGGGTTCGCGAGAAGATGCCCATGGTGTTGTTGCTCCAGTCGCTGATAACACGGGTGAAAATTGGTGCCGGAGGGGGAGGGAAGGGGAGGGGGGAACCCTTCACCAAGGCCCCTCCGGCGATCGCCGGCAGGTTATGCACTGCGGACGATATTCGAAATCGAGGTGGAGTTCATGCTGTTTGTTGCAGCGACGGCCGGACCGGCGGCGGCGAGCAGGAAAGTGCCGCCCATCACCACGGCGGCAATGATGCCGACCAGGCTGCGGACCGTGTCGCTGGAGTTGAAAACCTTGTTCATCGAAAATCTCCTTGATTGGGGCACCCGGCGTCGCGTCCGGAGGCTCATGCCAAGGGTATTGCAAAGGCCGTGCCAACTGTGGTTCTAATGTTAACATGCTGAAATCATTACATCAGTGCGATGTCGCAATGATTATTTTTCCTGAACTCTTGCTGAATGTTAGGAAATTGCACTAACTTGCAGTCATGGCCAAACCAGCGGCACTCATCGGCTCGTCCTCGATCTTTCTCGACGCGGTCGAGCGTGCCTCGGCGGCGGCCCGGCTCAACCGCCCGGTGCTGGTCATCGGCGAACGCGGCACCGGCAAGGAACTGATTGCGGAGCGTCTGCACCGCCTGTCGCCGCGCTGGGGTGGGCCGCTGGTCTCGCTCAATTGCGCGGCGCTGCCGGAAAACCTGCTCGATGCAGAATTGTTCGGCTATGAGGCCGGCGCCTTTACTGGCGCAGCCCGCGCTCGCGCCGGGCGGTTCGAAGATGCCGACGGCGGCACGCTGTTCCTCGATGAAATCGGCACGCTCTCGCAGGCAGCGCAGGAACGGCTGCTCAGAGTGGTCGAATATGGCGAACTGACGCGTATCGGCTCGAATCGCGCCATTCAGGTCGATGTGCGGCTGGTCGGCGCCACCAACGAGGATCTGCCCGGGCTGGTCGACCGCGGGCGGTTTCGTGCGGATCTGCTCGACCGGTTGAGCTTTGAAGTGGTGACGCTGCCCCCCTTGCGGGAGCGCGCCGAGGATATCGAGGTGCTGGCAACGCATTTCGCCCGGCGCATGGCGGCGGAACTCGGCTGGGCGGGCTTCCCCGGCTTTACCAAGGCGGCGACGGCATTGCTTGATGGCCATCCCTGGCCCGGCAATGTCCGCGAGTTGAAGAATGTCGTGGAGCGTAGCCTGTACCGCTGGGGCGATGCCGAGATGCCGGTTGGCCGGATCATCGTTGATCCGTTCGAATCGCCATGGCGACCCGCTCCGCTGCCAGGCACAGTCTATGCCAACACGAAGCCGTCGATCGATCCAGTAGCCGAAGCCAGCGCCTTGCCGGTGCCGCAACTGGCCGGCGTCAGCGATTTCCGCGCCGCGGTGCTGGCCTATGAACGCCAGATCCTCATCGCCGCGCTGGAACGCTGCCGCCACAACCAGCGCCGCACGGCGGCGGCACTGGCGCTGAGCTATGACCAGCTGCGCCACGCCATGAAGCGCCATGAACTGCTGGCGGCGGGCGAATGACGGGCTGGCTCGCCGTCTTGGCGGTGCCGGCGATCATGGCGGCTGCACCGGCGCCGGATGCCGCCATCACCGGGCGGACAATCGTGGAGCGCGCGTTCGCAGCGGCTGGCGGGCGTGGCTGGGCGGAGGCAAAGACATTGGCGCTGACCGGCCGCGCAGTTTTCTATGGCGCAGGATCGGCGCCGCGCAGCACGGTCGACGACTATCGCATGTGGCGCGAATTCGAGGATGTGCGGACATCGGCGCATGGCGAAGCGGGCAAAGTGCGCATCGAAGCGCGCCATCAGGGCAAGCCGGTGTTCCTGGTGGGCTCGGACGGTACGACCAGTTTCAACGAAAAGGGCGTCATTCCCAAGGCGGAGGCCGATGCCTTCTGGGCGAGCAATTTCGGGTTCGGCGTCATCCGTTCGGCACTGGGGTCGGGGTTCCGGCTCGATAGGTTGCCCGATGACAATGTCGCCGGACACGACTGCTGGATGGTGCGCGTAACCGACCCGGCGGGCACGGCGACATTGTTCGGGGTCGACAAGGCCAGCGCCGCGATAAGACTGGCCGGGTTTGCAACGCCCAGGGGCTGGCATGTCCGTATCTATGATGATTTCGTGCGGCTGAAGCAGCCCGATTGGCTGCAGGCGCGAAAGGTCACGCTCTATTACAATGGCGTCAAGGCCAACGAGGTGTTCTGGACCAGTTATACCGTCAACGTGCCGATCGCCCCCGAGTTGTTCAAGCCTCCGGCTTAGGCTCCTCCACCGCGCCATGCTTGGCGAGCAGCGGGGTCTGCGCGATGGCGAACAGGAAGGTGGCGGCAGTCACGCCCCAGACCTTGAAATTCACCCATTGGTCGGTAGTCAGCATTTGCCGCGCGACCTCGTTGGCCCCCATCAGCGCGATGAAGAACAGCGCCCAGTTGCGGGTCAGTTTCTGCCAGCCACGCACATCGAGCGTCGGCAGCGCTTCGCCGAGGACCAGTTGCAGATAGGGGCGTTTGGTAGCCATGCCGAACAACAGGATGCTGGCGAACACGCCATAGATCATCGTCGGCTTCAGCTTGATGAAGCTTTCATCCTGCAACCAGAGCGTTAGCCCGCCGAAGACCGCGACGATCAGCCCGGTGAAGATCAGCATCGGTGGAATGTGCTTGGTTTTCCAGAGTGATACACCCATGGCGAGCAGAGTTGCGACCATGAAGGCGGCGGTCGCAGTGAACACGCCGCCGAACTTGTTGGCGGCAAAAAACACCAGCAAGGGCCCGAAATCTAGCGCCAGCTTGAGCGCGGTCGGAAGCTTCTTGCGGGGGCGGGAATCGGACATTACCGCCTCCATAGGCGTTTTGGCGGCGCGCCGGAACCCGGCGGCCGCCGGCCTGTCTCGGACTAGGACGTGTTGACAAAGGGGATTCCCAACAGCGTCCGATTCTGATTCAAGGTG
>JBMOGO010000076.1:0-15509 GCA_049318305.1 Polymorphobacter sp.
CAGGACTCGCGACTTACGCCGACTTCAGCAAGATGGGGTCAGAACACCGCTAACGCCGTTCCGCCGGGTGGACGGGATCGTCCGTCTCTGGGTCGGAAGCTGCCACTGGCAATTATCAGCGTCTCAAGGCGCGTTCATAGAGCCAGACCCGGATGGCGCTGGACAAGTTGGTCGTCCGTGCCTCGTCGATTTCGGCGACGAGGGCGGCGAGGGGTTTGCCTTCGGCCTCGGCCGCGGCCTTGAGGGCTTCCCAGAAGACGGGTTCGAGGGTTAGCGACGTGGCGTGACCGGCGATGGTGAGGGAGTGTTTGACGGTCAATGCGCCCTGGCCCCCTCACCCGGCTGGCCGCAAGGGCGGCGAGCCCGACCTCTCCCGCGAGGGGAGAGGTTTTCAATACATGTGCTGGCCACCGTTGAGGCTGAGCGTCGACCCCGTAACGAACCCCGCATCCTCCGCACAGAGAAACGCCACACCGCGCGCGATTTCGGTCGCCTGGCCCAAACGCCCCACTGGAATCTTGGCAACGATTTTTTCCAGAACGTCTGCCGGCACCGCCGCAACCATGTCGGTATCGATATAGCCCGGCGCAATGGCGTTAACGGTAATGCCAAAGCGCGCGCCTTCCTGCGCCAGCGCCTTGGTAAAGCCATGGATGCCCGACTTGGCGCTAGCATAATTGACCTGGCCATATTGGCCAGCCTGGCCGTTGATGCTGCCGATGTTGACGATGCGGCCGAACCCGCGCGACTTCATGCCGGTGAACGTCGCCTTGGCCATGTTGAAGCAGCCGCCCAGATTGACGCGGATGACTTCATCCCATTGCGCATAGCTCATCTTCATCAGCGTACCGTCGCGGGTGATGCCGGCGTTGTTGACGACGATATCGACGGGGCCGAGCGCCGCTTCGACCGCGGCGACGCCATCAAGGCATTCCTGATGGTCGCCGACATTCCATTTGAACGCCGGGATGCCGGTGCGCGCGGTGAATTCCGCTGCCTTGGCGCTATCGCCGCCATAATTTGCTGCAACGCTGACACCCTGCGCCTGGAGCGCGAGGCAGATCGCCTCCCCGATGCCGCGTGTGCCGCCCGTAACGATCGCTACCCGTGACATGTTGAAAATCCCCGCCAGTATCGCCCGGATTTTCCGGGTCGCTGCTCAACCTAGCGGGGGTTACACCCAACCTGCAAGTTCCCGCGCCAGTAAAGCGCGCAACATTTCGATGCCGGGCGGGTCGGCGTTGAGGCAGGGCAGATAGGCAAAGTGCGTGCCGCCATGCTCGATGAAGGTGTCGCGGCCTTCCAGCGCCACCTCCTCCAGCGTTTCCAGGCAATCCGCCGAGAACCCCGGGCAGACCACGGCGATGCGCTTGATGCCCTGTTCGGACAGGGTTTCCAGCGTGCCATCGGTATAGGGGCGCAACCATTCGGCGCGGCCGAACCGCGACTGGAACGTCACCTTGACCGGCACCCCCAGCGCTTCCTGCAGCAACCGCCCGGTCTTCAGGCACTGGCAGTGGTACGGGTCGCCCATGTCGAGCGTGCGGCGCGGCATGCCGTGAAAGCTGGTGACGATCAGTTCGGGCACGAAATCCAGCTTGGCGAGGCTGTCGCGCACGCTCTGCGCCAGCGCGGCGATATGGTCGGGATTGTCGTAATAAGGCGGCAGCGTGCGCAGCGCCGGTTGCCAGCGCCAGCCGGCGATGGCGGCGTTGGCGGCATCGACCACCGTTGCGTTGGTGGCGGCCGAATATTGCGGATACAGCGGCGCCAGCAAGATGCGGTCACAACCCTGCTCCATCAACGCCTGCAGGCGTTCGGCGATCGAGCGGGTGCCATAGCGCATGCCCCAATCCACGATCACCTGCGGGCCAAAGGCACCCTGCAACGCCGCCGCCTGCGCCTTGGTGAAGGCGGTGATGGGGGAACCATCGGGCGTCCACACCTTGGCGTAATTGGCCGCGGTGGTGCGCGGCCGCGTGTTGAGAATCAGCAGCCGCAGAATGGGCTGCCAGATCAGCATCGGGATTTCGATGACGCGCGGGTCGGACAGGAATTCCCCCAGAAAGCGCTTCACGGCCGGCACATCCGGCGCATCGGGCGAGCCCAGATTGACCAGCAGCACGCCGATCCGCCCGGTGCGCGCCGCCGGGTGATCGACGGGTTTTTGCGTCGCCGCCAGCGATGGCGCCGGGAACACGCTGTTCACAGCTTGCCGATCGGCAGGTTGCGCCGGCGACCGCCGCCAGCGGCAAAAATGGCATTGGCCAGCGCCGGCGCGATCGGCGGCGTGCCGGGCTCGCCGATACCGCCGGGTGCCTCGGTCGAAGCCACGATGACCACGTCGATCGCCGGCGATTCAGCCAGCGTCAGCAATGGGTAGGCATCGAAATTGCCCTCTTCGGCGGCACCATCGGCAAAGCTGACGCGGCCGTGCAGCGCCGCGGTCAGACCATAGATGATGCCGCTTTCGATCTGGGCGCGCACCGTGTCGGGGTTGATGACGCGGCCGCAATCGACCGCCGCCCACACCCGGGTGACGCGCGGCACTTCACCGGGCGCGACTTGCACCTCGACGACCTGCGCGACGATGCTGCCGAAACTTTCTACCAGCGCAACGCCGCGGCCCAGCCCCGGCGCCACCGGCCCCAGCGGCCCGCCGGCCTTCAACGCGGCGCGCAGCACGGCGGCATGGCGCGGCTTGTCGGCCAGCATCGCCAGGCGGAAAGCACCGGGGTCGGCCTTGGCGGCATGCGCCAGTTCATCGACAAAGCTTTCGGTGATGAAGCCCGAAAAGCTGTGGCCGACCGACCGCCAGAAGCCCAGCGGCACGTTGCACGGCGCCAGCGCATGCACGACGCGAATATTGTCGATGCCATAGGGCAGATGCACCGAGCCTTCGATGGCACCGCCGCTGGCCGCCGGGTCCCCGGCGAGCGCCGGCATGTTGCGCCCCATGAAGCTGCTGCCGACATCGGGCGCGGCGATGATGCTGTCCCAGGCGCCGATACCCTTGGGCGAGGCGCGGCCGCGTAGCCGTGCCGCGACGGCCGGGCGCCACATGTCGTGCGCGAAATCTTCCTCCCGGCTCCAGATCAACTGCACCGGGCGGGCGACGGCCTTGGCGATGAAGGCGGCCTGGGCGGCGGCATCCGCCTCCACTTTGCGGCCAAAGCCGCCGCCGATCAGCGTTGGATAGACGGTGACGGCCTCGTCATCGATGTCGAGCGTGCGCGCGACGGCCCATGCGGTCAGCGACGCCGACTGGGTGGGTGCCCAGACCTCGCACTTGCCGGCGTCATAGCGTGCCGTCGCGGTCATCGTTTCCAGGCAGGCATGGGCGAGAAAGGGCAGCGTGTAATCGGCGACGATGTCCCCGCGCGCCATGGCAACATCGCCTGCCTCGTGGACCGTCTTGCCTTCGCCGTCGAGCGCGGCCTTGACCCCGGCTTCCAGCCACGGCCCTGGCGGGTTGGCAGCGGCGGTATATTCGACCTTGACCAGGTCGAGCGCGGTTTTCGCCGCATACCAGCCATCGGCAACCACCGCGACAGACTCGGGCCCTTCGACCAGCCGCGCGCCGGCCGGCAACGCCAGCTTTTGCACGCGCTTGCGGACCGCGCCGATCGGGCTTTGCCGGATGGCAGCATACATCATGCCGGCGAGCCGCACATCGGCGCCGAAACGCGCGCTGCCATCGGTCTTGGCCGGGATATCGAGGCGCAGCAGCGGCTTGCCCGACAGGACCGGCTTTTCGCGCAGCGTCGGGGTTTCCGGCGCGTCCTCGAGGCTGGCCTCCTTCGCCAGTTCGGCAAAGGCGAGGCGATTGGCCTTGTGGATGACAAAGCCGTTTGCCGTGTCGCAATCGGCCCAGTCGACATCCCAGCGGCGCGCAGCGGCGCGGCACAGCAGCTCGCGCGCCGCGGCGCCAGCGGCGCGCAGCGGGGCTTCGAAACCGCGAATCGAGGTGCTGCCGCCGGTGATCTGGAAATCGAAATACTCGACCAGGCGCCCGCCGGCCCAACCGGCAATGCCGCGCATCGTGTCCGACATCGACGCGATCTGGTCGATCATCATGCCCTTGTTGGCATAATCCGGCCCCAGCGGGGCGGGTTCAACGCCGACCGTGCGCCAGTCCGCGCCCATTTCGTCGGCGACGATCTGCGCCAGGCCCGACCAGATGCCCTGCCCCATTTCGGCCTGGGGCACCGCCACCGTGACCCGGCCATCCGAGCCGATCTTCACAAAGGCGTTGATGACCTGTTCGCCTTCACCCGCCGTCCAGTTGAGGCCGCGCGCACGCGGCCAGACGGCCCAGCCAATGGCGAGGCCGCCACCGACAGCGGTGGCAATCAACAGGTTGCGGCGGGTGATCGCCATGGCCGGGTCCGGTGGCTTTCCGCCGCGCCTACTTCAGCTGGCCCATCATGTGTTCGGCCGACGAGACGGCAAACGCACCGGGTTCTTCGATGTTGAGGTGGGTGACGACGCCATTCTTGACGAGCATCGAAAAACGCTGGCCGCGCGTGCCCATGCCGAACTTGCTGGCATCCATCGTCAGGCCAAGCAGCGTGGTGAACACGGCGCTGCCATCGGCCAGCATCGTCACCTTGTCGCCGGCATCGGCGGATTTGCCCCAGGCGCCCATGACAAAGGCATCGTTGACCGACAGGCAGACGATTTCGTCGACGCCGTGTTCCTTGATGATATCGGCGTTGACGACGAAGCCCGGCAGATGCTTGGCCGAACAGGTCGGGGTGAAGGCGCCGGGCACCGAGAACAGCGCCACGGTGCGGCCGCCGAACAGCTCTGCCGTCGAAATCGGCGCGGGGCCGGCATCGGTTGCCTTGACGAGCGTGGCTTCAGGAATTGTGTCACCGACTTTGATGGTCATGGGAGCGTCCTTTGCGGGAGAGTGTCACACCACCCGATAGACGCCCCCTTTGTATGCGTCCAGCGCGGCGCTATATCTGCGACTGTATGAACGCTCCGCCCTTCCTGTCCGGCCAGTTGCTGCTGTCGATGCCTGGCATCGGCGATCCGCGTTTCGAACGCGTTGTCATCGCCATGTGCCTGCACGACGAGGAGGGCGCGCTCGGCATTGTCGCCAACAGCGTTGCCGGCGAGTTGACGGTGCGTGCGCTGATGGAACAGCTGGATATCGACCCCGGCGTGACAGCGGCCGATGCGATGGTGATGAACGGCGGCCCGGTCGAACCGGGGCGCGGCTTCGTGCTGCACAGCGCCGAATATGCCGGCCAGAGCACCATCGCGGTCGCCGGGCCCGCCGGCGTGCTGTGGGGGCTGACCTCGACGCTCGATGTGCTCAAGGACATCGCCGCCGGCAAGGGCCCGGCGCGCTGGCTGGCGGCGCTGGGCTATACCGGCTGGGGCGCCGGCCAGTTGGATGGCGAGATGACTCGCCATGGCTGGCACATCGCGCCCGGCGATGCCGGGCTGTTGTTCGACACCGCCATCGAGCAGCGCTGGGGCGCGGCCTTTCAGGCGACGGGAATCAATGTCGGGCTGCTGAGCGCCGTCGCCGGGCGGGCCTAGCGCATATCCGTCTGCGTGACGGACCGATGACAGGTTGCATTGCCAGGCCGCACTGTTTATAGCCCCGCGCTTCGCATGACCGAACGACCCGGCTGAATGGGCTGCCGCGGCTGTTCAATGATGCGTCCATAGGAGACGAAAATGCCCAAGCTCAAGACCAAGAGCGGTGTGAAGAAACGCTTCAAGATCACCGCGTCCGGCAAGGTCAAGCACGGCGTCGCTGGAAAGCGCCACCGTCTGATCAGCCACAATGCCAAATATATTCGCCAGAATCGCGGAACCTCGGTGCTTGCCAAGTCGGATACCCCGACGATCAAGCTCTGGGCGCCGTACGGCCTGAAGTAAGGAGGCCGGAAAATGGCACGCGTCAAACGTGGTACAACCACAAAAGCTCGTCACAAGCGCATTCTTGAACAGGCGAAGGGCTATTATGGCCGTCGCAAGAACACGATTCGCATCGCCAAGCAGGCCGTCGAAAAGGCCGGCCAGTACGCCTATCGCGATCGCAAGGTAAAGAAGCGCAGCTTCCGCGCCATCTGGATCCAGCGCATCAATGCGGCTGTTCGCGAACAGGGCCTGACCTATGGCGTGTTCATGCACGGCACCAAGCTCGCCGGCATCGAAATCGACCGCAAGATCATGGCCGACATGGCGATGCACGAACCGGAAACCTTTAAGGCCATCATCGCGCAGGCCCAGGCTGCGCTTGATGCCAAGATCGCTGCGTAACAGCAGCGATTGAACGGACATCAAGGGGCGCGGAAGGGGCAACCTTCCGCGCCCCTTTTGTTTTGCGCTGCGACCGGGTAACCGGCTCGCTCCCGGAGAGACATGATGACCACCGATGCCCTGCAAGCCGATTTGCTTGTCCAGATTGCCGCTGCCGCCACCCCGGAGGCGCTGGAAGCCGTGCGCGTGGCCGCCATGGGCAAATCCGGGTCAGTGACGGCGCTGCTCAAGACGCTGGGCGGCATGGCGGCGGAGGAGCGCCAGGTGCAGGGGCCGCGGCTGAACGGCCTGCGCGAAGCCGTCGGGGCGGCGCTGGCAGCGCGCAAGACCGCACTGGAAACGGCAGCGCTCAATGCCCGCCTCGCCGCCGAGCGGCAGGACATGACGCTGCCGGTCACGCCGGCGCTGGTCGGCAGCATCCACCCGGTTTCACAGGTGATGGACGAACTGGCCGAGATTTTCGCCGACCTGGGCTTCGCCGTCGCCACCGGCCCGGAGATCGAGGACGACTGGCACAATTTCAGCGCGCTCAACATTCCCGAAAGCCATCCGGCGCGGGCGATGCACGATACCTTCTATTTCCCACAAACCGCCGCAGACTCCGACCGCAAGATGCTGCTGCGCACCCACACCTCGCCGGTGCAAATCCGCACGATGATGACGCAAAAGCCGCCGATCCGCATCATTGCGCCGGGCCGCGTGTACCGCAGCGATTCCGACGCCACCCACACGCCGATGTTCCACCAGGTCGAAGGGCTGGTCATCGACAAGACCGCGACGCTGGCCAATTTGCGCTGGACGCTGGAGACCTTCATCAAGGCATTCTTCGAAGTCGATGACGTCGCGCTGCGCTTCCGCCCCAGCTATTTCCCCTTTACCGAGCCTTCGGTCGAAGTCGATGTCGGCTATTCGTCGAAGACCAACAAGCCGGCCGGCGCCGGCCAGGTCGACAAGTGGCTCGAAGTGCTCGGCAGCGGCATGGTCCACCCGCGCGTCATCGCGGCGTGCGGCCTCGACCCGACCGAATATCAGGGCTTTGCCTTTGGCTGCGGCATTGATCGGCTGGCGATGCTCAAATATGGCATGAACGATCTGCGGCCGTTCTTCGATGCCGATCTGCGCTGGCTCAAGCATCACGGTTTCTCGGCTTTCGATGTGCCGACTCTCAGCGGAGGCGTGGGCGCATGAAGTTCACCCTGTCCTGGCTCAAGGAACATCTCGACACGGCTGCCAGTGTCGATGAGCTTTCGACCGCGCTCACGTCATTGGGCCTTGAAGTCGATGGCATCGACGATCCGTCGGCAAAGCTGGCCGCCTTCACCATCGCCGAAGTGCTGACCGCCGAACGCCACCCCCAGGCTGACAAGTTGCAGGTCCTGTCGGTCGCCACCGGCAGCGGCGAAGCCATGCAGGTCGTCTGCGGCGCCCCCAACGCCCGCGCCGGCATGAAGGGCGTGTTCGGCGCGCCGGGGACGTTCGTTCCGGGCAGCGGCATCACGCTGAAGGTCGCCGCCATCCGCGGCGTCGAATCGCGCGGCATGATGTGCTCGATGCGCGAGCTCGAGCTGTCGGAAGAACATGACGGCATCATCGAACTGTCGGCCGATGCGCCCGTCGGCGCGCGCTATATCGATTATGCCGAACTCGCCGACCCGGTGTTCGACGTGGCGATCAACCCCAACCGGCAGGACTGCATGGGCGTGCGCGGTATCGCCCGCGACCTGGCCGCCTTTGGCATTGGCCGGCTCAAGCCGCTGACCGAAGCCTATCGCGTCACCGCCCTTGCCGTGCCGCGCGCCGGGCCGGGGCCGGACGTGCGCACCGACGATCCGGCGGGCTGCCCGGCCTTCCATGCCTGTACCGTGTCGGGCGTCAGCAACGGCGCCTCGCACCCGTGGATGCAGCAGAAGCTTAAGGCCATCGGCCAGAAGCCGATCTCCGCGCTGGTCGATATCACCAATTTCATCATGTTCGACCTTGGCCGGCCGCTGCACGTCTATGACCGGGCAAAACTGGCCGGTGGCCTTGTCGCCCGCAAGGCCCGTGCCGGCGAACAGGTGATGGCGCTCAACGGCAAGACCTATTCCGTCGACGAGACGATGACGGTCATCGCCGACGACCGCGAAGTCCATGATATCGGCGGCATCATGGGCGGCATGCACTCGGGCTGTTCGGCAACGACCACCGATGTGCTGATCGAATGCGCCTATTTCGATCCCGAATCGATCGCCCGCACCGGCCAGAAGCTGCTGCTGACCAGCGATGCGCGCAGCCGCTTTGAACGCGGCGTCGATCCGGCTTTTCTCGATGACGGGCTGGAGATTGCCGTGCATCTCGTTCTTGCCATGTGCGGCGGCAATGCCAGCGAACTGACCCGCGCCGGCGCGGCACCGACGGCGCCGAAAACCGTGCAGTATCGCCCGGCGCGCGTGCTCGGCCTCGCCGGCATCGATGTCCCCGAAGACGCGCAGGAAGCGATCCTGACACGGTTGGGCTTCAGCGTAACCCGCGGCGACCCCTGGTCGGTTACCGTACCAAGCTGGCGGCGCGATGTCGGTGTTGCCGGCGCCACCGAAGGCTGGGACGGCGAGGCCGATCTGGTCGAGGAAGTCGTCCGCATTCACGGTCTCGACCTGGTGCCAGCGACGCCGCTGCTACGCGCCGAAGGTGTTGCCCTGCAGACCGCGACGCCGGCACAAAAGCTGGAACGCAAGCTGCGCCGGGCACTGGCGGCGCGCGGATCGGACGAGGCGGTGACCTGGAGCTTCCTGCCGCCCGCCCAAGCCGATCTGTTCGGCGGTTCGGCCTGGACGCTGGCCAACCCGATTTCGACCGACATGGCGGCGATGCGGCCGTCTTTGCTGCCCGGGCTGCTGGCGGCGGCGCAGCGCAACCAGAATCGCGGTGCCGCCAGCGTGCGCCTGTTCGAAATCGGCCAGCGTTACCGCGCCGATGCGGAGCATCCGACTGCGGCGATCCTGCTTGCCGGCGAAGCCCGTGCCCGCGGCTGGCAGACCGGCGGTGCCAGCGGGTTTGACGCCTATGACGCCAAGGCGGAAGCACTGGCCGCACTGGCCATTGCCGGCGCGCCGGTCGATCGGTTGAGCGTTGCGGCGCCGGCCGATGGCTGGTGGCACCCGGGTCGCAGCGGGCGGCTCGTTCTCGGCAAGGCCGTGCTCGCCGATTTCGGACTCATCCACCCGGCAACGCTGGCAGCATTCGACCTGAAGGGCCCGGTCGCGGCGGTCGAAGTCTATCTGGACGCGCTGCCCCCGGTGCGCGGCCGCAAGGCGCGCGGCGCGTTCACGCCGCCGGCGCTGCAGGCGCTGACGCGGGATTTCGCCTTTGTCGCCGACGATACGCTGGCGGCCGATGCGCTGGTCCGTGCCGCCGCCGGCGCCGACAAGGTGTTGATCAGCAATGTCCGCCTGTTCGACCGCTTTGCCGGCGCGGCGATCGGCGCCGGCAAGGTCAGCCTTGCCATCGAGGTCACACTGCAGCCGACCGAAAAGTCGCTGACCGACGCCGAGATCGAAGCAGTGTCGGCCAAGGTCATCGCGGCGGCGGGCAAGCTGGGCGCAGTTCTGCGGGGATGATCACCGCCGATGCGGGCGCGATCATCCCCTGCCGGCCAGGGTCTGCGGCTTACCCCGGATAACCCGGACGCACCGGCTGGCCCGGCCGCTGCGGCTGGCCGCCGTTCATGTCCTGCTGGGTAACCGGGGACAGTTTGATCTCGACCCGGCGATTCTCGGCCCGGCCCTGTTCGGTGTCGTTGGATGCGATGGGAAAGCTCTTGCCGAAGCCGCGCGTTGCCACCCGGGCACGGTTGACACCCTGATAGCTGAGATAATCCGCCACCGACTGGGCGCGCTGTTCCGACAGCTTCTGGTTGACGGCGTCGCTGCCGATGGAATCGGTGTGGCCCGACACATCGATGAAGGTTGATTGATACGACGCCAGCGTCTGCGCCACCTGGTCGAGCGCCGGGCGGAATTCCGGTTTCACGGCGGCGGAGTTGAAATCGAAGCTGATGCCCGATGGCAGCTTGATGTTGATCTCCTCGCCATCGCGCTCGACCTCGATGCCGGTGTTGGCGGTGCGGGCGCGCAATTCGCGCTCCTGCTTGTCCATGTAGCCGCCGATGGCCCCGCCGGCGATGGCGCCGATGCCAGTGCCGATCAGCACTTCGGCACGGTTGTTGCGGCCACCGAGCAGCGCGCCGAGCAACGCGCCGGCACCAGCGCCCGCCAGCGCGCCGCCGCCGCCCTTTGACAGCGTCTGCTGGCCGGTGTCCGGATCGGTGACACAGGCGGTCAGGGTCAGCGCCGACGCGATGACGGCGATGGTGAGCTTGGTCTTGATTGCCATGTTTGGCCTCCCTGGATGATGATTGGCGCGTCCGTAACGCCCGGCGAAACAAAAGGTCTCGAAACCGTTAGCATTTTTGCCTGACCGTTTCATGAACAACCGCTTCGCGTGAACCGATTTTCACCCTATGGTGGCTCCGAGCGGGCAGCCCAGCCCCGCGCCACTTTTCGGAGCCGATGCAGCCTTTCCCCTGGTTGGACACCGCGATCATCGCGGGCCTGATCCTGCTCAACGGTTTCTTCGCCATGTCGGAGATGGCGATTGTCTCGTCACGGCGGCCGCGGCTGCGCGGTCTGGCGACGTCCGGGCATCGCGGGGCGCGCGCTGCGCTGGCGCTGGCGGAAAACCCCGGCAGCTTCCTGTCGTCGGTGCAGATCGGCATCACGCTGGTCGGTATCGTCAACGGTGCCTATTCGGGCGCAACGCTGGCGGTGCCGGTCGGGCAAAGGCTGACGGCCTGGTTCGGCGTGCGCCCGGCCCTGGCGGAGGAGGTCGGCTTTGCCGTCGTCATCGTCATCACCACCTATCTGTCGCTGATCGTCGGCGAACTCGTGCCCAAGCAATTCGCGCTGCGCTCGCCGGAAAAACTCGCCAGTTTCGTCGCCCCCATCATGGCGGTGGTCAGCCGCATCGCCACGCCCGCGGTCTGGGCGCTCGACCGCTCGTCGGCGCTGGTGTTCAAGCTGCTCGGCCAGGCGCAGCACGGCGACAACCGCGTCACCGAGGAAGAATTGCGATCGGTGGTGCAGGAGGCGGAAACCGCCGGCGTCATCGAGGAAAGCGAGCGCCAGATGATATCGGGCATCATGCGCCTCGCCGACCGCCGCGTGCGCGGCGTGATGACCCCGCGCGGCGATATCGACTGGATCGACGCAGACATGAGCGACGCCGACATCCGCACCCACCTCGCCGCCAGCCCGCACACCCGCCTGCCGGTGGCGCGCGGCACTGTCGACAACATCATCGGCGTGCTCCAGGCCCGCGACGTCGTGCAGGCGCTGATCGAAGGGCGCCCGCTCGATCTTGCTTCGCTGGCGCGTCCTGCCCCGGTCATCCCCGACGTCATCGACGCGGTCGAGGCGCTGGCAGTGCTGCGCGGCGCCGAAATCCCGATTGCGCTGGTCCATGACGAATATGGCCATTTCGAAGGCATCGTCACGCCGGCTGACCTGCTCGCCGCCATCGCCGGGGAATTCCGCAGCGATGTCGACGACCATAACGATCCGCCGGCGGTGGAGCGCGACGATGGATCGTGGCTGTTCTCCGGCGCGCTGCCGGCGGATGAAATGGCCGACCGGCTGGGCTTCGACCTCGAACCCGACCGCGACTATGAAACCGTCGCGGGATTTGTCCTCGAACATTTCCGCCACCTGCCGGAAACCGGCGAAAGCTTCGCGTTGAAACGCTGGACCTTCGAGATTGTCGACGTGGACGGCCGCAAGGTCGACAAGGTGCTCGCCAGCCCGGTGCGGCCCCTGCCGGGGATGCTGGCATAACCCTGCGGCCAGCCTTTCACGCCATGCTGGCGGTGACCGTGACCGCCGAATGGACACTGGTCGCACTGGCGCTGCTCGCCGCCACCGGGCCGGACTGGAGCCTCTACGCCCCCGCCACCTGCCTCGGCACCCACTGCTTCTGCGAGGCACCCCGCGCCGGCACCATGCTGATGCAACCCGCCAACAGCCTGTCGAGCCTCGGTTTCGTGCTGGTCGGCGCCTGGATCATGCTGGACGGCGAAAATGGCAAGCAGCGCGCACTCGGCCGGTGGCCAACGCTGTGGCTGGGGCTGACCGCGATCTTCATCGGGCTGGGCAGCGTCATGCTGCACGCCACGCTGACGCTGTGGGGGCAGTTTGCCGATGTGCTCGGCATGTATCTGCTCGGCAGCTTCACGCTGGTCTGGGCGCTGGCGCGCTGGCGCGGCCTGTCAGCGCGCTCCGCTGTCATCGCCTATGTCGCCATCGCCGGTAGCCTGACGGCGCTGCTGTGGATCGCGCCGGAAACCCGGCGCTGGCTGTTCGCGGTGCTGCTGGTCACCGCCATTGCCGTCGAATGGTTCCTGGCACGGCCGCGGCGACCGGCGGTGCAATCGCGCCTGCTGCTCGCCGGGCTGGCCGCCAATATCGCCGCGTTCGCGCTGTGGGTGCCAGACCAGATGCGTACGCTATGTGCCCCCGAAAGCCTGTGGCAGGGCCATGCCGCCTGGCACCTGCTCGGGGCGGCGGCGGTGGCGCTCAGCTTTGCCTATTACCGCAGCGAGCGTGCGCCACCGATGTAACTACCTCTCGCGTGCGCGCGCGCGGGAGTCTATAGCCATGTGACAAGTCCGCGATTGTGTGACGCGGCGACAAGGAACCCCGGATTTTGTCAGACGAAACCAACCAGGCGCCGGCCGATTACGACGCCGATTCGATCAAGGTGCTGCGCGGGCTCGACGCGGTGCGCAAACGCCCCGGCATGTACATCGGCGATACCGACGACGGTTCGGGCCTGCACCACATGGTCTTTGAAGTCAGCGACAATGCCATCGATGAATCGCTGGCCGGCTATTGCGACCTGATCAACATCACGCTCAACCCCGATGGCTCGGTCAGTGTTACCGACAATGGCCGCGGCATCCCGACCGGCATCCACACCGAGGAAGGCGTGTCGGCCGCCGAAGTCATCATGACCCAACTGCACGCCGGCGGTAAGTTCGAGAACAGCGACGCCAACGCCTACAAGGTGTCGGGCGGCCTGCACGGCGTCGGCGTCTCGGTCGTCAACGCGCTCAGCGAATGGCTGGAACTGACCATCTGGCGCGACGGCCAGGAACATTGGATGCGCTTCCGCCACGGTGATGCCGAAGCGCCGCTGAAGATCGTCGGCCCGGCACCCGAAGGCAAGCGCGGCACCCGCGTCACCTTCCTGCCCAGCCCCGCCACCTTCAAGATCATCGAGTTCGATTTCGCCAAGCTCGAGCATCGCTTCCGCGAGCTCGCCTTCCTCAATTCCGGCGTCCGCCTCCACCTCACCGACGCCCGCCACGCCGAACAGCAGACGGTCGAGCTCTATTACGAAGGCGGCATCGCGGCGTTCGTCAAATATCTCGACAAGGCGAAAACCCCGCTGATTGCCGCCCCCGTCGCCATCCACGGTGAAAGCAACGACATCAGCATCGATGTCGCGCTGGAATGGAACGACAGCTATTACGAACAGGTGCTGTGCTTCACCAACAACATCCCGCAGCGGGATGGCGGCACCCATCTCGCGGCATTCCGCGCCGCGCTGACCCGCACGCTCAACAATTATGCGGAAAGCAGCGGCGTGCTCAAAAAGGAAAAGGTCTCGCTGACCGGCGACGACATGCGCGAAGGGCTGACCGCGATCGTCTCGGTCAAGCTGCCCGACCCGAAATTCTCATCACAGACCAAGGACAAGCTGGTCTCCTCCGAAGTCCGGCAACCTTTGGAAGCCCTCATCGCCGATCGCCTCGCCATCTGGCTGGAGGAAAATCCCGCCCTCGCCCGCACCATCATGGCCAAGATCATCGACGCCGCCGCGGCGCGTGAAGCCGCCAAGAAGGCGCGCGACCTGACCCGCCGCAAGGGCGCGCTCGACATCGCCAGCCTGCCCGGCAAGCTCGCCGATTGCCAGGAACGCGACCCGGTCAAATCCGAACTGTTCCTCGTCGAAGGCGATTCCGCCGGCGGCAGCGCCAAACAGGGCCGCAACCGCCAGTTCCAGGCCATCCTGCCGCTGCGCGGCAAGATCCTGAATGTCGAGCGCGTCCGCTTCGACCGCATCCTGTCGAGCCGCGAAATCGGCACCATCATCCAGGCGCTGGGCACCGGCATCGGCCGCGACGAGTTCAAGCTGGAAAAACTGCGCTATCACAAGATCGTCATCATGACCGACGCCGATGTCGATGGCGCGCATATCCGCACCCTGTTGCTGACCTTCTTCTATCGCCAGATGCCCGAACTCATTCGCGCCGGGCATTTGTATATCGCCCAGCCGCCGCTGTATAAAATGTCGCGCGGCCGCTCGGAAGTCTATCTGAAGGACAATCCGGCGCTGGAGGAATATCTCATCGACGGCGGCCTGTCGGGCAGCATTCTCGAAACCGACGCCGGCCCACGCAGCGGCGCCGACCTGCGCGCCGTGGTCGACCATGCGCGCAAGATGCGCGCGCTGATGGACTATGTGCCCAAACGCTATCCGGCGCTGGTCATCGAGGCGCTCGCGCTCAATGGCGGGCTGGAACCCGGCCTGTCGGGCAGCGGTGCCATCACCGCCGCCAACGCCACCGCCGCCTGGTTGACGAGCGCCGATACCGACAAGGCGGTATGGACGGCAGAGCCCGGCGCAGAAGGCGGTTATGTGCTGAAACGCGACTGGCGCGGCGTCACCGACCATCACATCATCGACGCGGCCTTCCTCGCCTCACCGGAATCGCCGCGCCTGCACGCGCTCGCCGTGCAGGAGGCCGCCAGCTATCGCGGCAATGCCAGGATCGGCGACCGCCGCATCACCCGCCCGTCGGACCTGCTCACCGCCATCTTCGACGCCGGCCGCAAGGGCCTTTCCGTGCAGCGCTACAAGGGTCTCGGCGAAATGAACGCCGAACAATTATGGGAAACCACGCTCGACCCGGTGGCGCGCACCTTCCTGCGCGTCGACGAAGGCGAGGCCGACATCGCCGACGCGATCTTCACCCGCCTGATGGGCGACGTCGTCGAACCCCGCCGCGAGTTCATCCAGGAAAATGCCCTCAACGTCGCCAATCTGGACGTCTGATCAGGGCCTCCGGCGGCTGGGGCCTTGGCCCCAGACCCCAATTGTCGAGCGCACACTATCGAATGGGGTCTGGG